>DASPPI010000073.1:0-17068 GCA_035625615.1 Steroidobacteraceae bacterium | reverse complement strand
ACCATCAATGCCCGCATCGAGACCTGCGAAACGGCGGCCAGCTTTCGTGGGCCGTGGAAGCGTGGCCAGCGCTGCATCCAGCCGGCATCGGGTTTCTACGAATGGCATCTCGACGCACTGGGACGCAAGGCGCCTTACCTCATCACACTGGCCGACCAGGAGCTGTTCGGTTTCGCAGGCCTGTGGGAGCGGAGCGTCAGGGAAGACGGGACCGTGGTGGAAAGCTGCGCGCACTTCACCATGCCGGCCAACGAGCTGATGGCCGACATACATAACAGCGGGAACCATCCGCGCCGCATGCCGGCAATCCTGCGGCGCGCGGATCATGAGGCGTGGCTGTACGGAACGATCGACGAAGCCCGCGCCGTTCTCGCTCCTTACCCGGCCGAACTGATGGTGGCACACGAGGTCGGCCGGCGTGTCAACTCGGTGAGCAACAACGGACCGGAACTCATCGAGCCCATTGCCGCCTAGACACGCGCCATCCTGCGGACGAGCCATGAGCCGGAGGCGCCCGGCATCAGGGGACGTATGAAACTCGCCGTCGAAATAATCGGCTGGACCGGTGCGGTGCTTATCCTGGCTGCCTACGCGCTGTTGTCGGCCGGCAAGCTCAGGGCGGAATCGCTCACGTATCAGCTGATGAATATCCTCGGCGCCGCCGGGTTTGTGGTGAACAGCGGCTGGTACGGTGCGCTGCCTTCGGCCGCGATGAATCTCGTCTGGATGGCGATCGGTGTATACGCCGTGCGTCAGCGGCGCCGGCTGCAGATCAAGGCTGGTTGCGCCAACTGACCCGGACTGCGCCCGTCAACCGCTCGTCCATCGCTGCGTTATGACAGCCGCCGCCAGGCCCCGGCTTGCAGGCCGCGGCACCTCGGCCCAGGATACGTTCGTGCTCAACAACCTGCCGCGCGTCCCGCTTGCCCTGCTGATCGGCTGCACGCTGGTGGCGTGCAATCCGCTCTATGTGAGATCCGACGTAAATCCCGCGCTGATCGGCACGGTCCACTGCGGAACCTATGCCTGGGCCGGGTCATTCCGGCCCGACAGCCCGCTGCGCAGCACCATTGCCAGTCCCCTGAACGAGACGCGGCTGCGCGCGGCCATCGCCGCCCACCTCAAGAGCCCCATCCAGGACACGCCGGGGACCGCCGATTGCCTGGTCGGTTACGGAATCGGCGCGACCAACGTCGTGAACTGGCCGTATTACGGGTGGGGCTATCCCTACGGCTGGGGCTATCCCTACGGCTGGGGCTACCCGTACCCCTGGGGCTGGCCTGGGCCCTACGTCACTCGCGCAGGCATCATCTCAGTGGCTCTCTACGACGCGAAGAGCCATCAGCCGATCTGGCTTGCCTCGGCCGATCAGGACCTCACCGGCGTGAGCGGCGCCGAAGCCCAACAGCTCATCGACGCGGCCATCACGGCGATCTTCAGCAAGTATCCCGGCTGATACCCACAACGGGTTATTTCCTGCAACGCGCGCACGGAGCAAGATCACGCTCCGATGACGGCTCCTTTCGGCCTCGGCGTGGTGTTCTTGAACGTGCTGTTCGAGCAGCTCGGAATGCCCTTGCCTGCGCTGCCGACGCTCGTCGTCGCGGGCGCTCTGGCGGCGGACGGGCAGCTGCCGGCCGTGGCGGTATGCGGGCTCGCGCTCGGCGCCTGCCTGATCGGCGACTGTGCCTGGTACGTGGCCGGGCGCGTCTATGGCGGGCGCGTGATGCGCCTGCTGTGCCGCATCTCGCTCACGCCCGATATCTGCGTCAGCCAGACGCATACGAGCTTCGAGCGCTGGGGCTCCAAGGCACTGATCTTCGCCAAGTTCATCCCGGGACTCTCGATGATCGCGCCGCCGCTGGCCGGAGCGACGCGCATGAGCCTGCCGCGGTTCGCCGGCTTCAGCGCGCTCGGATCGCTGCTGTGGATCGGCGTGGCGCTGCTGGCCGGGCTGCTGCTGAAGTCCCAGATCGTGCGCCTGCTGCCGAGACTCGCCGGTGTCGGCGGAGCGGCACTCGCGCTCCTGCTGGTGCTGCTGGGCGCTTACGTCGCCTTCAAGTGGCGGGAGCGGCGGCGCTTCCGGGCGGCCATCGACATGGCGCGCATCAACGTGCAGGACCTGCACGAGCGGATGCGCGACGAGCCGGCGCCACTGATCGTCGACGTGCGCTCGATCACCGCCACGACGCTCGAGCTGCGGCGGATTCCGGGTGCGCTACACGTGCCGATACAGGAGGTCGGGCGTCACGTCGAGAAGCTGCCGCGCGACCGCGAGATCGTCTTCTACTGCACCTGTCCGAACGAAGCTTCCGCCGCGCAGGCGGCGCGGTTGTTGATGAACCACGGCTTCCACCGCGTGCGCCCGCTGCACGGCGGTCTGGAGGCGTGGATCGCCGCCGGCTATCCGGTGGAGGACATCCCTGCGGCGGAAACGAGCACCGCGGCGTCCGCGCTGGCGCCCCAGCCGGTACGCTGAAAAGCCGCGTTGCGGGCACCGCCCAGCCCGCAGCACGTGAGTCTGCGGCGCCGCTCAGGCCACGGTCGGCACGGTGAACTTCACGGCATTGCCGGCGGCCGGTTCAGTTTTTCACATAACCCTGCGCGTGCAGGCGGACGGCGGCTTCGCGCGGCTCGCGCGGCGGCTGCACGGCGCGCCGCGCTGGATCGATGCGCTCACGAATCTCCGCCCATAGTGCCGCATAGATGAGTGCCGCATCGCTGCGGGGCGCGCACGCCGGCAGCGGCGCGCGCCGCACGCTCATACGCTCGATCTCGCTCCAGTTGGGCACCTCGGTCTCGAGGATCATCGGAAACTGCGCCCGCGCGGACGTGATCAGCTCCTGGTGCAGGGAACGGCGCCGGTCGACCATGGAGAAGAACGGCAGCAACGTCAGATCAGTCCAGCCCTCGCCGACGATGAAGTCGCACAGCTGCACCAGCATTCGCAACGACAGCGGCGTCGGCGCCAGCGGCACGATCACGACGTCGGCCGCACGCAGCACGTTCTCCGACAGCAGCGAGATCCCGGCCGGACAGTCGAGGAACAGCGCGCCGTAGATGTCCCGCAGTGCCCGGCTCATCTTCAGCAGCCGCTCGGTCGGATGACGGCGCTCGGCCATGTGCAGCGCGAAGTTGCGGTAAGAGAAGTCCGCCGGCAGCAGATCCAGGCCCCGGTAGCCGCTGGCGAGGATCAGCTCCGGCAACTCCACCTTGCCGGCGAGGAGTCTCTTGGCGGACGCGCGCTCCTGCGCCTCGCCGCGCAGCGCATAGGTCGCTCCGCCCTGGGAGTCGAGATCCCACAGCAGCGTCGCGCAGCCGCCGGCGGCGCACAGGTAGGCGAGATTGACCGCGGTGGTGGTCTTGCCGACGCCGCCCTTGATGTTCGTGACCGCAACGATCTTCACAGCACGAGCATACGCCCGACCGGAAGCAAAGCGAAAACGCCGCGCCAGTCGGCTCGGTCGAGCACGACCCGTCGCGGGTGGTGCGTTTGCCGCAGTGTAGTGGCGCGCGGCGCGTCAGCGCCGGGTGTGCTCCTGCCTCAGCCCGCGCAGGCGGGCACGCACCAGCACGCTCAGGTGGCCCACGAGCAGCAGCGTCGCGAGGATCAGCGAGGTGATGATCAATTCCATGATAAAGGTTCCTCCGGTCTGTCAGGCGCGCGCAGTCTACGCACGCTCCGCTAATGAGGAGTGACTGATTTCATGGTATGGGGGTACTGCCGGCCGAATTCAACTCGCGGCGGCCCGAATGGGGCAGCCGTGTCTCAGTCGTTGGAGGGAGACGGCGCGCGGCGGCAGCCGCGTGGTTCAGGTGATCGAGCCGGGCTTGCGCAGCATCTTGCCGATCTCCGCCGCGTGTGCCTCCTCGGCGGCGATCTGCGCGCGCGCATATTCCTCCAGCATGATGTTGCGGCCGGCGACCAGGTCGAGCAGCTTGCGGTACTCAACAAGCGCCTCCTGCTCGTGAGCCAGTGCCTCGCGCAGGATCTCGTCAACGTTGTGCTTGTGCGTTTCCAGCAGCGCGCCGATCTTCAGCGAGGGATGGCCACCGAGGCTGGTGATCTGCTCGCCCGCCAGCACCGCGTGCGCCTGCGATTCGTCGGCCTGGCTGCGCAGCCAGGCGACGATCGGGATGCGGTTATGGCCGAACACCATGAAGCTGTAATGCAGATAGCGCACCAGTCCCGCAAGCTCGAGCTCGAGGATACGCTTGAGGGTGTCGATGACTCTGGCGCTTTCCGCCTTGCCGGACTCGGAGGTCATGAGGCTCTCCCGAAAGGTGCAGACGCGGATGGTAAGCCCGCCGCTGGTGTATCGTACAACGGCGACGCGGGTGCTGGGGTGCACGATATGAGCGGCTTTTACGACATCGCGATCACCGGGATCGACGGTACGCCGGACCTGTTGGGACCGCTGCGCGGCAAGGTGACGCTCGCCGTCAACGTCGCCAGCCGCTGCGGCCTGACGCCGCAGTACCAAGGGCTGGAGGAACTGCAGCGCGAGCTGGCGGCGGAGGACTTCACCATAGTGGGATTCCCCTGCAATCAGTTCGCCGGGCAGGAACCCGGAAGCGAGGCGGAGATCGCGGCATTCTGCCGCAGCCGCTACGACGTCAGTTTCCCGCTGAGCGCCAAGATCGAGGTGAACGGCCCCAACCGTCACCCCGTTTACGGCTTCCTGACCTCGCCCGACAGCGGCATCGCCGGCGACATCAGCTGGAACTTCGAGAAGTTCCTCATCGGCCGCGACGGCCGGGTGCTGAAGCGCTATCCCCCGGAAACCAAGCCGCACGACAGCGGTGTCGTGCAGGACATCGCCGAGGCGCTCTGACTGCACGCTCCGCATGGGCCAGCTGCGATGCCCGACTTCGATTTCGCCATACTCGGCGCCGGCGCCATGGGCTCGATCGTGGGTGCCCACCTGGCGCGTGCCGGCCATGCCGTCGTGATGCTGGCGCGCGGTGAGCGCGCCGCGCACCTCGAGAAATACGGACTGAGCATCACCGGGCTGTCGCAGTTCACCACGCCGGTGCATACACTGCGCGACCCGCGCTCGCTCAGGGGCGCCGGCGCGCTCATCGTCGCGATGAAGACCCCCGGCACCGCCGCGGCGCTGCGGGCGCTCGCGCACGCGCGCTTCGACGTCACGCTCTCGATCCAGAACGGGCCGCTGAAGAACGAGCTGCTCGCGCAGGCCTTCGGCCAGGACCGTGTGCTCGGGGCGGTTGCCGACACCAGCGGCGAGCTGCTGGCAAGCGGCGAGGTGCTGTTCACGCGCAACGTCGGCATCTACCTGGGCGAGCCGGACGGCGGGGACAGCGTGCGCGCGCAGCGCCTGGCGGCGGCACTGGAGAGCTCCGGCGTGCGCGCTGCCGCCACCGCGGAGATCCAGACGCTCGAGTGGTCGAAGTTCTGTGCGTGGGTGGGACTCATGGCGCTGGCGGTGACAACCCGTGCGCTGACCTGGAAGTTCCTGGCGGACGAGGACTCGGCACTGCTGCTGGTGCGGCTGGTGCGCGAGATGGGCACGCTCGCGCGCGCGCTCGGCATCGCCCTCTCCGACCGCGCCGTGCTGCCCACTGCGACGTTGTGCACAGTGTCCGAGAGCGAGGCGGTGGCCATGATCCTGAGCGCGGGCGAGGAGTACCGCGTCAAGGTACCCGGCCATCGCATGTCGGCGCTCCAGGACGTCGAGTCCGGCCGCCCGCTCGAAGTGAACGAGACCCTCGGCTGCGCCTGCGAGCGGGCCCGCGCGCTCAGGCTCGATTTGCCCCTGCTGGAATGCTTCCGCGCACTGATCGCCGCCATCGACCGCGCGCGCCGCAGCTGCGCCGCGCGCCCCGCAGGCTGACCGCAGTGGTATCCTTCGCGCCCCATCACTGCGCGTTCATCGCCCGGCAGCCGACGGCCGCCCGCGGCGCGTGTTCGCCGGAAGGCATGGCATGATGATCACTCAGGACCAGGTCGTCAGCATTCATTACACGCTCAGGGACGAAGCGGGCGAGGTCATCGACAGCTCGGCCCAGGGTGAGCCGCTCTGCTACCTGCATGGCCACGGCAACCTGATACCGGGACTCGAGCGCGAGCTGACCGGACGGAGTACCGGCGACCGGCTCGAGGTGCGGATCGCGCCGGCCGACGGCTACGGAGATTACGACCAGCAGCTGGTGCAGCGCGTGCCGCGCCGGGCGCTCAAGGGGATCGCGGTCGTGCAGGTCGGGATGCGCCTGCAGACACAGACCCCGCAGGGCACGCGTGCGGTCACGGTAACCCGTTTGAGCGGCGACATGGTGACGCTAGACGGCAATCACCCGCTCGCGGGCCAGACTCTCTTCTTCGAGGTCGAGGTGGCCGGCGTGCGCGCAGCCACTGCGGAAGAACTCGCGCACGGCCACGTGCACGGCCCGGGCGGCCACCACCACTGAGCCGCATCTTTCCGCACGCGCCGCCGGCGCTGCACTACCATGCAGGGGTTCGCAGCGCAGAGCGTGGGAGGCGTCCGTGTCGCGTGATGCAGTGGAGATCGAGACCGGCCGCGCGCCGGAAGCAGCGGTGATCTGGCTGCACGGGCTGGGAGCTGACGGTCACGACTTCGAGCCCATCGTACCCGAGCTCGTGAGACCCACCGAGCGCGCGCTGCGCTTCATATTCCCGCATGCGCCGATCCGGCCGGTGACGCTCAACGGCGGATACGCGATGCGTGCGTGGTACGACATCATCGCCATCGACCGTCGCGCCGCCGAGGACGAAAGCGGGATCCGCGCCTCACAGGGATTGATCGAGGATTTGATCCGGCGCCAGAACGCACGCGGCATCAGGTCGGAGCGCATCGTGCTGGCGGGCTTCTCGCAGGGAGGCGCGCTGGCGCTGTTCACCGGAACGCGCTACCCGGAGAGGCTCGCCGGCATCATGGGCCTGTCGTGCTACCAGCTGCAGTCGGGGCGCTTCGACGCCGAACGCGGCGCCGCCAATCAGTCCACGCCGGTGTTCCTCGCCCACGGCTTGCAGGATCCCGTCGTGGCACCGGCGCTCGGTGAGGCGGCCTGCCGGCAGCTGCAGGCGGCCGGCTATGCCGTGGAGTGGCACGTGTACGCCATGCCTCACGCCGTGTGCCCGCAGGAAGTCGCCGACATCGGCGCGTGGCTGCGCCGCGTGCTGGCCTGAGGCGTCCCGCGGCCGTGCGGCCGCGGGATGGGGTGTGCTAGCGGCCGGCGGACTCGCCCGACTTTTCGTGCTTGTCCTGCTCGTGCGCGCTCGGCTGCTTGTGCGGCTCGCCGTTCTCCGGATGCGCCGAGCCCTTGCCGTTGTCGGGATGCGCCGCGGCCTTCGCGTTCTCGGGATGCTCGGGCGGGCGGCTGCTGGCCGGATGTGGCTGCGCGGGCGGCGGCGACACCGCCGGACGCGCCCCCGCCGGCACGTGGGCCGGCTCGCCGGGCGAATGAGCGGCCTGTGGCTCGTGCACCGGCTCGCCGCGCGCATGCGCTTCCAGCGCGGGCGCAGCGGTAGGTGGCGGCGGGGACTCACGGGCGTAGGTCTGTGGCTGCGGATGCGGCAACACCGGCGGACGGCTGCCGGGGACAAAGGTCGGGATCGGGCGGGTGCTCACCGGCTCGGGCGCGCGCGCCTGCACCACCGCCGGGCGCGCGGCCGCCAGGTGCGGTGCGGCCGGGACCGAGGTGTTGCAGGGGCGGCCGTTCGCAGTGGCGCTCGCCGGAGCGATGATCGTCACGTTGGTCACGTTCGTCACCCGCGTAATGTTGGTAATGTTGGTGACGTTGGTGTTGTTGGTTACATTGGTGACGTTGTTGGTGATGCGCATGCCGACCGCCACAACGGGCGGGGCGCTGGTGACCACTGCCGGAGCGGTGCCGATTGGCGCAGGCACGATGATGCCGGCACGCGAGCCGGGTGGTGCCGGCACGAAGCAGCCTTCGGGTCCGAGTGGCGCAGGCCCCGGGATGACGCCGGGAGCCGGAGTTTCGACCACCATGCGCAGCCCGGGCGGGGGCGGCACGAATGCGACCCCGGGCGCCGACCAGTAGCCGTCGACGAAGATCACTGTCCCGCCGCGGTGCTCGTAATACGGGTGGACCCAGACGTAATCGGGACGCGGTGCGCCCATCCAGTGGCCATGCGCCCATACCCAGTTGCCCTGCCAGATCCAGTAGCCGCCGACCCAGACGGCACCGGCGAAGGGCATGGGAGGTGGCGCCTCCACCAGCATGGGCGGCGGTGCCCAGCCGACGGCGATCGGGGCAGGCTCTGCCACCGCGGGCTCGACGTAGACGCTGACGGCCGCCTGGGGCGGAGCGGGCTCGGGGGCCGGCGGGGGCGGCGTGTAAGCGGCGGGCTCCGGAGCTGCCGGAGGAGGAGCCTGCGGCGCCGGCATTTCCACCACGCAGCCGGCCAGGAACGCTGCTAAGGAGCACAGAAGGATTCGCATGGACCCTCCACACGGGTTCACATAACAAATACTTACGGTAAAAAGGGTGACAGACCCCGGCAGCGGTTTCTGCCGACTGGGTTCCGAAAAGACGCGAGCGTCAGCGTGGCGCCCGGCGGGCGGCTCCAGTTAGGCCGCGAGCCGCGCCGGGGAAGCCCTGGCCTCAGCGGCCGCGGCCCTCATGCTCACCACCATGCTGCGGATGTTCCCCACCATGGCCCTGTCCCTGGGGATGGCCGGCGGGGGCACCATGCGGGCCACCCGATCCACCGGATGGATAGGCGCCACCCGCTCCGCCAGCGGGGTGACCGGCAGGATAGCCCTCTGGGTAGCCGCCATGCGGCTGCCCCGACGGACCGGCGGAATGACTGTAGGAAGCCGCGGAGTGCCCGGTTTGACTGCCGGGTTGACCGCCGGAGTGGCCAGGTGGGCCACCGCCGGCTCTCGCGGCATAGGGCTCGTTCATGGCGCGCTGCGCGTGCCCCGGCTGGCTGGCGGCAGTCCCGTGCGTGGCCGCGATCACACCCTTGCCGTAGAAGACGCCGGGCTTGGCGGTTGCGGCCACGGGCGGGGCGCCGTGGTTGTAGGAGGCGCGCATGGTGGTATCGCGCGAGGCGGCCACTTCGTGCTGCTGCTGCTCCTGCGACATCCCGACATGCCGCTCCTCGGCGTAGCGCGTTTCCGCAGGCGTGGGAGTCGCTGCGACGCCGCCGGTACCGCCGTTGTAGCTCGTGCGGTTGATCGTGGTGTTGTTGATCACCGTCGTGTTGTTGATGACGGTGGTGTTGGCGACGAACCGGCCACTCTGCCAGGCGCCGCCGGTGTAGCCGACTCCGCCATAGCCGAAGCCGTAATTGATGCCGCCGTAGAAGCCGACGTGCGGCCCCCAGTAACCGGCGTGCCAGAGGTAGACGCCGGCGCTCCAGCCCCAGTAGCCGGGCGTCCACAGCAGGCCGGGCCCGGGAGCGAGCACCCAGGTGCCGGGCACCCAGTAGTAGCCGAAGCCATTCCACGCCCAGTAGCCCGGCGTCCAGTAATAGCCTGGCGCCGGCATGGGAGGCGCCACATAGACCGGCAGCGCCGGCGGGCCGATGTTGACCGACACGAACACCTCCGCGTTCGCCGCCAAAGACAGGCTGGCGAGCAGGCAGGCGGCCGTGATGCCGCGGATCAGATGGCGCATGGGGTCTCCTTCGCTGAAACGTTGAGCGCTTGCGGCTGAACGCTTCCTGAACGTTTTCTCATAGCACGCCGCCGCGCGAAAGCTCCTTGAACTCCTTCACCGTTTGCAACGCGCGCTGAGACTGGAAGTTGACGCGCGTGCCCCCCATGGCGCCGTTGAGCGACACCTAGAACCAGCTGTAGTTGAAACTGATGCTCACTCGCTCGGCCGCGCGGGAATGAGGCGCCACCTCGTGGCGCAACCAACTCTCGAACAGCAGCAGCGCGCCGGCGCGCACCGGAAATATCACCCAGGGCCGGTTGGCGCGGCGCGCGTCACTGCGCCGTGGCGGCGCAGCCATGAAGCGCGCCAGCCGTGGATCCTCGAATTTCAGGCCGGCGGCGCCAGCGGGAGCCGCCACGTAGTAGCTGCCACTGATGGTGGCGAGCGGGTGCAGGTGCAGTCCGTGCGCCGCGCCGCGACCCATGATGTTGACCCAGCAATCGGTCATCACCAGCGTGCGCTGGCTCAGGTCCATCTGCAACGTGCGGGTGAAGCGCACGACATGGCGATCCAACCGGCGCGCGAGCGCGGCGAAGGTGGGGGACAGCTGCTGCATGCGGTGGGCCGAGCCATAAGAGGTGTAGCCGCCGGGGTAATTGCGCGCCGACCAGCGCCGGCCGGCCGCATCGTCGGCGCGCAGCTGGCGGCATTCGCGCAGCAGGCGCGCATTGAGCGCCCGCCAGCCCCGGAAGCGCAGCCGTGCCGTATACACCAGTGTCGGAAACAGCTGCTGCGTAGCCATCGCTTGCGGGCAAGTATGGGGGGCCGCACGCAACTGGTCTATGATCGACTCATGGCAGTTTCCCCGCTCTCCCAGGGCGCCGTGGCGGCGCACTCCGACCCTCGCGAGCTGGTGCCGCACTGGATCGGCGGGCAGGCGGCCACCGCAGGCGGCGCGCGCCTGGCGGTGTTCAATCCGGCCACCGGCGCCACCACGCGCGAGCTCGTGCTGGCCGGCGCAGCGGAGGTCGACGCGGCGGTGGCCAGCGCGCAGGCCGCCTGGCGCGCCTGGGCGGACACGCCGCCGGTGCGCCGCGCCCGGGTGCTGGCGCGCTTCCTCGCGCTCCTCAACGCGCAGCGCGACGCGCTCGCGGCGCTCATCACTAGCGAGCACGGCAAGGTGTTCTCGGACGCGCAGGGAGAAGTGACGCGCGGCATCGAGATCGTGGAGTTCGCTTGCGGGATTGCGCAGCTGCTGAAGGGCGACTACACCGAACAGGTCTCGAGCGGCATCGACAACTGGACGCTGCGCCAGCCGCTGGGGGTCGTCGCGGGCATCACGCCGTTCAACTTTCCGTGCATGGTGCCCTGCTGGATGTTTCCGCTCGCCATCGCCTGCGGCAACAGCTTCGTGCTCAAGCCGAGCGAGCGCGACCCGTCTGCTTCGATCCTCATGGCGCGCCTGCTCGCCGAAGCGGGGCTGCCGGCCGGCGTGTTCAACGTGGTGCAGGGCGACAAGGTGGCGGTCGACGCCCTGCTCGATCACCCGCAGGTGCGCGCCGTGAGCTTCGTCGGCTCAACCGCGGTCGCGCATTACCTCTACCAGCGCGGCGCCGCGGCAGGCAAGCGCGTCCAGGCGCTCGGCGGCGCCAAGAACCACATGGTCGTCATGCCCGATGCCGATCTCGAGCAGGCCGTGGACGCGTTGATCGGCGCCGCTTACGGCTCGGCGGGCGAGCGCTGCATGGCGATATCGGTGGCGGTGCTGGTGGGCGACGTCGCCGAGCGCCTCATGCCGCAACTCGCCGAGCGGGCGCGCCGGCTGCGCATCGGCCCGGGGCTGCAGCCGGAGGCGGAGATGGGCCCGCTCGTCACGCGGGCGGCGCTCGAGCGCATCCGCGGCTACATCGACGACGGAGTCGCGAGCGGCGCACGGCTGGTGGTCGACGGCCGGCGCCATCCTCTCACCGGCGCGCCCTTCACCGTGAGCGGCCACGAGGGGGGCTTCTGGCTGGGCGCGACGCTGTTCGATCACGTCCAGCCTGCGATGCGCATCTACCGCGAGGAGATCTTCGGCCCGGTGCTCTCGTGCGTGCGCGTGCCGGATTTCGCGGCCGCGGTGCAGCTGGTGAACGCGCACCCGCTGGCCAACGGTGTAGCCTGCTACACGCGCGACGGCCACATCGCACGCGAATTCGGCCGGCGCATCGAGGTCGGCATGGTGGGCATCAACGTCCCGATCCCGGTGCCGATGGCGTGGCATGGCTTCGGCGGCTGGAAGAGCAGCCTGTTCGGTGACATGCACGCCTACGGCGAGGAAGGTGTGCGCTTCTATTCCCGGCAGAAATCCATCATGCAGCGTTGGCCGGAGAGCACGCCCAAGGGAGCGGAGTTCGCCATGCCGACAGCGAAGTAGCATGACGTCGCTCGTGTCGATCCTTATGCGGAGAGGCAGCAGTGGCAATTAAACGTCCATCCAAGAGCCTACGAACCCCTGTACGCAAGCCAGTGACGTCACCGGGCTTGCGCCACGTCGACGTCAGGGTGCCGCATCAGATGGTCCCAGGGGATCTCTACCTCGGCTGGGTGTGTAAGAACAAGTCGTGCGGGCTCGTCATTGCGATTGCGCTCACACAAGGAGGAAGCAAACCAGCCTTGGGTAAATCCGACGACCAACTTGCTGCGATCAAGTGCCCGCATTGCGGCGACGAGGATCTGTACCGCTGGAGCACCCGGAGTGAACACAAGTACACGCTGGGAAGTGCTGGTACGTGAACTCGGCACGCGGGCGCGGACTTACCTGGCCGCCGAGGCCTTGCTGCCGATGAATCTGCCCGAGTGCGGTCAGAGGCGGACATTCGCCGCGTCAGCGACTCCACAGTTGCAAGGCTGCTGTCAGGTAGATCGCATTTCCCTCAAGGTGGCCGGGCACGAGGCGCTGCGCGCGAGCGCCGGTGCCCGCCCTTCATTCACTGCCGCGTGAAGACGAGGGTGTCGTCGTAGGGGGCGCCGTTGTGCGTTCCCTTGTTGTGGACCGTCAGCGTCTTGCCGTCGGCTGAGACGACCCGATGCACGGTGCCAACAACCTTTCCGTCCTTGGTGAGCGTAAAGTCCCATGTCCGGGCGTCAACAGACTTTGGCGTCACGCTGTCGGCGCCCGGGTTGCCGGTGACCGGATAACTCTTGCCGTCGGCCTTGTACGTTACGTGCATCGAGGCTTCCTTGCCATCGGCTGCGACCGTCTTGCCGTCAAGCGACACGCCGTTCGCTGATTCTGTGTACACGCGCGTCGCGCCCTTCGGAGCAGGGCCCGGGCTGAACTTCGACTTCGCGACGTCCAGTGTCCATGAGCCGACGACCGGATCCGCGGCCATCGCGAATCCCCCGATCAAAGACGCCGCTAAAAGAACGATGACAGAGATCCTGCGCACGGGTTTCTCCTCACGTTTGCCTGCCTTCTTCTAGGTCTCGCCCCGACTTCACGCCGGGGAATATTAGCGAGGATGCGCCTAACCACGCGACTTGGCAAAAACTCAGTCCGCTATCATTAGAAAACTGGGTCTGGATCTCTCTACTCCGGAGGGTGTTCGTGCGGCGCACAAGCGCCTGAGAGGGAAAGCCGAGTCCCTGTGTCGCCAGCTGTGGGATAGCGCCAGTGCCTCCTTCCGGTGTGCGTTAAGGAGACGCTCGCAAACGCCTACCTGCAGCTCAACGTGCCGGCTCTAGCTGCGGCAGATCGGGCATGAGCCGGGCATTAAGTTGACGCACCGCGGCGGGCGGGAACTTCCGCAAGCGGCCCAGAAGCGCGCCACTCCGCGCGTGGCTAATGAGGATCCCGAAAGCGATCGTCCATCCGGTGGCGGTTTATTGACAGAAGCCGCTGGCCCCAGCTCGTCATTCCCGCAGATTCATTCTCCTCATCAGCGCTTTATAGCGAGCGTCGCCGCGCAATTTTTCGAACATGGGATGTGAGCGGACATTGAAAATGAAGTCAGAATCCCGCAATTGATAGCCTTTCTCCATCCACACGAAGGCTTTATCCACGTCGCCCCGGTTGCGAAGCCAAGATGAGACACATTGCAACGTCGCTCGCCCTCCCGTCAGTCCGGCGCCGAGAGGGGCAGCACTCGCGCCGTTCGCGGTCTCACTGCCCCGGAGCGAGGCTGACGCGCGTCGACAGCCTGTTGCCATAGGTGCAGCGTCGCGTAGCTTCGCCACGGCCGCCATCGTTCGGCGCGCCGCTGCAGCGCTTCACCCGACAACGGAGTTCGCGCTGCCGCCATCACACGACGCGTGACCGCATCGCTCGCGGGGAAAGCATCCGGCTCCGCCAGGGCACGCATCGCCACGTATTGCCCCGCCCAATCGGTGACGCGCGGCAGGAGTGAGAATCTCGCGACGAGCGCATCCGTCGGTGCGGCGAGCTGCAGATCTCCATTGAGCACCGCGCGTGCTAAGGCACGTAATGCCGCTGTCTTCGCCGGGGTCAGGCCGACACCCTGCAGGCTCGCGCCCGCAAGCGTCTCGGCCGAGGGGAAGAGATGCGTCAACTCATCGGCCGCATCGCTCAAGCGATCGCCCGTACGCTCCACCAGCCGCTCGCCGAGGGTGCGCGCGACGGCGACGCTAGTGTTCTGGCCGAGCACGGCGCGCACGGCACATTCAAACGTGTCCCAGACGCCGGGCACTCTGAGTCCAGGATGCCGCGTCACCAGCCGTGCCAGCATCGGATCATGCGACAGGACTTCGGCGATGGGAGCGGGATCCGCGGTCAGATCGAAGACCCGGCGCGCGGTCGTCGCGATCTCAAACAAATCCTTGGGCTCCACCCGGGATACGTGAAGCCGCAGCGCGTGCTGTCCAACAACGGGCGCGACGAGTATGCGCGCGCAGCCCTCGCCGAGCCGTATGGTTCGCGCGTAGCCGCGGCAGTCGACGCGCTCGACACCTCTGATGGCGTGGCGTCGCAGAAAGTCGGCCAGGCTGTGCCAGTCGTAGGGCGGCCGGTAGGTGAGCGTGAGCGAGACCTCCTCGTCGTCCACTGAACTGCGGCCGGCATCACCGCGGCGGCGGCGCGTCGCTCGTGGCGTGCAACGGAAGGTGGCGCGATAGGTCTCGTTGAATCGACGCAGACTGCCGAACCCCGCCGTCATCGCGATCCGGGTAATGGGCAGGTTCGTTTCATCGAGCAGCTGCTTCGCAAAATGCAAGCGGCGGGTCTGGGCAACGGCGATCGGCGACACTCCGACGTGCATGGCAAACAGACGGTCGAGATGCCGCGATCCGATACCGAGGTGCAGCGCCAGCTGGTCGACCGACTCGTCGTCGAGAGCGCCCTCGTTAATCAGGCGCAGCGCCCGGCGTACCACCGCCGGCGGCCCGAGCCACGCCGGGCTGCCCGGTGCTACCTCCGGTCGGCAGCGGCGGCAAGGACGGTAGCCGGCGGCCGCGGCCGCGGCTGCCGTGACGTAGTAGCGCACATGGGATTTCTTGCTCTGTGGGGATGGACAGATGGGCCGGCAGTAAACGCCCGTGGTAATCACCCCGATGAAGAACTTGCCGTCGAAGCGCGCGTCCCGGCTGATACGGGCACGATGCAGAGCGGCACGGCTCAGACCGGGGACTTCGTTCATACCAGGCTACGCTACACGCCCACCAGGCCAGCAACCAGAGAGAACTGTCTCGCACGGATCCGCCGGTAGAAAGCCGCGCAGGCAGCAGAAGCCGCGACACGCCGCGAGCGCGGATCTGCCATCGCGATCCGCTCTAGGAGCCGCAGCGGCTCATCGGTCGTGATCCGCGCTCGAGCCTGCATCAGCAGCCGGCCTCGCATCGGAGAGCCGGCCGCGCGTCAGTGGTGGGGACCCCCGACGGGTGTGAGCAGGAATGCCTCCCCGGTGGTCGTGCTGCCGGTTATTTCACCCGAATCATTGATGTCAAAGGCGAGCTGCAGCGGGCCGGTCAGACCGGAACCGGGCTCAATCAGATCGTTGAGATTGCTGACGACGCCGTCCTGCCAGATCCAGGCATGAAAGTTGAAGTTCGCGTCGTTCGAATAGCCCACCACCTGACGACGTTCGTTGATACTGGTGGCGACGCCTGCGATGTCTCCCGAAATGAGGGGAAGAATCGTGAGACCGTCCTGCCTGGTCCACAGGAAGGGCGGGGTGAAGTTGCCCGCGGCGTCGCCGGGAACGCCCAGGAAGCCAACGACGTCGCCGCGCTCATTGATCATCATCGGTGTGTTCCAGTACGGTGCTCCGTTCGGATTCACGATCACCATGAGCGTACCGTTGTCCCAGATTACCGCGTGAGCGGCAGTCGGTCCCCCGACTGCGAACCCACAGCTCCCCGAGATTCCAACGACCTGACCGCGGTCATTGATTGCGGTGGCCGCACCGGAGGTGTCGCCCTCGACGAGGGGCAGTGCGCTCACCTGCTCGCGCCCGAGACCCCAGACGACCGGCTTGAACTGTAACACCTGCGGCGGGATGCAGGTTGGATCGTGCACTGTGTTCTCCGCCCAGCCGACGGTCTGGCCCAGGTTGTTCGTGCCGGTCGCGAAGCCGTTGGTACCGCCGAGCGTCGGCAGCGGCCTCATGCCTCTGAGCGGATCCCAGACAAATCCGAGGCACACGTTGAAGTTGGGATTGTTGAGGAAGAATCCACAACTCCAGCCCTCCTGGTTCGGATCGACCGCGTCGGTCAGCGATATGCCCGAGATCAGGCCCACGAGGTTCTTGACGGGCCATTGCACCCTACTGCTCAACGTGGCGCCTTTGCCGAGTGTGCCGAGGTCGATCTGCTGGCCAAACGCCCAGAGGCTGGCATGCAGCGCGCCGTTGGCGAGCGTGTAGCTTCCGCCGACCACGCCGAGATCGTTGACGCTGTTGGCTTGCGCGCCGGAGTTATTGAGGATTGTCACGCGGTACATGGTTTGGGGCGGAGCTGCCGCTACGACGGCCGCCACGCCAATGGAGGCTGCAGACAGAATTGTGTACAAGACCCGACGCATGTGACTCTCCCTGCTGGCCTGCATCGGCCCGCAAACTCGCGGGCGCTTCGCCCCGCACGGTTGTTAGTGCCCCGACTCGCGGAAATCGCGATCCGCGGGCGTACGGTGACGACGCTACGCTCATGACGAGCCGGATACCGGCGGTTTTCGGACGTTCTAGATCTTTCGAGCTCATCTCCACCGAGGTAGGGCTGAAATTCAACTTGTCGCCGGACGGCGTGGCATGTTGCTCTGAAAAGCTGAAGGACCGAATGCGATATGCCTGAGAGGCTGCGGGACGAGCTCGCCGCTCGTGCAGCCTCACGGCTTCCGGTCCATGCAGGAGTCCCCGCGCGCAGAACTCGAGCGCCGCGTCTCTCGTCCCGCGGTGGATGCTTGGCTGCGGCAGGTGCGCAGCCGAAAGCCTTCGGCCCGACTTGGCTGGTGCCGGGTCTATCCTGG
>DASPPI010000072.1:0-5388 GCA_035625615.1 Steroidobacteraceae bacterium | reverse complement strand
CGAGCGCCGGCTGCTGAGCGACGCCGGCCTCATCGTCGAGCGCGAGCGCGGCACGGCGCGCGAGGGCGAGCGCCACTACGATCGCTTCCGCGACCGCCTCATGTTCCCCATCCGCGATGCGCGCGGGCGGGTGATTGCCTTCGGCGGTCGGGTCATCGAAGCGGGGGAGCCGAAATACCTCAATTCGCCCGAGACCGTGTTGTTTCACAAGGGGCGCGAGCTCTACGGCCTGTACGAGGCGCGGCGCGCCCGTACCAACCTCTCGCGCCTCATCGTCGTCGAAGGCTACATGGACACCGTGCGGCTGCATCAGGAGGGGATCGATTACGCGGTGGCGACCCTCGGCACCGCCACCACGGCCGAGCACTTCCGGCGCATCTTCCGGCTCGTGCCGGCGGTGATCTTCGCCTTCGACGGCGATCGCGCCGGGCGGACGGCGGCGTGGCGCGCGCTGCAGCAGGCGCTGCCCGAAGCGCGCGAAGGACGCGAGATCCGCTTCCTGTTCCTGCCAGAGGGGCACGACCCGGACACATTGGTGGCGGCCGAGGGCCGCGCCGCCTTCGAAGAGCGCCTGGCCGGCGCCGTGCCGCTGTCGGAGTACCTGGTGCGGGAGCTGTCGGAGCAAAGCGAGCTCCAGCACGCCGACGGTCGCGCGCGCTTTGCGGAGAGCGCACGACCGCTGTTCGCCAAGGTCCCTGAAGGCGTCTACCGCGAGCTGCTGCTCGAGCGGCTCGCCGGGGTCGTGGGCCTCTCGCCGGCGCGGCTCGCGGAGCTGTGGCTGCCCGGACGGGCGCAAGCCCCGGCCGCCTCCCCGCCGCCGGCCCGCCGGCCGGCGCATGCGGCCCGGGCTGCCGGGCGTGGGACCCTGGTGCGCCAGGCGATCGTGCGCCTGCTGCACTACCCGGCCATCGCCCTCGAGGTGACCGCGGCGGAGCGCGCCGGCCTCGATGGCAGCGACGAAGCCGGCGTCAGCCTGCTGCGCGAGCTGCTCGACAACCTGCGCGACCAGCCTGCCCAGATCGCCGCCCAGATCATCGAGCGCTGGGCGGGGCGCGAGGGCCGCGACTCACTGCAGAAACTCCTTGAGCGCGAGGAGGTCATTACGGACGAGCACGCCGCCGCCGGCGAGCTGCGGGCGGCGCTCGTCAAGCTGGCGGACCAGGCGGCCGGACGCCGTCTCGAGGCCCTCGAGGCGAAAAGCCGGGCGGGTAGCCTTGCGGCTGCTGAAATTGAGGAATTTCAGAGACTTATAGATAGACTGAGTCACCGGGAAATACGCGGTGGATAAATCGATTTGGTGAATGACCGTGAGTCAAATAAACTTCAACGCTTTGCCTCCGTCCCCTTGAGCTGCCCGGCTCCCGGCAGCACATAGATCTTTTGAGGCCCGCAGCGTACCTCCACTCATGACACGCAAGCACAAGTCCCAGACCGCACACAAGAAGCGCTCTGCAGTAACGCCCCGGCCGGCGAGACCGGCGGCGGCCGAGAAGCCGGTCGCCGCGGTGGCAAGCCTGCGCGATCGCGGCCGGCACGCCGCGCCGGCCAGGAAGGCGGCGGCGGGGCGCGCAGCAGTCGCTGGCGCGAAGGTGAATGACAGCGCACGCGCGCCGGAGGTGCGGGCCGCGGGCGGCAAGCCAGGCGCCGACAAGCGACCGCTCGGGATCGAGCGGCGTGTGCCAGTGATGCCGGAGGACCGGCAGTCGCAGCTGAAGCTGCTGATCGCGCGCGGCAAGGAGCAGGGCTACCTCACCTACGCGCAGGTGAATGATCACCTGCCGTCCGAGATCGTCGATCCGGAGCAGATCGAAGACATCGTCAACACCATCAACGACATGGGTATTCCGGTGTACGAGAAGGCACCGGATACCGAGTCGCTGCTGGCGAGCGAGCCGTCGGCGCCCGCCGATGAGGAGGCGATCGAGGAGGCCGCGGCGGCGCTCGCGGCGCTGGATGCCGAGCTCGGCCGCACCACCGATCCGGTGCGCATGTACATGCGCGAGATGGGCACCGTGGAGCTGCTCACCCGCGAGGGCGAGATCCGCATCGCCAAGCGCATCGAGGAGGGACTCGATGCGGTGCGCAGCGCGCTCGCGCTCTATCCGCCCTCCTATGACTTCCTGCTGCGGGTCTACGAGCCGGTGAAGGCCGGCCAGGCGCGCCTGGTCGACGTGATCGTCGGCTTCATCGACCCCAACGCGCCGGACGTCATCGCGCAGCCGCAGAATCCCACCAAGGTGGAGGTGGTCGCCGCGGAAGAGAAGGCCGACGACGAGGAAGACGAGGAAAACGGCGAGCAGGGCGACAGCGAAGAGGAGGCCATCGACACGGGACCTGATCCGGTGGAAGCGGCCGCACGCTTCGCCTCGATCACCAAGATCCACTCCCAGGTGCTCGGCTCGATCGCCAAGCTGGGCGCGCGCGACCCGAAGACGCTGCGCCAGCGCAAGCGGCTCGCCGACGAGTTCATGGAGCTGCGCCTGTCGCCGCGCATGTTCGATGCGCTGATTCTCAATCTGCGCACCCACGTGGCCGAGGTACGCCAGCTCGAGAAGGAGATCATGATCATCGCGGTGCGCGATGCCGGCATGCCGCGCAAGGACTTCATCGCCTCGTTCCCGAAGAACGAGACCAATCCGCGCTGGCTGGGCAAGCACGTCAAGGGCGGCAAGAAGTACTCGGCGCCGCTCGCGAAGTTCAAGGACGAGATCGAGCGGCGACAGAAGAAGCTCGAGCAGCTCGAGGGGCTCTATCACCTCAGCATCAACGACATCAAGGAGGTCAACCGCGAGGTGTCAATCGGCGAGGCCAAGGCGCGCCGCGCCAAGAAGGAGATGGTGGAGGCCAACCTGCGCCTGGTGATCTCCATCGCCAAGAAATACACCAACCGCGGGCTGCAGTTCCTCGACCTGATCCAGGAAGGCAACATCGGCCTCATGAAGGCGGTCGACAAGTTCGAATATCGCCGCGGCTACAAGTTCAGCACCTACGCCACCTGGTGGATTCGCCAGGCCATCACCCGCTCGATCGCCGACCAGGCGCGCACCATCCGCATCCCGGTGCACATGATCGAGACCATCAACAAGCTCAACCGCATCTCGCGCCAGATGCTGCAGGAGATGGGCCGCGAGCCCACGCCCGAGGAACTGGCGGTGCGCATGGAAATGCCCGAGGACAAGGTGCGCAAGGTGCTCAAGATCGCCAAGGAGCCGATCTCGATGGAGACGCCCATCGGCGACGACGAGGATTCGCACCTGGGGGACTTCATCGAGGACACCTCCGTGGCCTCCCCCATCGACCAGGCGACCATGGAGTCGCTGCGCGAGACGACCCATGCCGTGCTGGCGCAGCTGACGCCGCGCGAGGCGAAGGTGCTGCGCATGCGGTTCGGCATCGACATGAACACCGACCACACGCTCGAGGAGGTCGGCAAGCAGTTCGACGTCACGCGCGAGCGCATCCGCCAGATCGAGGCCAAGGCGCTGCGCAAGCTCCGTCACCCGAGCCGCAGCGAGCAGCTGCGCAGTTTCCTGATGGACGACTGAAGCGCGGCCGGCGCCACGCGGCTAGCGCGCCCGGCCCGGCTTTGGCGACGACGCCGGGCCGGTGCCTTTTCGGGGGAGCTAGATTCCGGCCTTACCGAGCGCGTCGATGAGTTGCCGCAGGGCTTCCGCCAGCCCCGGGTGCCCGGCCTCGAATCTCACCGCCAGCGATTCCAGTCGCGGCGCGTGCGCCGCCACCGCACCGGCGGCGTCCGGATCGAGCCGCTCGATGTCGCGCATCACGGCGCCGAGCAGCTGCCGCGACTCCGGATCGAGGGCGCCGCCGCTGCTGCTCAGGCGCTCGTGCACCCGGGCGAGCAGCTCCCGCAGGCTCTCCTGAGTCATCCACCGACTCCCTGGCAGGCGGACTAACTTATCTCGCCGAAGGACGCGCCGGCGGGCGGCGCGGCGGAGCCACCGCCCTCCACGCCCAACAGCGACTTCCAGGTGTGCTCGCGCCCCAGGCGTTTGCCCTTCTCGGTGAGCTTCACGCCTTCCGGCGAGAGTGTGATCATGTAGGGCTTGCCGTCCACGTCGATTTCGCGCTTGAGCTGCTTGTTGAGTTTGGTAGTCATTGCGTCCTCTCGCATGCCAAGGCTGCACGCGCCGATGGTAACAGCAAACGGCCGACCTCCACCGGCCGCTCGCACCGGGTACCCGCCCCGCTCTACTTGACCAGTCCCTCGGCCTTGAGCGCCTCGACCACGTGGGGGCGCCTGCCGACCCGCTCCACGTAGTGCTGCAGCGCGGGCCATTTGCCCAGGTCGAGATTCACGTGGCTGCCCCAGCGGAGCACCGTGAACAGGTAGGCATCGGCGACGGTGAACTGCTCGCCCATGAGGAAGCTCCGGCCGCCGATCACGCGCTCGAGATAGTCGAGGCGGCCCAGCAGGTTCTTGCGTGTAAACTGCTTGGTGTCCTCGGAGGCGTCGTCCCGGAACAGCGGCGAGAACGCCTTGTGCACCTCGGAGTTGATGAAGCTGAGCCATTCCATCAGGCGGTAGCGCTCGATGGTGCCCGCCGGCGGCGCCAGTTTGGACGCCGGGTTACGGTCGGCGATGTACTGCAGCACCGTGACGTTCTCGGTCAACACCTCGCCGTTGTCGAGCGCGAGCGCGGGCACGTATCCCTTGGGATTCACCTCGCTGAAATCGAGCCCGTCGGCGGCTTTCCTGGTTCGCCGGTCGACCTTGACCAGCTCGAATTTCAGTCCCGCCTCGCGCAGGGCGATGTTCGAGGCCAGCGAGCAGGCGGCGGGAAAGTAGTAGAGCTTCACGATGCGATCTCCTTGCTGGGCTCATCACGGCGGCGGGGCGCGCCGTATCCGCGGCGGGAGGGCCATGCTAACGTTGTCGCCGGCGATGGCAAGGGGGTAGCTGCCATGAGGTGGCTTTTGCTCGCGGCGGCACTGGCCGCGGCGCTCATGCTGGCGGGTTGCCGGGAGCGCAGGACCGAGCCCGTTCCGGGCCCGCAGTCCGCGCCCGCGCGCGATGCGGCCGCGCGCGCATGGCAGCCCGGCGGCGATCGCTGGTCCGATTTCCGCGGGCTGTTGCGCTTGTGATGCGCGGGCGGCTGCTACAATCGCAGCCTGCTGGGCCTGTAGCACAGCGGTTAGTGCAGGGGACTCATCGACAAAGGTGCCTTCGCGCGGAAACGCGCGAAGTGGACGGGATGAATTCAGGGAAACCTGCCGGAGCGTCGCTTCCCACGGCAACCCTGAGCCGAGCCGCCGGTACACCGGCGGAAGGTGCAGAGACTACCTGAGGGCTCGAGTGCCCTTGATGACAGGCTGGGAGCATCCCGCACCCACACGCACGCGCCGCGTGCGCGGGTGAAGAGATAGTCC
>DASPPI010000071.1:0-5701 GCA_035625615.1 Steroidobacteraceae bacterium | reverse complement strand
ACCTCGAAGTGATCCGGCTCGGTCCAGGTGTTGCCGCTCGGATCGGCGGCCTCGAAGCGCACCATGGTGCCGCTGAGGCGCTCGCTCTCCAGCGTGAAAAGTACGAAGTGAAAGTTCACCGACGTGGTGAGCCTGGACTGCTCGCCGAACATGCGGATGGCGGGGACCGGTTTGGCGCCGCCGCCGCCGCTCACCAGGTAAGTGACGCCGTCGCGCACGTAGCGCTCGTAGTTGTGTATGTGACTGCCGATGACCACCGCCCGGGCGTGCATTGAGGCGGCATTCTTGGCGAAGTAGTGATAGACGTCCTTCTCGTCCAGCATGGAGGGGTAGAAGGGGTCGCGCACCGGTGGATAGTGGAGTACCACCATGATGAACTTGACGCGGGCAGGGGCCTCGGCGATCTGCCGCTCGAACCAGATCCGCTGTTCGCTGCCCGCCCTGAAGGGCGAATCGGAGTCGAGCAGCAACACCAGCAGCGTCGGCCCGACCGCCACCGAATACCAGCGGTAGGGCCGCAGGTCAGGGAACGTGTGCCACCAGTTCTCGAGACACGGCTCCGGCTCCTCCTTGCCGCAGCCCTTGAATTCGTGATTGCCGAGCGCGGGGAATACCGGGATCTGCTGTTTCGCCCACGCCACGGTCTCGCTCCGGTACACCTCGTAGTCGTCCGGATCGCTGCCCTTGAAAACGAGGTCTCCGCCGATGAAGATCGCCGCCGGGTGCTCGCGGGCCATCCGCTCCACCAGCGCGCGGCGCGCGAACGTATTCACGATGCTGCTGCTCTCTGTCCGGGTGAAGCGCGTGTCGCCGTATGCAATGAACATCAGCGGCCTCCCTGCATCCGGCGCCGGCACCTCGAACCGCGGTGGCTGGTCGCCCGCTGCGCCCCCGATCGATGTCTCCCCCACGGCTGCAGCGCCGGGCGCTGCGGCGCCCGGGCACGAGCCTGCCACGAGCAGGCACAGCGCCAGCAACCGCGACCGGAGCCATGCCGCCACGGCGGGGGGCCTCACCGGTCCAGCTCCGGGTAGTGGCGGAACAGATCCTCGTTGTTGAAAGGCTGGCGGCGCTCCGAGGCGAGGTAACGCGCGATGCGCGGCCGGGCGAACACCGTATCATGCAGGGCGCGCAGCCGCGGCCGCTGCCGCAGCACCCTGCCGCTGGCGAGCGGAAAGGCATAGCGAAGTCCGGCAAGCACCTGCGCGAGGGAGAGGTCGGCGTAGGTGAGGCGTGCACCGACCATCCACGGCCCGCGGGCGCGGTTGCACTCGAGGACGCGCTCGAAGTAACCCATGAATTTCGGCAGCCGCACATCGAGGAAGTCCTTGGTGCGCCGCCTGGCCTCCCGCTTCTGCTCCTCGTAGGCATAGCCGTCGCCGAGCGGGTGATGCGTGTGGAAGATCTCCAGGTACCAGTCGAGGATGGTGAGCTGCAGCTGATGTGTCCAGAGCCTGCCCGGCTCGTCGTGTGGAGCGAGCTGCAGGCGGCCGCCGAGGAACAGCAGGATATTGGGTGTTTGCGCGATCAGCTGCCGGCCCACCTTAAGGATCGGCGGCGCGAACGGCGGGCGCTGCAGGCCGCGCGCAGCGAGGACCTGCAGGATGGCCGGTCCGCCGCCGCCCTGGCTCCGCGGCAGGAGGCCGACATCGCGGTAGCGCGCGCCGGCTTCCTCCAGCGCGAGCCGTATGAACTCACCGCGTCCCTGGATGCCAGGCCAGTAATAGAGCTCGTAAGTCATCGAGGTCCCCGCTTGGGTCCGGCTATGCTAGCCGAGTCCGTGGTGCGGGGTTGGGGACCGCCGCCCGCCGAGGGACCCTGCGCGCCCCGCCCGGGCATTCCATTTCCCGGGCAGGGCCGGACCTCCACTGTCCTAACTGCACGCTCACGGCCAACCGGTGGCAGCGCGGACGGGGGCGCGGGCATGCTGCTCACCCGCGTGCGCACGGCGGGCGCAGCGCCGGCGCAGCTCAGACATTAGAGCCAGCCCGCTACAGTATGTTGTCCGGAAAATGACAGGCGCTTGTCAGGCGTCATCGCGATGTTCCCGCTGAGCGAGACTCGCTGGCGACCGCCGAGCACTCGCTAGCCTTCGCGCAGCTCCACCCAGGTCGGCGCGTGATCGCTCGCCTTCTCCCACCCGCGCACTGCCCGGTCGACACCCGCGTCGGCCAGGCGGCCTGCGACCGCGGGATTGAGCAGCAGGTGATCGATGCGCATCCCGGCATCGCGCTGATAGGCATTGCGGAAGTAATCCCAGAAGGTATAGATCTGCTCGTTGGGATGCACCGCCCGCAGCGCATCCGTCCATCCCTGCCGGGCGAGGCGCGCGAACGCCTCGCGCACCTCGACGCGAAACAGCGCATCGTCGACCCAGCGCTCCGGCTTGTAGACGTCGCGCTCGCTCGGGATGACGTTGTAGTCGCCGGCCAGCACGACCGGGGAGTCTCGGGAAACCAGCTCCGCCGCGTGCGCGATCAGGCGCTCGAGCCAGCCCAGCTTGTAATCGAACTTGGGCCCCGGCGCGGGATTGCCGTTCGGCAGATACAGGCAGCCGATCACCAGACCCCGCACCGCCGCTTCGATGTAGCGGCTGTGAACGTCTTGCGCGTCCCCCGGCAAGGCGCGCCGGATCTCGACCGGCTCGCTGCCGCGCGCGAGGATCGCCACGCCGTTCCAGCTCTTTTGTCCGTGCCAGATGACCCCGTAGCCGGCGGCGCGGATCGCGGCTTCCGGGAACTTCTCCTGCGGCGCCTTCAACTCCTGCAGACAGACGACGTCGGGGGCCGCTTCGCCGAGCCAGCGCTGCAGGTTGGGGAGGCGCGCGCCGATGCCGTTGACGTTGTACGTGACGATTCGCATGAGTCCGATTCGGGCCGCAGGACGACCGCGCACATCGTAGCCCGCCGCGCTGCGTACCGCAGCGCTGCCGGAGCGCGCCACCGCGCTATAGTTGCGCCCGGCGCAGGACGAGGGCACGACGTGCGCGTTGCGACTGCGATACTGGTGACGGCGCTCGCCGCGACGGGGGCATGTGCACCCGCGGAGTGCGCGCCAGCCGCGGCCGGCAACGCCGCATCCTGTCCTGACGCCGGGCTGAGGCTTCCTCCCGGATTCTGCGCGTCGGTGTTTGCGGACGATCTCGGCCACGCCCGTCATCTCGTCGTGGCTGACAGCGGTGTCGTGTACGTCAACAGCTGGAGCGGTCGCTACTACGACAACCGCCCGCCGCCGCCGGTCGGCTTCCTCGTCGCTCTGCAGGACACCCGGGGCGACGGCAAGGCAAGCGTCACCGAGCGCTTCGGAGCCACGCCCGCAGACGGTGGCCGGGGCGGTACCGGGATCGCGCTCTACCGGGACGCGCTGTATGCGGAGGAATCCGACCGCATCGAGCGCTACCGGCTATCCGCAGGATCGATCGCACCGCAGGGCAAGCCCGAAGTCGTGGTATCGGGACTGCCGCTGACGGGCGATCACCCCATGCATCCCTTCGTGATCGATGCCGACGGCGTTCTGTACGTCGACGTCGCTTCCGCGACCAACTCCTGTCAGGCCCGCAACCGCCAACTGGAGGTGCCGGGTAACCAGCCGTGCACCGAGCTCGAGACGCGCGGGGGCATCTGGCGCTATGACGCGACCCGCACCGATCAGAGGTTCTCGCCGGCGCAGCGCTACGCGACCGGGATTCGCAATGCCGAAGGGATTGCCGTGGGCGCGGGCGGGCACGGGATCTACGCCACCCAGCACGGCCGCGATCAGCTGCATCAGAACTGGCCGCAGCTCTACCGGCCCGAGGCGGAGGCGACGCAGCCGGCGGAGGAACTTCTGAAGGTTCAGCCGGGTGGCGACTACGGCTGGCCCGCGTGTTACTTCGATGCAATTCAGGAACGACTGGTACTGGCACCCGAGTATGGCGGTGACGGCGGCAGGGCCGTCGGGATCTGCGCCCAAAAGCTCGCCCCTGTGGCCGCCTTTCCCGCCCACTGGGCGCCGAACGATGTGGTGATCTACGCGGGCAGGAGTTTCCCCGCGCATTACCGCGAGGGCGCGTTCATCGCCTTTCACGGATCCTGGGATCGCGCGCCGTACCCGCAGGGCGGCTACAACGTCGTGTTCCAGCCGCTCGCGGCGGAGGCCGCCGCGGGTCGTTGCGAGATCTTCGCTGACGGTTTTGCCGGCGCGATCAAGGAGCCGGGACGTGCGGAGCATCGTCCCTCAGGCGTCGCCGTGGGCCCGGACGGCGCTCTTTATATCTCCGATGACCAGCGGGGCCGCATCTATCGCGTCACCTACCGCGGTGGAGCGACTGCCGAGGCGGGAGCTGCCCGCACACCCTGTCCGCCGGCGGATGAGCCGGCGGGAGCGATCAGCGCGACCGCTGCGCCCGCGGCAGCCGGCCGAAGATGAATCCGAGCGTTGCCGCGAGTCCCGAGGCCACCAGCACGGCGAACTTGGCGGTGGCGAGCAGCCCCGGCTCGGCGAAGGCGAGAGCGGCGATGAAAATCGACATGGTAAAGCCGATGCCGCCGACAGCGCCCATGAGGACGATGTGGTTCCAGCGCACGCCGTCTGGCAGCGCACACAGCTTCAGTCCCACCGCAGCGCGCGTGGCGAGCACGATGCCGAGCGGCTTGCCGAGCACCAGTCCCGCTACGATCCCGACTGCGAGCGGTGCGCCGGCGGTCAGGTCCAGGCCCTCTACCCTCACGCCCGCATTGGCCAGTGCAAAGAGCGGCATGATCCCGAAAGCCACCCACGGGTGCAGCCGTGTCTCGACGCGCACCAAGGGGGTAGTTTCGCCACCGCCGGCTGCCGGCTGGCGCTTGCGGCGTCCGAAGTCGAGCGTGGCGGGGGTGAGGAGACCGAGCAGCACGCCGGCGAGTGCCGGGTGTATGCCGGCGCGCAGCATACCCCACCAGGCGAGCACCCCGGGCAGCACGTAGGGCAGCGCTGCGGCGATGCTCAGGCGCTGCATCACCAGCACGAGCACGACGCCCGCGGCGAGGACGGGCAGCCCGGTGAGTGCAAGGCCGCTCGAGTAGCTCAGCGCGATCACGGCGATCGCGGCGATGTCGTCGATGATCGCGAGCGTCAGCAGGAGCATGCGCACTGCCGGCGGCACCCGGCCGATGAGCGACAGGACTCCGACGGCGAAGGCGATGTCGGTCGGTGTCGGGATCGCCCAGCCGTGACGCGTCGCCGGGTCGCGGTTGACGAGCAGGTAGAGCAGTGCCGGGACCACGACCCCTCCCAGCGCGGCGATGACGGGCAGCGTCGCGACCTTGGGGTCGGACAGCGCGCCATCGTTTATCTCGCGGCGGATCTCGAGCCCCACCAGGAGAAAGAAGACGGTCATGGCGCCCTCGTTGACCCAGAAGTGCAGATCCTGCGCGGGCAGTACTCGCCCGACTCCCAACTCGAGCTTGAGACGCCAGAGCGCCTGGTAGGAATGGGCCCAGGGTGAATTCGCCCACCCGAGCGCGAGCGCCGCCGCCGCCAGCAGCACCACCCCGCTGACCGCTTCCACGCTGATGAAGCGCAGCGACCAGATGCTGGCGTATGCAGCCGGCGGGGGATTCATCAACTCGCGCCGGAGTCGATTGAGGCGGACCTGAGCGGCCGCGCGCCTGCGCCTACATCTGCGGAGCCCAGGAGCTGCACCACCCGGCTGCCTTCACTTCCTTCCCCGGAAACAGCTGGC
>DASPPI010000070.1:0-12043 GCA_035625615.1 Steroidobacteraceae bacterium | reverse complement strand
CAGTCGCTGATCGCCATCGGCCGCGGCCAGTGGCTCGGCGTGGGGCTCGGCGACTCGGTGCAGAAGCTGTTCTACCTGCCGGAAGCGCACACCGATTTCCTGTTTGCGGTGCTGGCCGAGGAGCTGGGACTCCTGGGGGTGGTGCTGACGCTCGCCCTGTTCCTCGCTCTGGTGTGGCGGAGTTTTCGCATCGCGCGCCTCGCCTCCGAGGCGGGGCTCAAGTTCCCCGCCCATCTGGCCGCCGGCTTCGGCCTGTGGGTCGGGATCCAGGCATTCATCAACATCGGCGTCAACATGGGCGTGCTGCCGACCAAGGGGCTGACGCTGCCGCTGATGAGCTACGGCCGCTCGAGCCTCATCGTCTCGCTCGCCTGGGTGGGTGTGCTGCTGCGCGTGTACCACGAGACCAGCGCCAAGCGGCGCGGATCGGCGACCGTGCGGGGCGCGCTATGAGCCGGCCCATTCTCATCATGGCAGGCGGCACCGGCGGCCACGTGTTCCCGGGGTTGGCGCTGGCGCGGCTGCTGCGCGAGCAGTCGCTCGAGGTGCTGTGGCTCGGGACCGCACGGGGGCTGGAGTCGCGGGTCATTCCCGCGGAAGGCATCCCGCTCGAGCGGCTGTCGGTGGCCGGCTTGCGCGGCAAGGGCGCGCTCAGCTGGCTGACGGCGCCCTTCCGCCTCACGCTGGCGCTGCTGCAGGCGCTCAGGGTGATGCGGCGCTATCGTCCGTCGGTCGTCGTGGGTCTGGGGGGGTTCGTGAGCGGGCCGGGGGGACTCGCCGCCTGGCTCACGCGCCGCCCGCTGCTCATCCACGAGCAGAATGCCATCGCCGGTTTCACCAACCGCGTGCTGGCGCACCTCGCCCGCGTGGTGCTCGAGGCATTTCCCGGCAGTTTCGGACGCGAGGTGCACGCGCGCGTCATCGGCAACCCGGTGCGCCGCGACATCACCGCCCTGCCGCCGCCGGCGGAGCGCTTTGCCGGACGCGCCGGGCCGATCCGCATCCTGGTGATCGGCGGCAGCCAGGGCGCGGCACGCCTCAACACCGTCGTGCCGTTCGCCTTGAAGCGCCTCTCGGGGTGGCTCGCCTTCGATGTGCGCCACAGCTGCGGGGAGCGCTGGGTCGAAGCCGGGCGCGCGAGCTATGCACAGGCGGGGGTGCGCGCGGACGTGCGCCCCTTCATCGAGGACATGAGCGAGGCGTACGGCTGGGCGGACCTGGTTGTCTGTCGCGCCGGCGCGCTCACTGTATCGGAGCTGGCCGCCGTGGGCGTGGGCGCGATCCTGGTGCCCTTTCCGGGCGCGGTGGACAATCACCAGGCCTACAACGCGCAATACCTGGTGCGCGCGGACGCTGCGGCGCTGATCTGCGATCGCGAGCTGACCGAGGAGCGCCTCGCCGCCGAGCTGCAGCGGCTGTGCGCCGGGCGCGGCAAGCTCCTCGCCATGGCCGAGCGGGCGCGGCTGCTCGCCAAGCCGCGCGCCGCCGACGAGCTCGCCGCCTCCTGCCTGGCGCTGGCGCGGAGCGCCGCATGAGCGCCGAGCGCCGCACGCTGCCCACCCGCCCGCCGCAGGAGCGGCGCGTCACGCCCGACCGGCGCGACCGCATGCGCCGCATCAATACCATTCACTTCGTCGGCATCGGCGGCACGGGCATGAGCGGCATCGCCGAGGTGCTGCTGAGCCTCGGCTACATCGTGCAGGGGTCGGACGCGCGCGCCAGCGCGGTGACCGAGTGGCTCACCAGCCTCGGCGCGCGCATCACCATTGGACACGCGGCGGCCAACATCCAGGGGGCCGACGTCGTGGTCGCTTCCGGCGCCGTGCCGCGTGACAACCCGGAGCTCGCCGCAGCGCTGGCCCAGCGCATCCCGGTGGTGGCACGCGCCGAGATGCTCGGCGAGCTGATGCGCTTCCGCTATTCCATCGCCGTGGCCGGCACCCACGGCAAGACCACCACCACCAGTCTCATCGCCAGCATCCTCACGGCCGGCGGCGAGGACCCGACCTACGTGATCGGCGGACGCTTGAAGAGCGCCGCGAGCAACGCGCGCCTCGGCGCCGGCCGCTACCTGGTGGCGGAAGCCGACGAGAGCGATGCCTCGTTCACCCACCTGCAGCCGCTGATCGCGATCGTCACCAACATCGACAACGATCACCTGAGCGCGCACGGCGGGGATTTCGGCCTGCTCAAGCAGAGCTTCGTCGATTTCCTGCACAACCTGCCGTTCTACGGGCTGGCGGTGCTGTGCGCCGACGATCCGCAGCTGCGCAGTATCGTGCCGGAAATCGGGCGCCCGATTCTCTCCTACGGGCTGGATGCCGGCGCCGACGTGCGGGCGGTGGAGGTCACCGCCGCGGGGCTGCAGACGCGCTTCAGGGTCTTACGCGCCGGCAGCGTCCCGCTGGCCGTCCAGCTTAACCTCCCCGGGCTCCACAACGTGCGCAATGCGCTCGCGGCCGTCGCGGTGGCGAGCGAGCTGGGCATCGACGATCAGGCCATCCTGCGCGCCCTCGCTGCCTTCCAGGGCGTCGACCGGCGGCTGCAGCACATCGGCGACGTGGCCACCGCCGTCGGGCGCATCACCATCGTCGACGACTACGGCCATCACCCCACCGAGATCACCGCGACGCTGGCCGCCGTGCGCCAGGGCTATGCGGGACGACGCGTGCTGCTCGCCTTCCAGCCGCATCGCTACACGCGCACGCGCGATCTCATCGACGACTTCGGCAAGGCGTTGTCGGCGGCCGATGCGCTCCTCGTGACCGAGGTCTACGCGGCCGGCGAAGCGCCGATCGCCGGTGCGGACGGTCGTGCCATCTGCCGCGCGGTGCGCGGCCGCGGGCAGCTCGAACCGCTGTTCGTCGAGAAAGTGGAGGAGCTCGCGCAGGCGCTGCGCGACGTGATCCGCGGGGGCGACGTCATCGTCTGCATGGGCGCGGGCAACATCAGCGCAGTGGCGCACACGCTGCCGCAGGCGCTCGCCGCACCGCCGCCGCCGGGGGCCGCCTCATGAGCGTCGCGGTTGCCCCGGAGTTCAGTACGCGCGTGCGCCGCAACGAGCCCCTGAGCCGGCATACCTCCTGGCACGTCGGCGGCCCGGCGGAGGTGTTCTTCAATCCGCGCGATGCAGCCGATCTTGCCGCCTTCCTGCGCACCGTGCCGGCGGACGTTGCCATTCACTTCATCGGGCTCGGCAGCAACCTGCTGGTGCGCGACGGCGGCCTCAAGGGCGTGGTCATCAGCACGCATGGCACGCTCGATGCGCTCCATAGACTGAACGAGACGACCGTGCAGGCCGGCGCCGGCGTGGCCTGCGCCCGCCTCGCCCGGCAATGCCTCAAGTGGGGCCTGGGACCGGCGGAATTCTTCGCCGGCATTCCCGGCACGCTCGGCGGCGCGCTCGCCATGAATGCCGGGGCCTTCGGCGGTGAGACCTGGCAGCACGTGCGCGCTGTGGAGACCATCGACCGCAGCGGCCGCATGCGCCGGCGCGCCTCGTCCGAGTACCGCGCGGGCTACCGCCAGGTGCTCGCGCCGGCTGCCGAGGAGTGGTTCATTGCCGCCGAGCTCGGCTTCGAGCGCCGCTCCGGCGCGCACCAGGACGAGGTGCGCGCGCTGCTCGCGCGGCGCAAGGCGTCGCAACCGATCGGCGAGTGGAGCTGCGGCTCGGTGTTCACCAACCCTCCGGGTGATCACGCCGCGCGCCTCATCGAGGTCTGCGGGCTCAAGGGCTTTCGCATCGGGGACGCCTCGGTGTCCGAGAAGCACGCCAACTTCATCATCAATCACGGCCAGGCGCGCGCCGCCGACCTGGAGCGCCTCATCGGGCACGTGCGCGCTGAAGTTCAGCGCCAGCACGGTGTGGCGCTGCACCCCGAGGTGCGCATCGTGGGAGTGCCGTAAGCCATGCGCCTCACCCATGAACCGCAGCAGCTTAAGCGCGTCGGCGACGCGCGCGCCTTCGGCCGGGTGGCCGTGCTGTTCGGCGGCGACTCGAGCGAGCGGGAGATCTCGCTGCTCTCGGGCAACGCGGTGCTCGCCGCGCTGAAGGCACGCGGCGTGGATGCGCACGCCTTCGATCCACGCGACCAGGCCCTGGCGGAGCTGCTCACCGGCCGCTTCGAGCGCGTGTGGATTGCGCTGCATGGCCCCGGCGGCGAGGACGGGACGCTGCAGGGCGCGCTCGAGTATCTCGGGGTCCCCTACACCGGCAGCGGTGTCATGGGCTCGGCCATCGGCATGGATAAGCTGCGCACCAAGCGCCTGGCGCTAGCAGTCGGTGTGCCGACCGCCGATTTCGTGGTGCTGCGCGGCCCGCAGGATTTCGAGCTGGCGCTCGAGCGCCTGAGGCTGCCGCTCATGGTCAAGCCCGCAACCCAGGGTTCGAGCGTCGGCATGACCAAGGTGGAGCGCGCCGGAGAGCTCGCGGCGGCGTATGCCGCGGCGGCGCAGTTCGAGACGCTGGTCTTTGCCGAGCCCTGGCTGACCGGTAGCGAGTACACCGTGGGGATCCTCCAGGGGGCGGCGCTGCCCGCGATCCGCATCGAGACTCCGCAGACCTTCTACGACTACCAGGCCAAGTACTTCCGCACGGACACGCGTTACTTCTGTCCTTCGGCCTTAAGCTCAGGCGCCGAGGCGCACCTAGCGCAACTCGCGCTCGCCTCGTTCGAGGCGTGCGGCGCCTCCGGCTGGGGACGGGCGGATTTCATGATGGACGCCGCGGGCCGGCCGCAGCTTCTCGAGATCAACACCGTTCCCGGCATGACGGACCACAGCCTGGTTCCCATGGCCGCACGCGCCGTCGGCATCGACTTCGGCGAGTTGTGCTGGCGCGTGCTGGAAACGAGCTTTACGCGCCGGGTCGCGGCAGCGGCCCCGCGGCCGCCGCAGGCGAGGAGCTGAGGCCCATGCTGGGGCGTCCGAAAAACCGCCGCAAACCGTCGGAGAAGCGCTTCCGCTGGCCTGCGGTCAACTGGCAGGCCGTGGGCGTGGCCTGCGGTGCGCTGGCCCTCAGCGGCGCGGCCGCGCTCACCGTCGCCTGGGCGTTCGATCAACCGATCGAGACGGTCGCGGTCACCGGAAGCTTCCAGCGCGTCGCCCCGGTGGACGTCGAGCGCGTGGTGAAGGCGCAGCTCAACGGCGCCGGGCTCCTGTCGGTGGATCTGGCCGCCGTACGCCGCGCCATCCATACGCTCACCTGGGTCGATGCGGTGAGCGTGCAGCGCGACTGGCCGCGGGGTCTCACGGTGCTGGTGATCGAGCAGACCGCGGCCGCGCGCTGGGGCGAGCACGGGCTGCTCAACACCCGCGGGGAGCTGTTCGATGCCGACGAGCGCCACGTGCCCTCGGAGCTCGCGCAGCTCGCCGGCCCCGCCGGCAAGGAGTCGGTCGTGGCGCAGCGCTACCTGGTGGCCGCCGAACGCCTCATGCAGGCGGGCGTGCGCCTCACCGCCCTGCGCCTCGATGCCCGCGGCGCCTGGGAGTTCGATCTGGCCAACGGCGTGACGGTGCGCCTGGGAAGGCGCCAGGTGGACGAGCGCTTCGAGAAGTTCATGAACGCCGCGCTGAAGCTGGTCACGCAGCGCGGCGAGGACATCGCCTACGTCGACATGCGGTACACAAACGGGTTCGCCATCGGCTGGCGCGGCAACGCCGCGCGCTCCGCGGCTACCCGCAGCGAAGGTGGTCACGATGCTTAAGCGCGCCGAAAGAAATCTCATCGTCGGGCTCGACATCGGAACCTCCAAGGTCGTGTCGCTGGTCGGGGAGGTGGGGCTCGACGGTTCGATCGAGCTGCTGGGACTCGGCTCCCAGCCCTCGCGCGGGCTCAAGAAGGGCGTCGTGGTCAACATCGAGTCCACCGTGCAGTCGATCCAGCGCGCCGTGGAGGAAGCCGAGCTCATGGCCGGCTGCGAGATCCACTCGGTGTTTGCCGGCATCGCCGGCAGCCACGTGCGCAGCCTCAACTCGCACGGGGTGGTGGGCGTACGCGACAAGGAGGTGAGCCACGGCGATGTCGAGCACGTGATCGACGCCGCCAAGGCGGTGGCGATCCCGGCCGACCAGAAGATCCTGCACGTGCTGCCGCAGGAGTTCATCGTCGACGGCCAGGAAGGCATACGCGATCCGATCGGCATGTCGGGTGTGCGGCTCGAAGCGAAGGTGCACATCGTCACCGGCGCCGACAGCGCCGCCCAGAACATCGAGAAGTGCATCCAGCGCTGCGGGCTCAGCGTCGACGACGTCGTGCTCGAGCAGCTCGCCTCGAGTTTCGCGGTGCTCACCGACGACGAGAAGGAGCTCGGCGTGTGCCTGGTCGACATCGGCGGCGGCACCACCGATCTGGCCGTGTTCGCGAACGGCGCCATACGCCACACGGCGGTGATCCCGATCGCCGGCGATCAGGTGACCAACGACATCGCGGTCTCGATGCGCACCCCGACGCAATACGCGGAAGACATTAAGATCCGCTACGCCTGCGCGCTCTCGCAGCTCGCCAACCCCGATGAGAGCATCGAGGTGCCGAGCGTGGGCGAGCGCCCGGCGCGGCGGCTGGCGCGCCAGACGCTCGCCGAGATCGTCGAGCCGCGCTACGAGGAGCTGTTCGCGCTGGTGCGCGAGGAGCTGCGGCGCAGCGGCTTCGAGGAGCTGATCGCCGCCGGCATCGTGCTGACCGGCGGCAGCGCCAAGATGGAAGGCGCCATCGAGCTCGCCGAGGAAGTGTTCCACGTGCCGGTGCGTCTGGGAGTGCCGCAGACCGTGCGCGGCCTCACCGACGTGGTACGCAACCCGATCTTTTCCACCGGCGTGGGGCTGCTGCTCTACGCCCGCGAGAACGTCTTGCCCGCGCGTCGCGGGGGCTCCCTGGGGAACGCCAAGTCGGTATTCGACCGCATGCGCTCCTGGTTTCAGGGGAATTTTTGAAGCTGACAGTGCCAGAGAACGACGACTCAACCAACCACTTGTATTCGTGTAGAGGAGCGACCACATGTTCGAACTGATGGATGCGTACAGCCAGAGCGCCGTCATCAAGGTGATCGGCGTCGGGGGCGGCGGCGGCAACGCCGTCGCCCACATGGTCTCGGTCGGCATCGACGGCGTGGAGTTCATGTGCATCAACACCGACTCGCAGGCGCTCAAGCACGCCAAGGTCAAGACGGCGCTGCAGATCGGCTGCAACATCACCAAGGGGCTGGGCGCCGGGGCCGACCCCGAGGTCGGCCGCCAGGCGGCGATGGAGGATCGTGACCGCATCGTCGAGCTGGTGGAGGGCTGCGACATGCTGTTCATCACCGCCGGCATGGGCGGCGGCACCGGCACGGGGGCGGCGCCGGTAGTGGCGCAGGTGGCCCGCGAGCTGGGCATACTCACGGTGGCGGTGGTGACCCGGCCGTTCGAGATGGAGGGCAACAAGCGCGGCTACGTCGCCGATCAGGGCATCGGCGAGCTGGGCAAGTACTGCGACTCGCTCATTACCATTCCCAACCAGAAGCTGCTGACCGTGTTGGGACCGCAGACTACGCTGCTCGATGCGTTCAAGGCCGCCAACCAGGTGTTGCAGGGTGCGGTGCAGGGCATCGCCGAGCTCATCACGCGCCCGGGCCTCATCAACGTCGACTTCGCCGACGTGCGCACGGTGATGGCGGAGACCGGCATGGCCATGATGGGATCGGGCGCAGCCAGCGGCGAGGGTCGCGCGCGCGCGGCCGCCGAGGCCGCGGTTTCCTCGCCGCTGCTCGAGGACATCAACCTCGCGGGCGCGCACGGCATACTGGTCAACGTGACGGCGGGCATGGACCTCTCGATCGGCGAATTCCAGGAGGTCGGTCAGATCGTGAAGCAGTTCGCCTCCGACGACGCGACCGTGGTGGTCGGCACGGTCATCGATCCGGAGCTGTCCAACCAGGTGCGCGTCACGGTCGTCGCCACCGGACTCGGCCGGCCGGCGATGAGCGCGCGCGCGCCGGTATCTGCGACCCGGGAGCGGGAGGCGGCCGGCAGAGGCGACCCGCGGGGTGCCGAGCCCGCGATGCGCGTGGTGCGGCGCGCTCCCCTCTCGAGCAGCGACTACGCCGCGCTCGACAAGCCCACCGTGCAGCGTCAGCGGGCGGTCGGGGATGGGCTGCGGACGGAGGCCGACCCGGAGGAGTTGCTGGACATCCCGGCGTTCCTGCGACGGCAGGCCGACTGATGTGATACGGTAACGCGCCTTACGTTAAGTGCCCTGGGAGGGGCCGGCTCGCCTTGGGCGGCCCTCCTCATGGCGCGCGCGTGGCGCGTGTCAGCCGTGGTGCAGCGCGATCGTTGGGAAAAGCAGCAGGCATGATCGGACAACGGACACTCAAGAACTCGATTCGCGCCACCGGCGTCGGACTGCATACCGGCAGGAAGGTGCTCATGACCCTCAAGCCGGCCGACCCCGACAGCGGCATCGTGTTCCGACGCACCGACCTGGCGAACCCGGTGGACATCCGGGCGCATGCGGAGAACGTCGGCGACACCCAGCTCGGTACCACCCTCGGCCGGGGCGAGTCGCGCGTCTCGACGGTCGAGCACCTGCTGTCGGCCTTCGCGGGCTTGGGGATCGACAACGCGATCGTCGAGGTCTCGGCCGCGGAGGTGCCGATCATGGACGGCAGCGCCGGCCCGTTCGTGTTCCTGCTGCAGTCCGCCGGTATCGAGGAGCAGCGCCGGCCGAAGCGCTTCATCCGCGTGAAGAAGCGGCTGCGCGTCGACGACGGCGACAAGTGGGCGGAGTTCCAGCCCTTCGACGGCTTTAAGGTGAACTTCGAGATCGAGTTTAACCATCCGATCTTCAAGCGCCGCTCACAGCACGCCTCGATGGATTTCTCCACCACCTCGTTCCTCAAGGAAGTCAGCCGCGCGCGCACCTTCGGCTTCATGCGCGATCTGGAGACGCTGCGGGCGCGCAATCTCGCCCTCGGCGGCAGTCTCGACAACGCCATCGTGCTCGATGACTTCCGCGTGCTAAACGAGGACGGCCTGCGCTACGAGGACGAGTTCGTCAAGCACAAGATCCTCGATGCCATCGGCGATCTGTACCTGCTCGGGCACAGCCTCATCGGCGAGTTCAGCGGCCACAAGTCCGGGCACGCGCTCAACAACCGGCTGCTGCGCGCGCTGCTCGCGGACACCTCGACCTGGGAAGAGGTCGTGTTCGAGCGCTACACCGATGCGCCGATCTCCTACATCGAGGCGCCGGCGCTGCATCCGCCGCGCGGCTGACTCCGGCGCGGCAGCGCTGCTGCGGCTGAACTCCGGCAGCAATTCAGCTGCGCGGCAGCACGCGCACCAGGACCGCGCACACCTCGGCGTGCGCCGCACGGATCCCGGGCTCGAGCTCGCGCAGCGCAAATCGCAGCCGCGCCGACCAGGCCGCGCTCTCGGCGAAAATCACCAGCGTGCCGTCACGCTCGCTGACGCCCGAGATGCGCGCGGCGATTTCCGCCGGCAGATGCCCCCTCAGCCAGTTGCTCCAGAACTTTTGTCTAATCGACTGCTGTGTGACGCGCGTCAAGCCTGGCACGGCGCGCGCAAGCAGCTCCTTAACAGAATGAGTGCGGGCACCGCGGGATGCTGCCGCAGTGCTCATTCGCCGTTTGCCGTGCTTGTCTCGCCTCATCTTCTTCGGCATATTGCCTCAAGCCGCTTGGGCAAACCCGTCCGAAAGGCGGGGACGCAAAGCCACCGGTCTAAAGCGAGGAGCCATGACAGCGGGGTTGCCGGCAACGAGGTTTTTTGAAGCACAACAGGGCGCTCCACGCCCGGCGGACCAGGCCGATGCGCTTTGACCGGCGCTGGCGGCCCACGGGGGACTGCAGGCGGCTGGAACGCACGGCATGAACGTTATTTTGCTTTCAAGACGCGAGGGCAGAGCGCGACACTTCAATCTCGCGCACCCGCTTACGTTAAGTGTCGTTGCCAGCCTGGGCCTGGCGATCCTCGGCGGCGCCTTCGCGCTCGGCCTGCAGTTGGGCCGCGGCAGCCACGAGCGGCTGGTGCTGAGCGATACGCTGCGCCTCGGGGCCATCCTGGCGCAGCAGAAGCAGCAGATCGCGGAACTCAAGCAGCAGCTGCAGCTGCGGGTGGATGCGATGGCGATGCGCCTCGGCGAAATGAACGCGCACGTCATCCGCCTCGACGCCCTCGGCAAGCGCCTCACCGAGATGGCCGACATCGACAGCCGCGAATTCAATTTCGACCGCGATCCGCCGACCGGCGGCCCCGAGGGCGAGGGCGAGGGCGTCAGTGCCCAGGTCCCGGACCTCTCGGCCATGCTCACGCAGCTCGAGCAGCGCGTCGATCTGCGCGAGTCGCAGCTCTCGGCGCTCGAGAACGTGATTCTCGCCCGCGAGCTGAAACAGGAAATCCACCCCGAAGGTCGCCCGGTCGTCAACGGCTTCATCTCCTCCTATTTCGGCGAGCGCGCCGATCCCTTCGACGGCCTGGAGGCCTTCCACAAGGGCGTGGACTTCGCCGGCTCCGCCGGCTCCAAGGTGGTGGCAGTCGCCGCGGGCGTCGTCACCTGGGCGGGCGAGCGCGCCGGCTACGGCAAGCTCGTGGAGATCAACCACGGCGACGGCTACAGCACGCGCTACGCTCACAACGAGCGCATGCTCGTCAGCGTCGGGCAGACCGTGAAGCGCGGCGAGCCGGTCGCGCTGATGGGCTCCACCGGCCGCTCGACCGGCCCGCACGTGCATTTCGAAGTGCTGCGCAACGGCCGCCAGGTCGATCCGCTCACCTACATCGGCCGCTGACGCGGCCGATCTCCCCTTGAATTGCGCCTTGCCCGAACCAATTGGGCACGGTCAGCGTCTATCTCTTACAATACGCCGCCCTTGATGGCCCGCAGGTACGGTAAGTACTTGTCGGGAAATATCTTTTTGCGTTAAGCGAGTCCCTTCTTGCGTCAACTTCTCACCCGCGTTTTCGGCAGCCGCAACGAGCGCATCGTCCGCGGTCACGGCCGCCACGTGCGCACCGCCAGTGAGCTCGAGCCGCAGATCCAGGCCCTCTCCGATGAGGCGCTGCGCGCCAAGACGGAAGACTTCCGCCGCCGCCTCAAAGAGGGTGCCAAGCTCGATGATCTGCTGCCGGAGGCGTTCGCGGTGGTGCGCGAGGCCGCCCGGCGCACGGTGAAAATGCGTCACTTCGACGTGCAGCTGATCGGCGGCATCACGCTGCACCGGGGCATGATCGCCGAGATGCGCACCGGCGAGGGCAAGACGCTGGTCGCGACGCTGCCGGCGTATCTCAACGCGCTCAGCGGCGAGGGTGTGCACATCGTCACGGTGAACGAGTACCTGGCGCAGCGCGACGCGGACTGGATGGGTCCGGTGTATCGCTTCCTCGGGCTCACCGTGGGCGTGATCAAGAACGCCCAGAGCGCACAGGAGAAACGCGACGCTTACGCCTGCGACATCACCTACGGCACCAACAACGAGTTCGGCTTCGACTACCTGCGCGACAACCTCGCCTATCGTCTCGAGGACCGCGTGCAGCGCTCGCTCGCCTTCGCGATCGTCGACGAGGTCGACTCCATCCTCATCGACGAGGCGCGCACGCCGCTCATCATCTCCGGCCCCGCCGAGGAGAGCACCGAGCTGTACTTAGCGATCAATCAGCTGGTGCCGCGCCTGGTGCGGCAGAAGCAGGAGGACGGGCCGGGCGATTTCTCCGTTGAGGAGAAGACCAAGCAGGTACACATCACCGAGGCGGGCCACGAGCAGGTCGAGCAGCTCATGGTGCAGTCGGGGCTCCTCAAGGAGGGCGAAAGCCTCTACGACCCCGCCAACATCCGCCTGATGCATCATCTGAACGCTGCGCTGCGCGCGCACGCGCTCTATAAGCGCGATGTCGAGTACATCGTGCGCGGCGGCGAAGTGATCATCGTCGACGAGTTCACCGGCCGCACCATGCCGGGGCGGCGCTGGTCGGACGGACTGCACCAGGCGGTCGAGGCCAAGGAGGGCGTGCGGGTGCGCGAGGAGAACCAGACGGTTGCCTCGATCAC
>DASPPI010000069.1:0-11009 GCA_035625615.1 Steroidobacteraceae bacterium | reverse complement strand
CTGCCGCCGCGACATGATCCGTTGTTCGACCTGCTGCCGCCGCAGGGCGTGCGGCTGACGCCGCGGCACTACGCGTACCTGAAGATCGCGGAAGGGTGCAACAACAAGTGCAGCTTCTGCATCATCCCGGCGATGCGCGGCACCTTGGTGAGCCGCCGTATCGATGATGTGCTGCGCGAGGCGGAGCGCCTCGCCGCGGCCGGGGTGAAGGAGCTGCTCGTCATCTCGCAGGACACCAGCGCTTACGGGTCCGACATCCGCTACGCGCGTGGTGACTGGCGCGGTGCGAGCTATGACTCCCGCTTTATCGATCTGGCGCGCGCGCTCGGGGAGCTTGCGGTATGGGTGCGTCTGCACTATGTGTATCCCTACCCGCACGTCGATGCCGTGATCCCGCTGATGGCCGAAGGACGCGTGCTGGCCTACCTCGACATTCCGTTCCAGCACGGCAGCCCCACGGTGCTCCGGCGCATGCGCCGGCCGGTGCACGCCGAGGACACGCTGGCGCGCATCCGGGCGTGGCGCCGCACGTGCCCGGAGCTCACGCTGCGCAGCACCTTCATCGTCGGCTTCCCGGGCGAGACCGAAGCCGAGTTCGCGGAGCTGCTCGCGTGGCTCGAGGAAGCGCAGCTCGATCGGGTCGGCTGCTTCAAGTACTCGCCGGTCGAGGGCGCAGCCGCGAACGCGCTCCCGGATCACGTCGCACCTGAGGTGCAGGAGGAGCGCTACGCCCGCTTCATGGAGCGTGCGGCGCTCATCAGCGCGCGGCGCCTGGCGGCACGCATCGGAAGCCGCGCCCGGGTGCTGGTGGACGAAGTCGCTGGAGGCATCGCCATCGCCCGCAGCGCTGCGGAGGCGCCGCAGATCGATGGCGTGGTGCGCATCGCGGACGCCACGCTGCGCGCCGGCGACTGGGCCGACGTCGAGATCGTGGGGGCTGATAGTTACGATCTCGCCGGCCGCCTCGCCGACTGAGGCAAAGCGACCGGCGAGCAGCGTCGCTTCAGCCGGATGTCATGCCGAGCGATTGCATGATCTTGGTCGCCTGGCCCTTCACGGCCTGAGCCTTGCTCACCGCGGTGGTGAAGTCACCGGAGCCGGCGGCGCTGGTCGCTTCGCCCCACGTCGACTTCATGCCATCCAGTCCCGACTTGGCGGCGGCCAGGCTGTCCTTGGTGACCCCTTTGGGCAGGTGGTGCGACTTGGAGAGGATGTCGACGCGGCTCTCTATGGCATCGACCATCTTCGGCAGCTCAGTGCTCATCGGTCCCCAGTCATCCTTCGCCTTGGCGAGAGCCGCCTCGAGCTCCGCCTGCTTGGCCGTCGCCGCATCCTTCAGGGAGCTGATCGCGGCAGCCAGGCCAGGAGCGGCGGCGACCACCGCCTTGTAGTCACCCTTGGCGTAGCTGTCCTTGACGCCCTGGAGCTGCTCCTCGACAGCGCCCAGCTGTTGCGGGGCGTACTTCATCGCCTGGTCGTGGACCGCGTTGAATGCCGCCTCCGCGGACCCGAGCGCCTTCTCGGCCGGTCCCTTGTCGGCGGCGCAGCCGACCAGAGCCGCGGCCGCCAGCGTAGTCAGCAGCCAGACAGATAGCTTCTTCATTCTGAGTTTCCTCCGCCCTGGTGTCCTCCGGATCGTTTCGCGGCGGGCCGCGCGCGCCATCTCTGTTGCTTTTGTGGCGGGGCACATGGAGCCGCGGCGACCGAGCTGCGTCTGCTTCGCACGAAAGAGTAACACGAAGCGCTGGCTCGAGTGAGCCGCGCCGGCCGCCGCGGCTGCAGGTCCAACTACATTGTAACTAATTGATTAAGAAAGAAAATATGGCTCACGGCAGACCCGGGCTGACGCACACTCCGCGCACCGCATCGTCGACGCTGGAATAGTCGAGCGCCGCAGGCGGCAACAGCGGCAGATTGGCGCGCGCGAGCGCGTCGCGCGCGCCTTCCTTCAGCCGCGCTACGCGGAACTCTCCGCCGCGCGCAGCGAACCAGTTGCAGAATTCGCCCAAAGTCTCGAGCGCGGTGCTGTCGAGATCGGGCGATTCCTCGAGACTCAGCACGACCACCTTGGCCGCGGGCGCCGTGAGCACCTGCTCGCGCACCTGCGTCAACAGCGGCTCGGCGTTGGCGAAGAACAGCGGCTCCTCGGGTCGCAGCACCAGGAGGTCCGGCACGGTCACCGCGTTGGGAAAGCGCGCGACGCTCACGTAGTCGTGCGCGCCGACCCGCCCGAGCACCGACAGGCGCGGGCTCGCGAGCGAGCGGATGAGCATGGCAATGCTGAATCCGATGGCCGCGAGCAGACCGTTGAGCACGCCGAACACCATCACCGCCAGCACCGCGGCGAGGGCGATCGGCAGATCACGCTGCCAGCGCAGGTAGTTGCTGAATATGCCGAGGCGCAGCGATTTGCTCACCGCATGGATGACGATCGCGGCGAGCACCGGTTGCGGAATGCGCTCGATCCACCTGAGCAACACCAGCACCAGCACCAGCACGACGGCCGCTGCATACACTCCAGCGGCGCGCGATCGCGCACCGGCTGCGGCGTTGGCAGAGGTGCCGGAGTATCCGGCGCCTACCGGCGTGCCCTGCAACAGCCCCGACACGGCGTTGGCGACGCCGAGGGCCAGCAGGTCGCGGTTCGGCTGCACGGGGTCGTTGTGCCTGAGCGCGTAGGTGCGGATCGAGCTGTAGGACTCGGCGTACACGATGAACATCAGCGCCAGCGAATACTCGGCCAGCGGCAGCCAGCGGGACTCGGCCAGGGGGGTGAACACCGGCGTGCTGAGAGCGAGGTCGATCGGCCCGGTGAGCGCGACGCCGTGTGCGGCCAGGGCGCCGGCGGCCGCGATGCTCGCCACGATGACCACCAGCGTTCCGGGCACGCGCGGAATGCGCTCCAGCGCGAACAGCCCGGCGAGCGCAGCGAGTCCGCAACCGAGGCTCGGCGGCTGCCAGCGGCCGTAGCCGCGCACGATCTCGCCCAGCAGCGCGAAAAACGTCGTGCTGTGCGCGTGCAGGTCCACCAGCGTCGGCCACTGCTTGACCGCGATCACCAGGGCGAGACCGAAGGCGTAGCCGCGCAGCACCGGGCGCGCGATCAGGCTCGACATCGCCCCGAGCCGCAGCACCCCGGACAGGCAGAATGCGAGGCCCGCGCCCACTACCAGCATCGAGGCGTAGGCCAGCCTGAGCATCAGGTCGCCGCCGCCCAGAGTGAGCGTTGCCGAGGCCAGCACCGCCGCCGACGAAGAGGTGGCGCTGACGATGGCGAAGCGGCTGCGGCCGATCAGGCCATAGCACACGAGCCCGGCGAGCAGCCCGATCACGCCGGCCTGTGGCGGCAGGTTGGCCAACCCCGAGTAGGCCACTGCCTCGGGCAGCAGCAGCCCCGCGATCGAGAGCCCCGCGAGCAGGTCCGCAACGGCTGTTCTTGTCATACAACCGTCATCGTACCGCAAAGAAAAGTGCGCCCCCGTCGGCAGGCGCAGGGCGCAGCCGCTGCGTGCGGCGCTACTCGACGGTCACGCTCTTGGCGAGGTTGCGCGGCTGATCGACGTCGGTGCCCTTGAGGATCGCCGTGTGATAGGCGAGCAGCTGCAACGGAATGCTGTAGACAACCGGGGCCTGCACGTAAGTGACGTGCCGCGGCATCTCGATGACCGTCACGCCGTCGCTCGACTTGATTCCCGACTCGGGATCGGCGAACACGAACAGCTCGCCGCCGCGCGCGCGTACTTCCATGAGGTTGGACTTGAGCTTCTCGAGCAGATCGTTGTTGGGCGCGACGGTCACCACGGGCATGTCGGCGTCGACCAGCGCCAGCGGCCCGTGCTTGAGCTCACCGGCCGGGTAGCCCTCGGCGTGCAGGTAGGAGATCTCCTTGAGCTTGAGCGCCCCCTCGAGCGCGATCGGGTAGAGGGCGCCGCGTCCGAGAAACAGTGCATGGTGTTTGTCGGCGAAACGCTTCGCCAGCTGCTGTATGACGGGGCTGAGCACCAGCGTCTTCTCCACCAGCGCGGGCAGCTCGACGAGACGGCCGACCAGGCCGCGCTCGCGCTCGGCGTCCGCCCCGTGATGCTTGGCGAGCGCCACCACCAGCATGCCGAGCGCGGCGAGCTGCGTCGTGAACGCCTTGGTGGAGGCGACGCCGATCTCGGGTCCCGCACGCGTCAGCATGACGAGCTCCGACTCGCGTACCAGCGAGCTCTCCGGGACATTGCAGATGGCGAGCGAGGAGAGGTACCCGGACTGTCGCGCCAGGCGCAGCGCCGCCAGCGTGTCCGCCGTCTCCCCGGACTGCGAGATGGTCACGAACAGGGAATGCGGCGGCACCAGGGGACTGCGATAGCGGTACTCGCTGGCGATATCCACCGCACAGGGGAGCTTGCAGATCTGCTCGATGAAGTAGCGGGCGACGCAGCCGGCGTGGTAGCTCGTGCCGCAGGCGACGATGTGCACGTTCTGGGTGCGGCGGAACACCTCGGTGGCCGCGGGTCCGAACGCCGCCTCGAGCAGGCGGCCGTTCGCCACCCGCTCCTGCAGCGTGTCGGCGATCGCCCGCGGCTGCTCGTGAATCTCCTTGAGCATGAAGTGCTGGTACGGGCCGCGCTCGGCGGCGTTCGCCGAGAGCTCGCTCTCGCGCACCGCGCGCTCCACGCTGTTGCCGCTGCGGTCGATGACCCGTACCGCGTCGCGCCGCACTTCGGCGACGTCGCCTTCCTCGAGAAAGATGAAGCGTCGTGTGACCGGCAGGAGCGCCGCGACATCCGATGCCACGAAGTTCTCCTGGTTCCCCAGCCCCACCACCACCGGGCAGCCCTCGCGCGCGAGTATCAGCCGCTCCGGATCGTGCTCGCTCACCACCAGCAGCGCGTAGGCGCCCTCGAGCTCGGCGACCGTGGCGCGCACCGCCCTGAACAGGTCCTTGAGCGTCTGCAGGTGAAAGTGGATGCGGTGCGCGATGACCTCGGTGTCGGTCTCGGAAGCAAACTGGTAACCACGATGCTCGAGATCGGCGCGCAGCTCCTCGTGGTTCTCGATGATGCCGTTGTGCACGATGGCCAGCCCGTCGCGCGAGATGTGCGGGTGGGCGTTGCGCTCACTCGGCACCCCGTGCGTGGCCCAGCGCGTGTGGGCGATGCCGATCTTGCCGTCGGTCGGCGTCTGCTCGAGCGCATCGTCGAGCCTGCGCACCTTGCCGACCGTGCGCAGCCGGGTGAGATGTTTCGAGCCGTTGAGCACCGCAAGACCCGCCGAATCGTAGCCGCGGTATTCGAGCCGGCGCAGGCCCTCCATCAGGATCGGGACGACGTTGCGCTCGGCTACAGCTCCGACGATTCCGCACATGATGTTTTGCCTCGATGCGAAGGCCCCCACGGTCCCTCGCCGATACCCTTTAGCGCTTCGGGATCGCTAAGTTTGCCTGAAACGGGCGGGAAAGGCTGATTTGCCTTAAGTAAAAACGTGATCGGAGTCGTGCAGCCCGGGGCTGCACGGTTTCAGCACCACTCAGCCGTGCACCACTCAGCCGTGCAGCACGCGCCGGCGCAGGAGCCACTCGGCTTGCCTGTGTTCCGACGCACTCATGCCCTTCCCCGCGGCGCGTTCTCAGCGGAGCAAGCGAAACGGTAGCCCGCGAGTGCTACAGGCACGTTGCAGCGAGGTCGCGAATTATTTACCGGTTGTTTTTTTCATCGGCCGCCGCCAGCCCTCGACCGTCACCTGCCGCGCGCGGGCCAGGGTGAGCTTGCCCGCCGGCACCGAGTGCGTGACAGTGGACCCGGCGGCGATGGTGGCGCCGGCGCCCACGGTGATTGGCGCGACCAGCACGCTGTTCGAGCCGGTCCACACTTCGTCGCCGATGCTGGTGTGGTGTTTGCGCGCGCCGTCGTAGTTGGCGACAATCGTGCCCGCGCCGACGTTCACGCGGCTGCCGAGCTGCGCATCGCCGACGTAGGCGAGGTGGTTCGCCTTGGAGCCCTCACCCAGCTGCGAGTTCTTCACTTCGACGAAGTTGCCGAGGTGCACGCCGGAGGCCAGCTGGACCGCCGGCCGCAGGCGTGCGAACGGGCCGATGTTGCAGCCGGGGCCGATGCGCGCACCGTCGATGACGCAGTGCGGGAACACCTGCGTGTCCGCCTCGAGCTCGCTGTTGCGGATCACGCAGCCGGCGCCGATGCGTACCCGGTCGCCGAGCCTGACCTCGCCCTCGAACACCACGTTGACGTCGATGAACACGTCGCTGCCGTGCGCGAGGGTGCCGCGCACGTCGAGCCGCGCCGGATCGGCGAGCGTCACTCCGCCGAGCATGAGAGCCTGGGCAGTGCGCGCGCGGCACACGCTCTCGAGCGCGGCGAGCTGCGCCTTGTCGTTGACGCCCAGCACTTCGCTCGCCTCCGGCGCACGCAGCGCCCTGACGGCGATGCGATCGGCGACCGCCATGGCGATGACGTCGGTCAGCAGGTACTCGCGTTGCGCGTTGTTGGTCTGCAGCCGGGCGAGCCAGGCGCGCAGCAGCCGCGCCGGGCTCCCCAATACGCCGGTATTGCACTCGCGGATCGCCCGCTGCGCTCGGCCGGCGTCCTTCTGCTCGACGATGCGCCGCACCACGCCACCGCGCCCGCGCACGATGCGGCCGTAGCCCTGTGGATCGGGGAGCTGCGTGGTGAGCAGGGCGAGCTGCCGCGGCCCGGTGAGCTCGAGCAGCTGCGTGAGCGTCGCGCGCCCGATGAGCGGCACGTCGCCGTACAACACCAGCACGGTGTGGCCGTCGGGAATCTGCGGCATGGCCTGCAGCACCGCGTGCCCGGTGCCGAGGCGCTCGGGTTGCAGCGTCCATGACACCGGTTCGCCCGCGAGCGCCGCGCGCACGTGCTCGCCGCCGTGGCCGTACACCACGTGGATGGCGTTGGGCTCGAGCGTGCGCGCCGTGTCGATCACGTGCTTGAGGAGCGGACGACCGGCGAGCGGCTGCAGCACTTTCGGCAGCGCCGACTTCATGCGCTTGCCTTCGCCGGCGGCGAGAATGACCACCGCCAGCGGCGCGCGCCGCGAAGGTTCACCGGGCGCGGCACCGCTGCGGGGCCGCCGGCGCGAGCGCGCGAGCGCAGCGCCTGAACGGGATCTATGACTTCCTGACGACATGTTCAACGCTTCGCGAAGTAGCGAACGCCCGCTACGTCTGCGAAGTCAGCGTCCTGCGTCCACAGGGTGGCATGATGCGAGTCGCTGGTCGCGAGAATGATGCTGTCAGCCATGGGGAGCCGGCGCTCGAGCGCCAAGCGTGCCGCCTCGACAGCAATGGTCCGATCGAGATCGACTACTTTACCTTGCTCCATCTGCGCGACCGCCCGCAGGGCGTCTTCTTCCCCGCGCTGACTGCATACACGCTTGAAGACCTCATAAAGGGTCAGAGTGGGCACGATCAGCTCGTCGATCGCCTCGATGGGTCTTGCGAACGCGCCCGCATTCGGACCGTCGGCAAAATACTCGAGCCAGGCCGACGAATCGACCACGTTCACTGCCGGTCTGCCTCCCGCGGGACATCGGTCTCGATGCCGCGCAGAAATCCCCGCACACCCTTCATGGCCTTCACTGGCACCAGCGCGATGTACCCGCGATAGCGCAACGCATGCAAGCGCTCGCCGGGACGAATTCCGAGTGCCTCGCGCAGATCCCGCGGGATGACTATCTGGTATTTGGAGGAGACTGTGACCGTTGTCATACGCTTCTCCGATCGATGACAATATCGTAAAGCGCGGCGCGCTGGACGGCAAGCGCTCACCGCTTCACGTTGTAGGGCGTCTCCCCGCTCGGTGGGCGCAGCGGCAGCTCGGCGAGCTTTTTTTGCATGAGCGGGCCGACGTACAGCTGCGGGTTCGAATGCGTCTGGTGCTCGGCGTCCTCGCGCTGCGCAATGAGGCGGGCGGCCTTGTGGAAGGCCTCCTCCAGCGAGGCGCTGCCGGGGAGCGAGTCCTTGAGCAACGCCTCGCCGAACCAGGTGAGCTCGCGATCGCCGTCGCAGCCGAAGGAGTTGTGAGCGCCGTCGGCGGCGGTCACGACTGCCGAGGTGTCGCTCTTGAGCTCGTCCACGAACACCCCGGCATAGCAGGCCGACACCACCACCACGCGCCAGCGGATTCCCGAGGCATCCAGCACCTCGCGCAGATCCGCGGGCGTGAGCTGCGCGAGCGGCAGCGAGCCGTTCTCGACCTCGAGGCCGTCGGCCGAGCCGTGCGAAGTCAGAAACAGCACCAGCACGTCCTCGTCCCTATCCATGCGCGAGGCGAGCACCTTGAGCGTCTGCGCCAGGCCCGAGAGACTCGCCAGCGGATAGGATTCTCGGTCGTCGGCGTCGTTGATCAGCAGTACCGAGCGATCCAGCGAGCCGAAGCGCGCGCCGAATACCTCGCCGGCGAACCGCGCCTCGCGCCGGAAAACCCCCTGGTCGCCGTCGCCGGCGAAGCCGACGAAGTAGACGCCGGGCCGGCCCGGCTGGGTCGGCTTGACCCGCGCCACGGCGGCGGCGATGCGGGCCGGCTGCTCGTAGAGGAGCGCTTCGGTCTCGGCGTGGTCGTCGCCCTCCTGCGCTTGCGGCTCCTCGGTCACCCACAGCCGCGTGTCGAGGTCGAGCAGCGCGAACGCCCACGGCGAGATGAGCAGGAAGGCCCAGGCAACCAGCAGCGGCACGAGACGCACCGGCCCGTAGGCCGCGCCCAGCACGCGCACCGCGAGACAGGCGAGGTAAAGGAGCGCGAGGACGGTCACGGCGAGCGGGTGCCGGTCCACCACTGACAGATCGAGCACCAGCCAGGAGAGCGTCAGGACGAACGGCGCAGCCGCGAGCGTCGGCACCAGGAGTGCGCGGGTGTCGCCGCTGCGGCTCTCGGCGCGCGCGGTGATCGCGCAGGCGGCGAGTCCCAGCAGCAGGTAGCACGCCCAGCCGAACAGGCCGTCGAGCGCGAGCGGTGCGTGCGGTGGCGCGTGCAGGAAATCGAGCACCGCCCACACCAGGAGATCGAGACCGAGGAGCGCCGCGACCTGATCGAAGCTGACGATGAAGTTCGGCGGCCAGCGCCGCCGCAGCACCAGCAGGGCCACACCGCCGGCGAGGTTTCTCTTGAGGCCTGCGAGCAGCTCGCGGGCGGTCAGTGTGGCGGCCGCTGCGGCAGGGTCCGGACGTTCTGCGGAGGGGTCCAGTGATCAGCCCCGGTGGTGCTCGCGCATGCGGTCGATGAGCCTCAGCTGCGCGATCGCCTGCGCCAGGTGCGCCAGCTCGGCCTGCGCTTCGGCGAGCGTGACGTGCGCTCCCCGGTCGGCGAGTGCTTCCTCCGCGCGTTGCTTGGCGGCGAGCGCGGCGGCCTCGTCGATGTCCTTGGCGTGCAGCGCGGTGTCGGCGAGCACCGTGACCTTGTGCGGCTGTACCTCGAGCGCGCCGCCGCTGACGAAGTAGAAGTGTTGCTGGCCGTCGGGGGTCTGCACGCGCACTTCGCCGACCTTGAGCAGCGACAGCAGCGGGGCGTGCCGCGGCCAGATGCCGAGCTCTCCCTGCGAGCCCGGTACGAACACCGCACTCGCCTGCCCGGAGAATATCTCGCCCTCGGCGCTCACGATCTCGACCTGGATGGTCGGTGCTTCCGGCATGATGTCACTCCTTGCAGCGCTGAGCTCGGGTGGTACGCGCTACTGCAGCGTCTTCGCCTTCTCGACCGCCTCTTCGATGGCGCCGACCATGTAGAAGGCCTGCTCGGGCAAGGCGTCGAACTCGCCGCTGATGATGCCCTTGAAGCCGCGGATGGTGTCCTTGAGCGGCACGATCTTGCCGTCCTGGCCGGTGAACACCTTGGCGACGTTGAAGGGCTGGGACAGGAAGCGCTGCACCTTGCGGGCGCGGTACACGATGAGCTTGTCGTCCTCCGACAGCTCGTCCATGCCCAGGATCGCGATGATGTCCTGCAGCTCCTTGTAGCGCTGCAGCACCGCCTGCACGCCGCGCGCGGTGTTGTAGTGCTCCTCGCCCACGACCAGCGGATCGAGCTGCCGGCTGGTGGAGTCGAGCGGATCGACCGCCGGGTAGATGCCGAGCGAGGCGATCTGGCGTGACAGCACCACGGTGGCGTCGAGGTGCGCGAAGGTGGTGGCGGGCGAAGGATCGGTAAGGTCGTCGGCGGGTACGTATACGGCCTGGATGGACGTGATCGAGCCTTTCTTGGTGGACGTGATGCGCTCCTGCAGCACGCCCATTTCCTCGGCGAGTGTCGGCTGGTAGCCGACCGCCGAGGGCATGCGCCCGAGCAGCGCCGAGACCTCGACGCCGGCGAGCGTGTAGCGGTAGATGTTGTCGATGAAGAACAGCACGTCGCGGCCCTTGCCGCCCGAGTCCGGGCGGGTCTCGTCGCGGAAGTACTCGGCCATGGTGAGTCCGGTGAGCGCCACGCGCAGGCGGTTGCCGGGCGGCTCGTTCATCTGGCCGTAGACCATCGCCACCTTGGAGTTGGAGAGGTCCTTGGTATCGATCACGCTCGACTCGATCATCTCGTGATAGAAGTCGTTGCCCTCGCGGGTGCGCTCGCCGACCCCGGCGAACACCGAAAGTCCCGAGTACTGCTTGGCGATGTTGTTGATGAGCTCGAGCATGTTAACGGTCTTGCCGACGCCCGCGCCGCCGAACAGGCCGACCTTCCCGCCCTTGGCGAAAGGCACCAGCAGGTCGATGACCTTGATGCCGGTGACCAGCAGGTCGCGCCCGCCCGTCTGCTCCTCGAACGAGGGCGGCGGACGGTGGATCGGCAGATAGGTGTCCGCTTTCACCGGTCCCTGGTTGTCCTGAGGATGCCCCAGCACGTCCATGATACGCCCGAGCGTGCCCTTGCCCACCGGCACCGAGATCGGTGCGCCGGTCGTCGCGACCGCAAGGCCGCGCTTCAAGCCCTCGGAGGACCCCATGGCGATAGTGCGCACGATGCCGTCGCCGAGTTGCTGCTGCACCTCGAGCGTCAGGTCCA
>DASPPI010000068.1:0-3886 GCA_035625615.1 Steroidobacteraceae bacterium | reverse complement strand
GGAGTCTACGGCTCGACTACAGTTTCTGGTGAGCTCGACGTTTACGGACTAAAGCCCAACTGAAATGGCGATTACCATTGGGGATCGCGACCCAATCGGTCGCCGTGATGCAATAGCCATATCTGTGTGAATTGGATCAACAACTCGAAGTAGGACGCACTTGGGACGATCAAGGCGGACTTGCAAATACATCACGTTGGGTGAGTAGGCACCTGTACCATGACGCGACGGTGCCGCACCAACGCGCAACAGCACAGCGCGCTGCGGTTGCACGGTGACGAAGCGATGGCCGTTCTCTCAACACGGCCGATGAATCGGAAGCCTCTGGGCGTCGGTACTAGTGTCACGGTCCCACCATGAACATGATCCAGCTTCGCCTTGCCTTCACTCGCTCGGTGCGTAACACGGCCCTGTGCGCCGCGGTTGCGCTGGCTAGCGCGGCCGTACGTCTCGCTGCTGCAGACCCCATGTCCGACACCTTCCAGCCGGATGTGTTTCGGACTCGGGAGGCGCTCAAGCAACGCACGCCCGGCCTCGAGGACCCCTTCGGGCACATGTGCCACATCGCTGCCGAACCCCTGAGGCTTCCCGCTGCGGTGGACATCGCGCTCTGCCGCAACCCGGCCACCCGCTCGGCCTGGGCGGCGGCGCATCAGCAGGCAGCCGCCCTGGGCAGCGCGGAGAGTGCCTGGCTGCCCACGATTAGCGCCTCGGACTCGGAAACGCGCACTCATGGACCCCAAGTCAATGCCACGGGAACGGAGGTTAGCGGCGCCCAGAACACGAACGATGCGGCAGCGAGCCTCAGCTGGACGCTCTACGACTTCGGCGCCCGTGGCGGGCGAATTCACAGCGCGCGCGCTCTGCTGGATGCGGCTGCCGCGACCGCCGACCGGACCGTGCAACAGACGGTTTTTAACGTGGTGCAGAGTTTCTATGGCGTGGTGGCGGGCGATGCAGCGCTCGTCGCCGCGAAGAGCGCTGAGAATGCCGCCGCCCGCAGCGTCGACATCACCAAGGCGTTGCACGAAGGCGGCGCGGCTGCACTCGGGGACGTGCTGCAGGCGGAGACCGCGTACGACCAGGCCGTGCTCGCGCGCGTCCAGGCCGAGCAGGCGGACAAGAGTGCGATAGCAGCCCTCGCCGTCACGCTCGGCTTCGCGGCCGGTCAGCCACTGAAACTCGCCTCCGAACCGGTCCCTGCAAACGTCCAGGCACTCACCGCGCGCATGGAGGACCTTATGGCGGAAGCCATGCGTCAGCGCCCCGATCTCGCCGCGGCGCTCGCACAACGCGACGCGGCGGTCGCTGACGTGACGGTCGCGCGCGCGGCGGGACGCCCTTCGATCTCAGTCTCGGCGGGACGGACTCGCATCGACACCACGGGAGTTCCGCTGCAGAACTACAATCAGATAGGTGTCACCGTCACGGTCCCGATCTTCAGCGGGTTCAACGTCGGTTACGGTGTGCGGCAGGCTCAGGGCGCGCTCGAAGCGCGCGAGGTGAATGCCGAGCAGATCCGACTCAATGTCTCGCAGGACGTCTGGAACGGTTATTACGGACTCGAATCGGCCAATCAGCAGCTCGGGGCGACGGCAACGCTCGTCAAGACCGCGCTGCTGAACCAGGAGGTGGCGGTCGGTCGCTACCAGGCCGGGGTCGGCACGATCCTCGATCTCCTTACCGCCCAGACTGCCGCCGCGACGGCGCAACAGACCCGCATCGCGGCGGAATACAACTGGGAAGTGATGCGGGCTAGCCTAGTGCTGGCTCTCGGGCGACTGACCGGAGCCGAGCCCCTGAGCGGCAACGCTGTACCGTAGCGTGCGCTGATCGGCCGAACCCCCGTCAGACGCGCTCAAGTGCCGGCGCCAGCGGGCCCGGCCGCCGGCACGGTAAACCGAAAGCGCTTCGCTCCGAGCTCGATCACGTCACCATCGGCGAGCCGCGCGTGCCGGATGCGCTGCTGGTTCACGAGCACACCGTTCACGCTGCGCAGGTCTTCGATGAACGCGCCGCTCGGCCCGACCGCCAGCACGGCGTGTCGCCGGCTGATCGAGGAGTCCTTCAGACAAAGATCACTCTCCGGCGCGCGGCCGATGGTCGTGTACCGGCCTAACCTCAGCGCGGGTGCCTCCTCATCATCATCATCGCCGAGTGGGACCAGCGTCACGCCGTGCTCGGGGAGCCCGAGCGTCTCAGAGAGCGCGTTGCTCTCCTGCCGCCCGCTACCAACCTTGATGCGACCCGACACCTGGGCGCTGGCGGTCGCATAGCGCCCGAGGCGCCGCAGCTGCGAGTCGCGCTCGTCCAGAGCGCCCCGCGTGCGCTCGAGCTCCAGCGCCAGATTCCGCTGTGCTGCGTCCAGGGCGTTCGCCCGCCGGGTCTCGCGCTCCAGCTCGGTGTGCATGCGCGCCAGCTCGCTCTCGAGCGGACGGCGCGACGCCTCGGCCTGCTCCGCCAGTGTCTTGGCGTGAGCGAGCTGTGTAAGCGCTGCGGCGAGCCGCTCTGACTGTCCGGTCGCCTCGCGCTCGAGATTCGCCACTCGATCCTGACTCGCCGCGAGCTGCGCGACAGCGGCGTTCAGCGCCGCCTCTCTCGATTGCTCCAGCGCTGCCTGTTCCGCCAGCTGGCGCGTGGCCGCCTGCAGCTCCGCTTCCAGAGCACCGGCGCGCGCGCGCCCTTCGGCCAGCTCGCCGTCCCGCGCCGCGATCAGCTCGCTCGCGCGCTGCGCAATCTCGGTCCGCGCCTGCAGCGCGCGGCTCAGGTTGGCCGGCTCCGCTTCCCGGGCAGCAGGGGACTCGGCGCTGCGGCGCTGCCGTTGTTCGAGCGCCTTGATCTGAGCGGCGAGCGTCTCTGCGTGAACGCGTAACTCCTGCATACCGCGCGTGTAGTCCCCCTGCTCATGCGAGCGGGTGGCAGCGAGCTCCGCGAGGGCGGTGACCTGGGCGGTATCTGCGGCTTTGAGATGCGCGATGGCCGCATCGCGCTCCGACAGCTCGGCATTCGCCTTGGTGAGGACTGCCGCCAGCGCGGCACGCTCGGCTTCGACCCGTCGCAGCTCCTCGCGCGCCTCGGTGAGATCGCTTTCCAGCGCCTGCCAGGTGCTGTGCCAGGCGTTACGCTTCCACTCGTTGGCCTGCGCGTTCTCCATCACCGTGGCAATGCGGATGGCGAGTGCGTCGCGCGCGCGCGCGTCCTGCGCGGCGACCCATGCCTCGATATCGAGCAGCGTTTCGGTCTCGGGCAGCGCCGCCAGCGGCTGAAGCTCGCTCGCGTCGTCGGCAGCGTCCGACAGTTCCGCGGCGGGCAACTCAGCAGATCGGTCGTCGGGGCCGAGTCCTACCTGGTACGCGCCGACATCCAGCGCGCGCAGTTTGGCGGTCTGATCGAGGTCTGTCCCGGCGTGGCCGGGTTGTTCAGCGTGCCGCACCATAGCGAGTTCCTGCTGTTCTTGATCTTGTGCAGGCCAGTGAAGGCTGCTTCCCCGCCGCGACGACCGTCAACTGCAAGCGCCAGGGCGGGGCTGCCTTCCATCTAGCATAATGCTGCGGAGAGAATCCGGCCAGACCCCCCGCCCAGGGGTTCCCGGGCGCGCTTTCGCCCACCGGGCGGTGAGGCCGATCAGGCAGAGGTACGGCGGATCAGCGCCAGCGGATTGGGCGTCGGCTCTGCGACCTTGATCAGCGTGTTGCGATCGCGGTGCAGAAACAGCTCCTCGCGACCGCGCACCGCCAGCATCGTGTCGAGCACATAACTCCAGCTGCCGTCGGGATTGAACACGACCTCGATGCGATAGGACTCGGTGCGGAAGGCCCATTCGAGGAAGGTCGTGGAGCAGATGCCGTACCCGGTCTGCCCGCGCTGCGCCGTCAGCACCAGCTCG
>DASPPI010000067.1:0-2880 GCA_035625615.1 Steroidobacteraceae bacterium | reverse complement strand
CTGGTGAACGAGCGCACCGGGCGCATTCATACCTCCTACGCGCAGGCGGTCGCGGCCACAGGCCGGCTGTCCTCGGTCGATCCCAACCTGCAGAACATCCCCGTGCGCCGTCCGGAAGGCCGGCGCATCCGCCAGGCGTTCCTGGCACCGCCGGGGACGGTGTTGCTGGCCGCGGACTATTCGCAGATCGAGCTGCGCATCATGGCGCACCTCTCGGGCGATGAGAGCCTGCGGGCAGCCTTCGCCGAGGATCGCGACGTGCACCAGGCGACCGCCGCGGAGGTGTTCGGCTGCGCCCCCGAGGCAGTCACGGCCGATCAGCGCCGCACCGCCAAGGTCATCAACTTCGGGCTCATCTACGGCATGTCCCCGTTCGGCCTGGCGCGCAACCTCGGCATTGAGCGCGGCGCGGCACAGCAGTACGTGGAGCGCTATTTCCAGCGCTATCCGGGCGTGAAGCGCTTCATGGACGACACGCGGGCGCAGGCACGCGAGCGGGGCTACGTCGAGACGGTGTTCGGCCGGCGCCTGTACCTGCCCGACATCCGCTCAGGCAACACGCAGCTGCGCCAGTACGCCGAGCGCAGCGCCATCAATGCGCCGATGCAGGGCACGGCCGCCGACATCATCAAGCGCGCGATGATCGGCGTGCACGAGTGGTGCGCCCGCGAGGGCGCGCCGGCGCAGCTCATTATGCAGGTGCACGACGAGCTGGTGCTCGAGGTGCGCGCGGACGCGGTGGCGCCGGTGAGCGCGGCGGTGCGCACCCACATGGTGAACGCCGCCACCCTGAGCGTGCCGCTGCGGGTCGACATCGGCACGGGTGCAAACTGGGACGAGGCCCACTAAGCTCGCTCGGGTCAAGGGCCATTTCCGGTTGCGTTAGGTCCGAAGTCAGGAGCCCGACGGAGGGATTCCCCCATGCGAAAACTGCTGCTGCCCCTGCTCCTGCTGGCGTTCGGCGCCGGCGCCGCCCGCGCCGATGACCTGCTGTACCTGGGCGCCGGCATCACGCGGAACAGCGTGAAGGACATTGCCCAGACCGCCTCCGACTTCAACACCACCTCCTGGAAGGTGCTCGCCGGTTTCCGTCCGATCAGCTGGTTCGCGGCCGAGGCCGACTACATCGACCTCGGCAGCCAGACCACCGGCTTCGCCAATGCCAACGCGCATCTGCAGTACAAGGCGTTCACCGGCTACGCCGTCGGCTTCGTGCCGCTGCCCGTACCGTTCGTGGACGTGTTCGGCAAGGTCGGACTGGCGCGCTGGAGCTCGAGCGGCAGCAACGTCGCGCTTCCGGGCAACTTCTTCTCGCTCTCTGACAGCGGCACGGAATTCGCCTGGGGCATCGGTGCCCAGGCGCACATGGGCAGCCTCGGGGTGCGGCTCGAGTACGAGAGCTTCAGCATCCCCAATACCAACGGGGCCAATGTGTTCTCGCTCGATGCAATGCTCAGCCTGTTCTAGGGCTGAAAGCGGCCGGGCCGCGCCAGCCTGTGGCGCGGACGAGACAGCAGCTTGTGTAACATACTAATTTTTAAAGAGTTTTTTTCGGGGCTTTAGTGGAACCAACCGTTGGGCCAGGCGTCTCAGTTATGAGTGCATCGCACTCCCCGCTTCCCTCCCTGAGCGGGTAGACCCGGTTCACGAGACCTGTGCCGGGTTAGTCTGCCCCGGCGGTCCAAGACCGCCGGGGTTTTTTATTGGGGCGATCTCGAGCCAGTCGGCAAGGGTGTCCTCGGCCTCGCGCACACCGGTTCCCGCGAGCGCGGAGAACAGCTGCACCGTGCCGCGGCCCGACAGCCGGCCGCTCGCCGCCCGCAGTGCGGCGGCCGACTCGCGGCGATTGAGCTTGTCGGCCTTGGAGAGCAGCACGTGCACCCGGTGAGCGGGTTGCGCCCAGGCAAGCAGCTGCTCATCCCCCGCCGTGAGGCCGCGCCGTGCGTCCACAATGACAAACAGGCCCCGCAGCGAGACACGCGAATGCAGTGCCTCGATGAGTGCCGGCCAGGCGGCGCGCGCGGTCGGGGGCATGCTCGCATAGCCGTAACCCGGCAGATCGACCAGGCGCCGTGCGGGTGCCAGCTCGAAGAAATTGAGCAGTCGCGTGCGGCCGGGTGTCTTGCTGGTACGCGCCAGCGCCCGCCGCCCGGTGATCGCATTGATGGCGCTCGACTTGCCCGCGTTGGAGCGCCCCGCGAAGGCCACCTCGGCCCCGACATCCGCCGGAAACTGACTCGGTCCGGCCGCGCTCAGCAGAAAGCGCACTTGGGCAAACCGGCTCATGTTTTCAAGGGCTAACAAGCGCAGGCACGGCCTTAGTGTACAATTCGCCGCCCTCGCATCGCGGGACCACGCCGGAAAGTCAATAATGCCGCAGAGCCTGACAGTCGCCCGTATGAGGCGGGCGGTTGCCCTGGCAGAGACGCTGCTGTGCCTCCTGCTCCCGGTGCACAGCTTCGCACAGGCACCGGTTGCGGCGGCGGCCGCGCCGGCCGTGGCCAACGTACCGTTCACCGACGGCAAGGTCGCCGCGGGCGCGACCAAGGCGACGGTGTGCAGTGCCTGCCATGGCCAGAACGGCAACAGCGTAGCGCCTGACTGGCCCCGGCTCGCCGGCCAGAGTGCGATCTACATCGCCGAACAGTTGCACCTGTTCCGCTCCGGCGTGCGCAGCAACCCGGTGATGATGCCGCTCGTCGCCACGCTGAGCGACCAGGACATCGACGATCTTGCGGTGTACTACGAAGCGCAGACCCCGGACGGCCTGGAGGCCGATCCGTCCTACTGGAAGGCCGGCGAGGCGCTGTACCTGAGCGGCGACCGGGAGCACGACGTGCCGGGATGCATTGCCTGCCATGGCCCCGTCGGGCGTGGCAA
>DASPPI010000066.1:0-9623 GCA_035625615.1 Steroidobacteraceae bacterium | reverse complement strand
AAGGCGCCGAAGTGGTATTCGGACACGGTGAGCGCGATCGTGGTGCCCGAGGGCATCAACGGCGCGCACGTGATCGACGTGGCGTTCCGCCGCTACAACCTCGCCCTCGGCGCGGGGCTCGCCAAGGTGGCGGGCAAGGTGTTCCGCATCGGCCACCTCGGGGATCTCAACGAGCTGATGCTGCTCGGGGCCATTGCGGGCGCCGAGATGGCGATGCTCGATGTCGGCATCAAGGTGACCCCCGGCAGCGGGGTCGCCGCGGCGTGCGAGTACTGGCGCTCGCACGATCCGATTCCGAGACGCAAGGTGAGCCAGGAGGAGCAGTTCTACGAGGCGCACTCGACCGGGTCGATTCAGGGTTGACGGACGCCCCCATGCTGCAGCACATCGTCTTTCTCGATCGCTCGACGCTCGAGGCCCAGGTCAGGCGTCCGCGCTTCGAGCACACCTGGCGGGAGTACCCGGTCACGGGCGTCGGCGAGCTCGAGGAGCGGCTGCGTGACGCCACCGTGGCCATCACCAACAAGGTGCCGCTGCGGGCGCAGACGCTGGCGCGCCTGCCGGCGCTCAGGCTGATCGCGGTCGCCGCCACCGGCTACGACGTCATCGATGTGGCTTACTGCCAGGCGCACGGCATCGCCGTGGCCAACATCCGCAACTACGCGGTGCACACGGTGCCGGAACACACCTTCATGCTGATCACCGCGTTGCGCCGCAATCTGCTGGCGTACCGCCAGGACGTGGAGCGCGGCCGCTGGCAGCAGATCGATCAGTTCTGCTTCTTCGACCACCCGATCCGCGATCTGCATGGCGCGACCATCGGCATCATCGGCGAGGGCGTGTTGGGTCAGGGTACCGCCACCATCGCCCGCGGCTTCGGCATGCAGGTGCTGTTTGCCGATCATGCCCCGCCGAAGGCGCCCGGGGTGGTCTTCACCGCCTTCGACGAGGTGTTGGCGCAGAGCGACGTGATCACGCTGCATCTGCCGCTCACCGCCGCGACCCGCAACCTGATCGGCATCGAGCAGTTCCGCCGGATGAAGCGCACCGCCATCCTCATCAATACCGCCCGCGGCGGGCTGGTGGACGAGCCGGCGCTGGTGCAGGCGCTGCGCGAGGGCCTGATCGCCGGGGCCGGTTTCGATGTGCTCACGACGGAGCCGCCCAAGGCGGGCCACCCGCTGCTCGAGCTGCGGCTGCCGAACTTCATTCTCACGCCGCATATCGCCTGGGCGAGCAGTGGGGCGATGCAGATTCTCGCCGACCAGCTGATCGACAACATCGAGGCCTTCGTCGCCGGCCGGCCGCAGAATCTGGTCACCGGATGACATGCGCCGCATCGTCGTCGCACCGGATTCATTCAAAGGCTCGCTCGGCGCGCTCGAAGTCGCCGACCGCATCGCCGCCGGCATCGCCCGCGTCCTGCCCGAGTCTCGCATCGACCGCTTTGCGATGGCCGACGGCGGCGAGGGCAGCATCGATGCGGTCCTCGCGACGCGCCACGGGCAGCGCCACCTCGAGCCGGCCGCGGATGCCATGGGCACGGCCGTGCCGGCACAGTTCGCGACGCTCGAGGAGGGCGGGCGAGCGGCCGCGCTGCTCGAGGTCGCCCAGGTCATCGCCTTGCCCAAGGCACCGGGCAGCGTCGAGCAGCGCTCATCCTTTGGTGTGGGGCAACAGCTGCGCCGCGCGCTCGACCTCGGTGTGCGCCAGGTGTTCGTGGGACTCGGCGGCAGCAGTACCAACGAGGCCGGTGTCGGTCTGCTCGCCGCACTCGGGGTGCGGTTCACGGGGGCGGACGGTCGCCCGATCGAGCGACCCGCGTTGCGCGACCTCGAGCACATCGTCGCCGCCGACTTCGCCGGGCTCGATGCGCGCTTGAGGGACTTGCGTCTGCTGGCGCTCACCGATATCGACAGCCCGCTGTGCGGGGCGACCGGCGCCACGGCCATGTTCGGGCCGCAGAAAGGCGTGGCGAGCGAGCGGGTCGCGCTCTACGACGGCTGGATCAGGCGCTTCGCCGCGCTGTGCGAACCGGCCGCCGGGCGGCGGGCGGCCACCCTGCCGGGCGCGGGCGCCGCCGGCGGCATCGGCTGGGCGCTGCAGCTCATCGGCGCCGAGGCCCGCTCCGGTGCCCTCGCCATCGCCGAGATGAACGGGCTCGACGCAGCGCTCGCGGGCGCGGACTGGGCGCTGACCGGCGAGGGGCGCAGCGACGCCCAGACCCTGCGCGGCAAGGCGCCGCTCGCCGTCGCGCAGCTCGCGCGGCGCCGCGGCGTGGCGGTCACGCTGCTCTCCGGGGCGATCGCCGAAGACTCCCTCCGCGCGCTGTCCGCGCACTTCGACGGCTGCTTCTCCATCATCCCCCGGCCGATGACGCTCGAGGCCGCGATGGGGCACGCCGGCGAGCTGCTCGCAGACGCCGCGGAGCAGCTGACGCGCCTGCGCATCGCGCTGCGGTGTGATTGATGTGCCTGACAGGTTAAACTAGACTTAGTTCATGAGCAAGGTCATCAATATTCACGAGGCCAAGACCCATCTGTCCCGGATCGTGGAGGAGGTCGCCGGCGCCGGCGCCGAGGTCATCATCGCCAAGGCCGGCAAGCCCATGGCGCGGCTCTGCCCGATCGGCGCCGTCCCGAAAACCAAGAAGCTCGGGCAACTGAAGGGCAAGATTAAGGTGCGCGATGATTTCAACGCGCCGCTCGATGAGGAGGTCCTCAAGCAGTTCGAGGGCCGTTGAATTGCGCCTCCTGCTCGATACGCATCTGCTCCTGTGGGCACTGGGCTCGCCTGCCAAGCTGTCAGCCGCCACCCGCCGGGAGATCCAATCGGCGGACGTGTTCGTCAGCGCCGCTTCGATCTGGGAGGTGAGCATCAAGCGCAGCTTAGGCAAGCTCCAGGCCGACCCGCGCGAGATCCTGGCCGCCATCGCACCCGCAGGATTCGCCCTCCTCGCGGTCACCGGAGAGCACGCTGCGAAGATCGTCGAGCTTCCACCCTTGCACCGTGACCCCTTCGACCGGATGCTGGTGGCGCAGGCTTCGATCGAACCGATGATCCTGCTGACGAATGATGAAGCTCTGCGCGATTACGGATCGTTCGTCAAAGTGATGCGCCATTGAACCATCAATCACCGCGGCCCTTCCGCGTCACGTCGTTGACCCAGCTGAGCGCCGCCATGACGTTGGGGAAACCGATGGTGCTGGTCGCGGCGATGACCGCGTGCTGAATTTCCTCGCGCGTGGCGCCAGCGGCCAGTGCGCGGCGCGTGTGGCTGTGCACCGCGCCTTCGGAGCGAATCGCCGCCGCGGCGGCAATCTGCAGCAGGTGACGGGTCTTCTCCGGCAACGGTCCGGCGTTCGCGGCCGCTTTGCCCAACGCATCGAGTGCGGCGACGAAGCGCGGATACTGCTTGGCGATGGTCTGGTAGTTTTTTGGCGTCTGCTTCTTTCTTTGCATTTTCCCCTCCCGCGCGCTGGCATTCCGTCGAGTTGGTGGCATTGTAGAACGGCACGCTCGAGGACAGCGGCGCGCCGCACCTCAGAACTGCAGCGTGACCGTGTAGTAGAGCGTGCGCCGCGGCGCATACGCCGACTGAAAGATCCCGATCCCTTGCGCCGGGCGGATCAGATTCACCTTGTCGAAGATGTTGAGAACGGCGAGCCGGTTGGACAGCTCGCCGATTCCCGGCACGGCGAACGTACGTGCGCCGCTCAGGTTCACCTGTACCACGTCGGGCAGCTGTACGCTGTCGGCGAACCCGGCGCGCAGGCCGCTCGAGTAGAGGCCGTCGGCGGCGAGGCTGTAAGGGCCGAGCCGCCAGTTGGCGCCGGCGGCCGCGCCATACAGCGGCTGGTGATCGAGCACGATCGCGTGACTATCGATGTAGGCGAGCTCATCGGGATTGAAGTTGAACTGACCCGTCACGACGCTGCGCTGCCAGTTGCGGCCGACGGTCAGGTTGGCATACGCCGAGAAGCTGCCGTGCTGGTAGCGGGCGGCGAGCTCGCTGCCCCAGATGTGTCCGGTACCGTAGTTGAACGGGGCGAAGATCGGCACCACGCCGAACTGGCCGGTATCGAGATAACGCGTCGTCCACTCGTAGTACGCATCGAGCGACAGCGTCAGGTTGCCGGTGACCTGGCGCACCACACCCGCGTCCCACTCACGATCGTCCTCCGTCAGCGGCGTGGCCATTCCCGGCGGCCCGGCGGCGGTCGTGCCGGCGAACGCCTGCTGCGCAGTGGGCGAGATGCCCTGGAAGGAGGGCACCTGGAAGTAGCGCGCGACACCGGCATGCAGCGTCGTCAGGCTATCGGGCCGGTAGAGCAGATTGGCGCTCCAGTCGACCTGGTGGTCGGAAGTGAAGCCGCTCAGGGTGTCCCAGCGCACGCCGAGTGAGGCGGTGAGCGGCTCGGCGATGCGCCAGAGGTCAGTGAGGTAGATGCCGGCGACGATGTTGTTGGCGTGATCATTGTTGATGACGGTCAGCGGTATGTCGCTGGTCTGCGCTCCCGCGGCGTTCGCCGGGAAGACCAGCGAGGAATCGTTGGCGGTGACGCGGTACTGCCCCACGTAGAACCCGGTGCCGAGCGTATGTGCGCCGCGCCCGAAGCTCAGGTCGCCCTCCAGGGCGTAGTCATGATCGTCGTGACTCGCGGTCGAGGCGACACCCTGGTAAATGAGCTCCCCCACCGGGTCGGGCTCGAAGTTCTGCGTGATGGCATGCTGCGTGACGGCCAGCTGGTAGGACACGGCGCCGTCGAATGAGCCGGCGAGCGACAGCACCGTCAGCAGGTCGGTGAAATCGAGGTAGGAATCGATGTCCGCGGAGTTCGGCGGCACGGGCACCGCGGCCAAGGTGTAGGCCGGCGGCAGGTCGGGAACGTTCGGCAGCTGGTTGCTGCTCTTGGCCGCCGACAGCAGCAGGCTCAGCGTGGCGGTCGGAGTCAGCGGATAGGCGAACAGGCTGAACAGCTGCCCCTGCTTGGTGAAGTCGTGGATCGGCGTGGGGCCCGGTGTCGCGGAGCTGAAGGCGGTGTTGCTCTGCTGGTAGAGGGCGCTGACGTAGCTGCTGAGTTGCCCGTAGCAGCCGGCGTACTGCAGGCTCGGCTGGAGGGTGTCGCGCTGGCCGGCCATGAGCGAGGCTTCGCCGGACTGCAGCTGGCAGCCGTCCTTGGTCTGGATGTTCACTACCCCGCCGGTGGCGTAGCTGTAGCGCGCCGGCAGCACGCCATCGAGCAGGTCGAGGCGCTTGATGAACATCGGGTTGATCATCGACAGGAAGGGCGGATTGGTGTTGATGTCGAGCGGGATCAGCACGCCGTTGATCTGGTACTGAAACTGCGGGCCCTCGGTGTTGCGGATGTGGATCTGCTGGTTCTGGTCGATCGCGACGCCCGGCATCTGGGTGAGCAGGTCGGTGACCGGGGCGGTGTCGCCTTTGACGCTGGCGGCAATGTCCTCGGCGCTCACGGCGTAATCGTTCGCGCCCGTGGGGGAGATCGACGGTCCCGCCGGCGCCGTGGCCTCGACGACCACCGTGCTCAGACCGCTGTCCCCGCTGTCGAGCGCCGGCGCCTCCGCCTGCACCGACCGCAGCGGGAGGCACGCGAGCCCGGCCGCGAGGGCCCAGAGGGCGGGGGAGGAGGTGGCGGAAGCTCGAGGCATCGCAGCGCTTTGCTAATACGAATGCGAATGATTCCTATTAGCATGGTAGGAAACGACGAGAGACCGGTCAACGACCGCTCAGCTTCAGCCGGGGGAGTGACTTTACATAGCTGAAGGGCTGGGGCCCACGGCGGGTACAGGGGTCTAGCGCGCCTGCGCGGCGCCCTGGGCCGCGAGCGTCCCGGCCGCACCCGCCCGCGTACCGAGGGTGCCGGCCTCCCAGCCTCCGCCCAGGGCCTCGATCAGCGCGACGCTCGCCGTCATGCGGTTCTGGCGGATGGTGAGCAGGGTCTGCGCGTCCGCGAGCGCAATCGCCTGCGCGGTGACCACCGCCGTATAGGCCACCGTTCCCGCCTTGTACTGATTGAGCGTGAGTTGTGCGGCGAGGTTCGCCGACTGGGTGGCGTGGTCCTGCACGTCGTATTGCTGCTCGAGGATACGCAACGTCGCCAGCTCATCCTCGACCTGCTGGAAGGCGGTGAGAACGGTCTGACGGTAGCTCGCCACCGCCGCATCGTAGGCGGCGCGGGCCTGCCGCACCTGCGCCGGGCGCGCGCCGAAATCGAGCAGCGTGTCGCTGGCGCTGCCGCCGAACGACCAGATGTTGTTCGACGACTTGACCAGGCTCGACACGACGTTGCTGGCAAAGCCGTAGGAGCCGCTGAGGGTCAGGCTCGGGAAATAGGCCGCCATGGCGACGCCGATCTGGGCGTTCATCGCCGCCATGCTGCGCTCCGCTGCGGCCACGTCCGGACGCCGCTCGAGCAGGCTCGACGGCACGCCGGTCGGGACCACTGGAACGGCGGCGCCGAGTGTTGCCGCAGGGAGCGAGAAGTCCGCCGGCGGCTTGCCGATCAGCACCGCGATGGCGTGCTCGAGCGTCGCCCGCGTGACGCCGACCGCGATCTGCTGCGACTCGGCGCCCTCGAGCTGCGTCTGCGCGGTGATCACGTCGGTTTTGGCGACGACGCCGACCTTGTACTGGTTCTCGGTGATGCTGAGCGAGCGCTGGTAGGCCTCGACCGTCTGATCGAGGAGGCGCTTCTGCTCGTCCGCGACGCGCAGCTCGATGTAGTCGGTGGCGAGCGTCGCCTGCGCCGACAGCCGTGCGGCCGCCAGATCCGCCTCGCTCGCCTGGGCATTGGCGACGTCGCTCTCGATGGTGCGGCGGATCTTGCCCCAGATGTCGAGGGTCCAGGAGGCGTTGCCGCCGAGTTGGAAGTTGTTGGTCGGGTGCGAGGTGACGGGCGCCGCAACGCCGCCGGCGGCGGCGGCGGCGGCCGACGACGGCGAGGCTCCCGGACCGCCCGAGCGCGTCGCCGCGGCCGACAGGTTGATGGTGGGGAAGAGTCCGGCGCGCGCCTGGCTGACGATGGCCATCGACTCGCGCCAGGCCGCCTCCGCCTGCTTGAGCGTCTGGTTGGATATGTCGATCTGCTTCTCGAGCTGATCGAGCGTGGCATCGTCGTATACCGACCACCAGTCGGTGCCGCTCGCCGCCTCGCGCGGCTCGGCGGGCTTCCAGCCCTCCGCCTCCTTGTAGTGCTGCGGCACCGGTGCTGACGGGCGATGATAATTCGGGCCCACGGCGCAGCCGCTTAAGAGCGCGGCGGCCGCCAGAGCGGCCGCCAACAGCGCGGCCGTCGGGAGGGCGGCGGCGCGAGCCGCGCGACGCCGGCCGACTGCCCTGGGGATCAGGTGACGAACGTCTGTGCTCATAGACTTCGAGCCGGCGCGGCGGGTGCAGGCGGCGCCTGCGGATACAGTCGCGCCCACAAGCGGCTGCACCACGCGCCGAAGCGGTCGAGGTACAGATACATCACCGGCGTGGTGTAAAGCGTCAGTATCTGGCTCACCATGAGCCCGCCGACGATCGAGATGCCGAGCGGCTGGCGCGTCTCGGCTCCGTCGCCGCTGCCGAAGGCGAGCGGCAGCGCACCGAGCATGGCCGCCATGGTGGTCATCATGATCGGGCGGAAGCGCAGGAGCGAGGCGGTGTAGATCGCCTCCTGCGGGTCGCGCCCGCGGCTGCGCTGCTCGTCGAGCGCGAAGTCGATCATCATGATGGCGTTCTTCTTGACGATGCCGATGAGCAGGATGACCCCGATGAGGGCGATGATGCTGAACTCGGTGTTGAACAGGCGCAGCGCGAGCACCGCGCCCGCGCCCGCCGAAGGCAGCGTCGAGAGGATGGTGACCGGGTGAATGTAGCTCTCGTACAGCACGCCGAGAACGATGTACACGGCGGCGAGCGCCGAGAGGATCAGGACCGGCTCGTTGGCGAGCGATTCCTCGTAGGTACGGCCGGTACCCTGGAAGCTGCCGTGGATCGTGGCGGGCATGCCGATCGCGTTGGCGGCTCGGACGATCGCCGCCGAGGCCTCGCTGAGTGAGGCGTCCGGTGCCAGGTTGAAGGAGATCGTGGTCGCGACGAAGTTGCCCTGGTGATTGACGGCGAGCGGCGTGTTGCCCGGAGCGTAGCGACTGAACGCCGCCAGCGGCACCATCTCCTCGGCGGCCGTGCTCACGGCCGCACCGGTGGAGACGACGCCGTGCGCGGTGTTCGCCAGGCTGTTGATGGCCTGGTTACGCGCCGTGTCCGCGGCGATCGCCGCGGCCGTGGTGCTGCCGGCGGTCCGGGCCGAAATCACGGTCCCGGCTACCGCGTTGGTCGACTGACTGCCGCTCACCGTGCCGCCGGAGGTGCTCACCCAGATGTTCTTCAGCGCATCGGGGCTCTGCCAGTAGCGCGGCTCGACCTCCATCACCACGTGGTACTGGTTGAGCGGGTTATAGATGGTCGACACGTCGCGCTGGCCGAAGGCGTCGTAGAGGTTGTTGTCGATGGCGGCCGGGTTGAGGCTGAGGCGGTAGGCCGTGTCGCGATCGATGGCGAGCTCGATCTCGAGGCCGTTCTGCTGCTGGTCGGAGTTGACGTCGGTGAGCACCGGCTCGCGCTGCAGCGCATCCGCGAGCTTCGGCGCCCACCTGTAGAGCTCCGCCACGCTGTCCGACTGCAGCGTGTACTGGTACTGCGCGTTACTCTGGCGTCCGCCGGTGCGGATGTCCTGCGCCGCCTGCAGGAAGAGGCGCGCACCGGCGACCTGGTTGAGCTTCGGACGCAGTCTCCCGATCACCTGGTCGGCGGTGAGCTTGCGCTCGGACTTGGGCGTCAGGGACACGAACACGAAGCCGCTGTTGGTCTGCCCGCCGCCCTGCGAGCCGCCGCCGGTGAAGCCCACCACCGCGTCCACCGCCGGATCCGCCTTCACGATCTGCGTGAACTGGCGCAGCTTCGCGGACATCGATTGGAACGAGATGGCCTGGTCGGCCTGGATGCCGCCGATCAGCCGCCCGGTGTCCTGCTGCGGGAAAAACCCTTTCGGTATGACGACGTAGAGGTAGATGTTGAAGGCCACGGTGGCGGCCAGCATCACCATGACCAGGCCGCGGTTGTTGAGCGCCCAGCGGAGCGACCGCCCGTAACCGTGCAGCACCGCCGCGAACGCCTGCTCGCTCGCCTTGAAGAGCCGCCCCTGCTCTTCCGGAGCGCGCTGGCGGATGAGCCGCGAGCACATCATGGGCGTCGTGGTGAGCGACACCAGCAGCGAGACCAGCACCGCCACCGACAGCGTGATCGAGAACTCGCGGAACAGCCGGCCGACGATGCCGCCCATCATCAGGATCGGGATGAACACCGCCACCAGGGAGAGGCTCATCGACAGCACCGTGAAGCCGACCTCGCGTGCGCCCTGGATCGCCGCCGCGAAGCGCGGCATGCCCGCCTCCAGGTGGCGCGTGATGTTCTCGAGCACCACGATGGCATCATCGACCACGAAGCCGGTGGCGATGATGAGGGCCATGAGCGACAGGTTGTCGAGGCTGTAGCCGAGCAGGTACATGGCACCGAAGGTGCCGAGCAGCGAGATCGGCACCGCCACCGCCGGCAC
>DASPPI010000065.1:0-33460 GCA_035625615.1 Steroidobacteraceae bacterium | reverse complement strand
GTGATGTACGCGAGTCGCCAGTAGCAGCTCGGCGTGCTGCTCAAGCCAGGCCCGAGAGGTATCCGTCAGGCTATCAGGGTCGATATCCAGCACGACGAGCCCCGACGGCGCGCCAGTCGGCATGCCAACGAGTGATTGCGGCCATAAGTCCCACCATCGCGCGACGGTGGATTCATCCGCGCTCGCGTCATGGAACCCGTGCTGAGTGCGCGGGCGCTTGTCGCCGTCGCACGGAAACACAGGGGCGCACCGGGCGAACTGTGCGACTTGGTCGCGGCCGGGGAATCTGAACTGCGGCGCCGCGGCACTCATCGCGCGCTCCTTCGAAATTCCTCGAGTGCGGCGGCGAGGCGCTGATGCGCGCGGCAGGAATCGCACAGCCAGCGCCAGGCTTCTGTGAGAGGTACGCCGCAGCCAGCGCAGCGGCCGGCGGAGTATCGATTAACGCGGAGTGCTTGCCGTTTCCGCTGCCGGAATGCCAGAATGCTCACGGTGTTGAGTTCCTGCTGTTGAGTCGAATTGACGCACGCCCGGCTGATATCCGGGCGTCGTCGTTTGTGAGGCCATGAAAATCACGCGGCCTGCTGGGACGGCTGCTTGGCCGGCAGCCGCATCTTCACGTTGTTGGACTGGAATTCGCCGACGCTGACGATTCGCTTATCGAGCCAGCGGGCGTAACCCTTGCCGAGCACAATCAGAACTTTCCCGCTTCGGCTCAGTGCGCCGGCTTCGACGAGTTCACTGCGGTAAGCCCGCAGCACCCATCGCGCGCGCTCACCGCTGCACGGCCAGACCGCCGACGGCCAGTTCTGTAGATCCCAGGAGTGGGGAAGCTGAGGGGCGGTGACGTCCGAAGTAACTTTGCTCATGCTGACCTCTCAAACCCGAGGCCAGCGTCGCGCTTACTGCTTCACTGGCCCCGCCAAGAACCGCGCGACCAGTTGTGGATATTAATAACTGATGTCAGCCCGAGCGCGACTTCCGGGCGGCAATAATCTCCGCGATTTTCCCCTTGTACGGGGCAGCTAGTTGTTCAAGAAAATCGATGTACGCGGCCGCGGGGTCTGAACTCCTGGACTTCGATCCATCGGGATGTGCGAAGGCTGCCGCATAGTCCCCTTTAGCTTTCTCGGTTACATCCTCGCTCACGCCGATGCTTTCGCGCATGAGGGACTTCACGGCTTTCGGCTCAAAGCCCTCCCACAGCAGGCGGTAGAAGAATGCGGCCACCGCCTTATGGTCGTATTCGGTCTTACCTTTGGGGCGCCCAGGCGAGGGGTCCTTGATGCCGAGCGCAACGGCTGCCTTCCCCGGGTCAGCTGGGTTCTTCGGATGGCCCAGAACGTCCTGGAGCCTGTCCGCGACGTATTGCACGTAGGCCCAAGGCACCGCGACCGACCATGACTGTTTGTTGTAACGGGCGACGGCTCCCACGAATTCCCAGTAAATCTCTCTTGATGCTTCGGTGTTGCCGTTCCGTGCGTCCCTGACCAATTCGGCCTGGTACTCCTGCTCCGATGCCAGTTGCGGGGCATCGGTCCCAGGTATGGTGTATTCCTCGGGACGCAGCATTGGAGCGTCATCGACTGGTTTCGCGCCCATAATGGATCAGCCCCCGCCCAATGCCTTATCGAGCTTGTCGTGCGCAGCACCGCGGTGGCCGCCACGCAGGTGGCTGTAGCGTTTCACCATCTGCAGCGTCGCGTGCCCGAGCTGGGCGGCGAGCTCCACGTCGGTCGCACCGTTTGCCGCCAAGAGACTGGCGCAAAGGTGCCGGCAATCATGCAGCCGCATGGTGCGCAGGTGCTCGGGGAATTCCTTCTTCGCCCGTTCCCAGTGGCTGCGCGGGGCCATGCGGTGCTTGTACTGCCAGAACACGGCGCGGCCGATGTGCTTCACCTTGGAGGCGCGACGTATGGCTTCCTTCGCCGGGGCGAGCATCGCCACGCGCAGCGGTCGGCTGGTCTTCTGGCCGCGGATCGCCACGTCGCCTGCCTTCTGGTCGACATCGCGCCAGGTCACAGAGAGCGCGTCCGACAAGCGGGAACCAGTGCCCACCAGGAAGCGCGCGAGGCTGCCGAGCGTTGAATCGACTTTGTCACAGGCGGTGAATATCGCAGCGACTTCCTCATTCGTTGCAATGACTTCTTTGGGTGGCGGCTCCTTCAGGAACAGCCCCGGCGGCCAAGGCGCCGACGGCAGGATGTAGCCGTTCTCGAGGCCCCATGTCCAAACGCGCCGCAGTGCCGCGAGGTAGCGATTCACGCGGGCGTTGCTGTACTCCTGCCCCAGCAGCTTGTCGCGGAAAGCAGCCTTCTGGAGCCGTCCGAACGAGCGCACACGTGTGCCGCCGTACTCATCCGCCCACGTCGCCAGCATCTGCTCGAGGTCGTCGTACCACTTGAGCTGTTTGACGTTGGCGTCCGCAAGGAAGGCCTCGATGAGCTGCAGCAGCGTCAGCGTGCCGACCTCGGCGCGTGTGCCGCCTCGGGAGCGCTGCGCTTTGAGTTCCGCTTCGATGCGCGCTGCCCACTCCTCGGCGTCCCGCTTCGAGTCGAAGCTCTTGCCCAAGCGCTTGAAGCCCTTGAGCGTGATGCGGGCAACCCACTTCTTCTCGCCCTGGTCGGTCTTGTAGCGATTGATGCTGGCCATGGCAGCTCCCACGGCGGTCTGGTGATTCCGGCCGGTTTCTCAGCCAAGCGAACCGCCTAGAAATGCAAAATAGTGGGTAAATCTTACGCCAGTGCCAATCTAAGTGCCAATCTGAGGTAAAAATCAGGACATTTTGAGCCATTCGGCCAGGAGATTTAGCGCTGTAAGTTATTGTTTTACTTGGCGGAGAGGGTGGGATTCGAACCCACGAGGCTCTTGCGAGCCCTCCGGTTTTCAAGACCGGTGCAATCAACCGCTCTGCCACCTCTCCGTTCCGACCACTCGGGCGCGAACGTGGATTCTAGCAGCGGGGACTGCGTCCGGACGCAGTCCGAGCTCGCGCACTGCGAGCAGGCTGGGACGGTGCGGTTCGCAGCGGGCCTACCGGTCCCAGCCGGTGGCTTCCGCCCTGTTATGACGCAAATTCGAAGTTTATCTTCTCGAACAGAAGCTCGGCGCGGGTCACCGTCAAGGCTGGAATGTCCCCGATCGACCTCCAGGTCTCGAACGCCCGCAGCATGTGCGCCAGCACCGCGCCCTTATCGAGAGCCGGGCATCCGTAGGTGGAGGTCAGCACCTGCTCGACCCGCTTGGCGATCATCGCCGAGCCGTCGCTGGGCAGATCGCTCATCTGGATCTGAATGCGATAGGCCGCGTTGACGAGCGCCAGATAGAACTCATCCGGAAACAGGTCTTCGATCGCAACTTCGTTCTTGCTGATGTGTGCCGCTTGTTTAAGCATGATGATCCGGAACTTCTTCGCCTCTGCCTCCGGCAGCCTGGACAGAAACAGCTCGTTGATCTTCTTCTTCGCGCTCTCGCCGGCCGCGTCACTGTGCAACAGGACGCCCGACTGCCACTTCTGGCCGATGGCGAACGCCGCATACATCGGGGTCTTCGCTGCACCCAGCGCAGGCCAGAGGTAGATGTCGTCGGCGAGCGAAGTCTTGCCGTGAGTTGCCAGGATGGCTGCCAGCTTCTGCAGAATCAGCGCATCCTCGCCGCCTTCGACAATCAGGGTCTTCCTGTTCGCCATGAGCCCGCTCATATCACCCGTCAGTCCCAGGCTCATCTCGATGACGGCCATCGGCCCGCGCTGGCTGCTCACGATGCCCGGCTTCACCGTGGCGTGATTCTCCTGGCTCTCGACGATGCGGACTCGTTCCGGAAACCCGAGATCCAGCATCGAGGCGAGATGGGTGGTGTACAGAATGGAGTTCGCATCGGACAGGCGCTCGAGCACCTGCAGCAGGTCGGCCTGCGCGCTGGAGTGCAGATGGATCCCCGGCTCCTCGAGCAGCAGGACGCAGTTGCGGAACTGCCCCTTGCTCGCGTGCGTGAACTTCCAGGCGAACCCCACGTACCAGCGAAAGCCGGTCGAGCGCCGGCTGAGCCGGATCGGCATTCCGAAGCCTTCATCCTCCACGAAGATATTCAGTGTGGTGGCATCCACCTCGATGTCGAACCGAACGCTCTTCTGGCGCCACAGGCTCTGAAACTGCTTGGTGAGGTACGCCGACGCCGACCGTTTGTCGAACGAGCGCGCCGTGCGTCCGGTCGGGGTCGCGCCCTTGGAGAGAAACTCGTCGAGGTCGATGTGCGCCAGATCGAGGATGATGAGCATGGTCTGCTCATCGACGGTGAGCTGATCCCAGGACACTGAATTCCTGCGCTGCTGCAGTGTGTTCAGTTCCATCTGACCCCCGGACATCTGGTAGTCCTGGATATAGACGAACTTGGGAACGTTCGACTTGGCCCACTCGGCGACCTTGTGTGCTTCCAGCGCCAGAGCGTTGGCATCGTCGACGAAGTAAGAGGTGGGGCTGCCGTAGTTGCTGCGCGCGTGCAGCGTCAGCGCCCGAGGACGAGCGTCGGCCGCGGCGGCAGGGTCCGCTGGAACCGCGGCTGCTGCGAACAGTGAGGCGACTTCTGCCTCATCGAGCTCGAACTGCACTTCACATACTTTCGCCTGCGGATCCTTCTCGGCCCACAGATCGGCGGGCCAATCCTCCTCGATGTTGTAGGCGGCCCGCTGTTCGTACGGGTTGACGCGGTAAAGCGCCTCGAAAAGGTTGCTCTTCCCTGACTCGTTCTGCCCGACGAACGCCGTTACCTTGGTCGTCTCGATCGGGCCCGAATCGTTGATGTTGCGGTAATTAAAGACCCGGAACTGACTGAGCCTCACTCTTCCCCCCGTGTTGATCACGCGCAACGACGCGGTTGGCGTCTCGCGATACGGTGTCTGACGCAAGCCCCTGTTTCCACTAACAGCAGCAGCACTGCAACGACGGTGCGATGAGCTTGTCCGGCCACCCCGCAACCACGCGCAGATGCTACCAAAACGGCCGTTCCCGGCGTGTAGCATTAATGTAACACTGCTCGGGGACGAATCCGTTGATGGGGAGGATAGACGCGACGGCGCACCGCTGACGCGCCGCGGGTGACAGGCGTCTCATATGCGCACCGAAAACGCTGTGGGGAGACGCACATGAAGATGACGGCTTGGGCCGTGCTCGGATCGCTGCTGATCAATGTGGTGCTGGGGCTGGCGGTTGCCGCCGTGTTCAGCGTGGCGCCGCCTGCGCAGGCGGCCGAGCTGCACGGCTGCTCGGGCGCGCCCGCCGCCGCGCATGCGGGGCACAGCCCCGCACTCCCGGGCCGCGCGGTCTCGCGGCAGGACAGCTACCTGATCGCCGCGCGCATGGGCTGGGCGATCTGAGCCTGAAGGCGCACCGCACGGACGGGGTGCGCCTTCGCGGCGAGGTCAATCGAGCGCCGCGTCCGGCGCGGCAGTCCTGGCCGCCCCGGCGCGCGCCGAGCGCAGCATCGACACCGCCGCGTAAGTCACCACCGCCGTCACCAGCCAGCGCATGGTCGTCAGGGGCAGCGACTTGACGATGAAGAACGCCGTCAGCACCCCGACGAAGCCGCCGACCGTCAGACCGAGCGCCGGCACGTGGGCGAAGCGGCCGGAGCGGAAGAAGCCGAGGCTCGCCACCGGCTGCAGGATGCCATCGCTTCCCATCATGATCGGAAACGCCGCCAGTGGATGCATTCCCAGCAGGGACAGGACGATCATGCTCGGCGCGTAATTGCCGATGCCGATGCACATCAGTGCGCCGAGCACGAAGTTGAAGCCCACCGCGAGTACAAAACGCCAGCCGGCGAGACCCAGCTCGGCGCCGCCCTGCGGAAAGGCGCCGAGGTTGCGCAGGGCGAAGAACGTCGCGGCCGTCAGCAGCGCCACACCCATGAACAGCTGGATCGAGCGCCGCGGCATGCGGCTGACGACGCCTGCCCCGAGCCAGGCGCCGGCAGCGGCGCTCGCGATCATGCACACGAGCAGAGCCGGCTGCACGGTGACCACGGTGATAAACAGCACCGTCTCCAGAAAGGCGGCTGCGTTCAGGCCGACATTGAGAGTTCCCGGGATCAGCTCGTCCGCCGGCCGGCCACGGAACTTGAATAGCGCGGTGGTCGGCGCAAACGAGCCGATGCCGAGCGCATCGAGGAAGCTTGTGACACAGCCGATGCCGATGTCCGCGGGACCCGGCAGTCCGCGCAGCCGACGCCACCGTACCGCCCACACCCAGCCGATCACGAACGCGATGTTGACCAGCACCAGCGCCAAAAGGATCCCGAACTTCGCGGCGTTCACGCGGGCGCCTGCGCCTAGGTCCGGAACGGCGCGCGTGCGATGGCGCGCTCATATACCCGCGCGAAGCCGTCGATGAAACGCAGGTACTGAATGGCGGCGCGCGCCCCGATGCCGCTCAGCGCGTGAAACGGCACGGGCAACACCGGCGTTACCGGGAAGCCGAGCTCCACTACCGGCGCACCGAGGGCACGCCGCGCCAGCAGCCGCCCCATCACGGTTGCCATGGCGACGCCGCGACCGTTGTAACCGAGGCCGGCCAGCAGGCCCGGGGCGAGCTCGTGCAGGTGCGGCAGGTGATCGCGCGTCATCGCCACCAGGCCGCCCCAGTGGTACTCGAAGGCGATACCCCTGAGCTGCGGGAAGATCTCGTGTACGGCGCGATAGTGGTACTGCACGTCGCGCGTGGTCGGCGCCGGCCCGAAGGTGCCGCGCGTGCCGAGCACCAGCCGCCCGCCCGGCTCGAGACGGAAGTAGCGCAGCAGGTGCCAGGTGTCCGATGCCGCCTGCCCTTCGGGAAGGATCATGCTGCGCAGCGGCGCAGGGATCGGCGCGGTAGCCACCTGAAACGACGGCACCAGCACCAGGGTGCGGCGCAGCTCGTCGCTGACCGCATGCGTGTAGGCGTCGGTTGCGATGATGATGAGCGGCGCGCTCACGCTGCCGCCGGGTGTCTCGATGCTCCAGGCTCCGCCCGCCCGCCCGAGCCGCACGGCCGGACTGCGGGTGTAGATGCGGCCGCCGGCCCGGCCGAGCGCGTGCGCCAGCCCGCGTACGTAAGCGAGCGGCTGTACGGTGCCGCCGCGCCGATCGAGCAGGCCGCCGCAATAGCGGGCCGAGCCGGTGAGATGAAGCACTGCGCTGCGCGACAGCACGTCCACCGCCGCTCCGCGCCGCCCCCACTGCTCAGCGCGGCGCGCCAGCTGCGCCAGAGCGGCCTCCGAAGTGGCCGGCTGTATCCACCCCGCGCGCGTGGCATCGCATTGAATGCCGTGCCGGGCGATGAGATCGAATACCAGGTCGGGGCCGGCCGCGGCGGTCGCCACCAGCTGTCCGCCGGCGCAGGGACCGAGCATGGTCTCCACCGCGTCGGGGTCCTGCTTGACACCGGGTATGACCTGCCCGCCGTTGATGCCGGAAGCCCGCTCGCCGAGCTCGACAGCCTCGAGCACCACCACATCGCGGCCGGCCTCGGCGAGGTGCAGCGCCGCCGAGAGGCCGGTGTAGCCGCCGCCGACGACCACCGCCTGCGCGCGCTGCGCTCCGGCGAGAGCGCTGCAGGCGGGGCCAGCCGGCGCCGTCACGGACCACAGCGATTGCAGCGGCACGCGGGACATCGAATCTATCGATAATCGATTTTCCGTTATCGTTAAGGGGCTCTGGTGCCGCGACCGTTTGGCCGCCCGACCCGGCGCGTCCCGGGCCTATTATGCCCCACGCGCCCCTTTTGCCGCCCCTGACGTTGTGCCAGACTCGGCGGCCAGGCCGTGCCACCGCTGCCGCCACGCCGGCGGGCGTCGCAGCGAGCGACGCGAATGCGGCCACACACGGGGTGACCGATGCGATCAGCTTGTCTCCTGTCCGCGGCGCTGTTGTGTCCGGTGCTGACGGCGCAGGTGCGCGCAGTTCCCCCGCCGCTGCCCGCCGAGCATCTCACCGTCGAGTCGCTGCCGCCGCGCACTCCCCACTGGGTGTACGTGTACGACGAGGCGTTCGCCAACGAGATCGACTCGCGCGTGCACCTGTTCGATGGTGACAGCTACCGGCGGCTCGGACAGATCGACGGCGGCTTCTACACGAGCGTTATCGTCTCACCCGACGGCGCCACCACAGCCGTCGCGGCCACTTACTTCGCCCGTGGCGGGCACGGTGCGCGCACAGACGTGGTCGAGTTCACCGATAATTCGACGCTCGCCGTTACGCGTGAGATCGTGCTGCCGCCGAAGCGCGCCCAGACCGGGCCGAGCCTGTTCAACATCGCCTACAGCGCGGACGCGCACTTTCTCTACGCCGCCTACATGACTCCCGCGGCGTCCTTCGGCGTGCTCGACCCGGCGCAGGGCAAGGTGCTCGGCGAGATCGACACGGCGGGCTGCGTGCTGGTGATCCCCTCGGGGCCGAACCGCGTGTCCTCGCTGTGCGAGAGCGGCCGGCTGCTCACGGTGACACTCGATGCACAGGGACGCGAGGCTTCGCGGGCGATGTCGGAGCCGTTCTTCGACGCCGACCGCGACCCGGTGTTCGTGCAGGGGATCCCGACCGCCCGCGGCTACGCCTTCCTGTCGTTCCTCGGCGAGGTGCATGAGATCGACTTCAGCGGCGCCCAGCCGGCGTTTGCGCCGTCGTGGTCGCTGGTGAGCGCCGCGGAGAAAGGTCACTGGCGACCGGGTGCCATGCAGGTGGGCGCGATCCACCGCGGCCTCGGACGGCTGTACGTGCCGATGCACGAGGGCGGCGAAGGCACGCACAAGGACGGCGGCACGGAGATGTGGGTGTTCGACCTGGCGAGCCATCGGCGCCTGGCGCGCTGGCCGCTCAAGGCGCGGGGTCTGTCGCGCGTCATCGCCGTGCAGGTCTCGCAGGACGCTGCACCGATCGTGTTCGCCGCCACGGAAAAGGCTGACCTCGCCGTGTTCGACGCCCTCACGGGGCGCCTGAAGCACGTCGAGAAGCAGATCGGACAGACTCCCTGGATGTTGCTCAATCCCTGACCGCACGGGGCTCATGATGCGCTCGCTCGACCGCCTGTTCGAACGTTCCACCCGCGCGCTGGCGCAGCGCACGTCGCGGCGCAGCCTGCTCGCCTCGCTCGGACAGATTCTCACCGGCGCGGCGCTGCTGCCGCTGCTGCCAGTGGATCGCGGCAGCCGCGCACTCGGGGCTGAAACGCAACCGAAGCCCCTCGGCCCCGAGAACTGTCAGTACTGGAAGTACTGCGCGATCGACGGCTATCTGTGCGCGTGCTGCGGAGGCAGCACCAGCTCCTGCCCGCCCGGCAGCGCCCCTTCCCCGATCACCTGGATCGGCACCTGTCACAACCCGGACGACGGCCGTGACTACATCGTCTCCTACAACGACTGCTGCGGGAAGACCAGCTGCGGCAATTGCGAGTGCAACCGCAACGAGGGCGAGAAACCGGTGTATCGGCCCTCGCGCAACAATGATCTCAACTGGTGCATGGCGAACGCCGACGCGAACTACCACTGCTCGGTGTCGGTGATCCTCGGGGTCGCCGAGAAATGAGCCCGCCGGAACGGGTGCGGCGCATCCGCGCCGTCGCACCCGCGGTGCTCACGCTCGCCGCTCTCGCAAGTGGGGCGGCCACTCCGGGCGCCGCCGATGCGCCCACGCCAGCCTATCCGCAGGGCGCCGCTGCCTTCCAGGCCAACTGTGCCGTGTGTCACGGACCCGCCGGAGCAGGCGTGCCGGCACTCGCCCCGCCGCTGCTGTCCAATCCGGCCCGCTACGCCGCGAGCCCCGAGGGACGCCGGCAGCTGGCGCTGACCGTGCTCTACGGCATGATTGGCGACATCACGGTCGACGGCAACCACTTCAACTTCCAGATGCCGGATTTCGCGCGTCTCGACGACGCGACGCTCGCCGTGACACTGAACTTCGTGGTGTTCGATCTCGCGCACGCTGCCGCGGACGTCAAGCCGCTCGCGGCCGGCGAGATCACTGCCGAGCGCGCGCACCCGCTCGACGGGGCGGCGGTGCGCGAGCATCGCAAGAGCGTCGCCCCGCCCGGGCCCTGACGTGATGGTGCGCGGCGTGCGGCTCGCGGCAGGCGCACTTGCGGCCGGCGCACTCGCCGCTGCGGCGAGCGCCAGCCCCACGCAAGACTACACTCTCTACTGCATGGGCTGTCACGGCGCCCAGGCCGAGGGCGTGCCCGGCAAGATTCCGCCGCTCGCCGCAGCGGTAGCGCTGTTCATGCGGACTGCCGAGGGCCGCGACTACGTGCTGCGCGTCCCGGGCGCGGCCAACTCCGCCCTCTCGGATGCGCAGCTCGCCGCCGTCCTCAACTGGCTGGCCGAGCACTACGGCGCCTCCGGTGAGCCGCCGCCCGCGCCGTTCACCGCGGAAGAAGTGGCCCGCGTGCGGCACACGCCTCTGGCCAACGTGCAGGCGACGCGACGCGAAGTGGTGCACGGCCTCGCGGCGAGCGGCGCGGCGCCCGCCACGGAGTACTGACGCCGCAGCGCGCCGCCGGGCCTACTTCCGCCAGATCGCCGTGATGCCGAAGGTTCGCGGCCTGAAGGTGTATTCCCGCAGCAGGCGGCTGCCCTGCGGGCCGGCCTGACAGGCAACCGATTGGCCGGGGAGGGTAACACCAGGCTGAGCGCAGATGGTGTTGTTGAAGTCCACCACCGGGTGCGCATTGGTCAGGTTGTCGACGAACCCGCTCACCGACCATTCGCCCAGATCGAGCCCGCTACGCATGCTGACGAAAGTCGTCCCGGGGAGCACGAAGTTCGCCGGGTCATACTGCAGCGTACTCGGATCGTTGCCGGGTATCAGCCACTTGGCACGCGCCTCGTACTCGGCATCCGCCCGCACGAACGCCTGATGGGCGAAGGCGCTGAAGCGGTATTCGACGCCGCCCGTGATAGTGTAAGGTGCAGTCGGCTGCCCGCCCCCGGTCTCGCTGCTCTGGCCGGTGATGGCGTCACCGTTGGCGACGACGGGGTTCTGCTCCGTGGGGCTGAGGCGCGACTCCGCCGTGTAGCGCGCATCGGTGTACCCGGCCGCGAGTTCGAGGCTCAGGTGGTCAGTGGCGGCGATCTCTGCCTGAAGGTCCGCGCCTTTGGCCACCGCCTGGCCGAGATTGGCGATGAACGAGATCTCGCAGATCGGCGGAATGACGGTCTGCTGGATGTTGTTCCACTTGATGTAATAGATGCTGCTGGCGATCCTGACGCGATTGTCGAAGTTGTTCTTGGCACCGATCTCGTAGCTGTTGACGGTGTCAGAGCTGTAGGTCTGCGGGGCGCCGGGAATGCCGAAATTGATGAAGTCCTGCTGACAGGCTGCATAGGGGATGGGATTGTTGGCGCCCCCCGGACGGAAGCCCTTGGCGTAGGTGGCGTAGTACAGGTCCTGCGGGTCCGCCTGGAACTGCAGGCTCACCTTGGGCGTGGTCGCGGTTTGGCCGATACTGCCATTGCCGGTGCGTGTCGGACCGAACAGCTGTGGTCCGCCGGTGAGCGTGTTGAAGTAGAACTGGTCGCTCGACACACGTAGGCCGGCCGTGAGCTTCAGGCGGTCGGTGAGCGAGTAGGTTCCCTCGCCGAACCAGGCGTATTGCTTGTCCTGGGCGTACGTCATCAGGAAGTACGAATCTTGCGGGAAGGTGGGATCGTAGTAAACGGTGAAAATGTCAGGAATGTTGAGCGTTCCGGGGCCAGGGATTCCGGTCGCGGCGGTGATCAGCTGGCTGAGTTGGGGATCGTGAATCTGCTCGAGGTACTGCTGGCGGTTCACGGTCACGAAGATGCCGGTTGTCCAGATGAGTTTCGCCGCCGGGTCGGTCGACTGCAGGCGAATCTCCTCGGAGATGTTCATCTGTCCGTTGTTGATCGACGACGGGGACCGGTAGTCGAGCGCACCAGCGGGCAGGTGCACGCCGGTGGCACTCAACATCGGGAAAACACCAGGTAGGAAGCTCGATAGGGGAATTACCGGCGTAGCGCCGGGCGCATTGGGCTGCGCCTGATAAAAACCGAGATTGTAGAGGGTGCCTTCGTAGCCGGTCTGCTCCTCGCGATGATAGTACGCGGTGTTGGAAATCAGCTGCGCGTTGGAGCCGACATCTCCCTGGATCTTGAGCGACGCCAGATAGAACTTGTCGGGGGTCTCGCGCTGCGAGGGGTCGGCATTGAGGAAACTGCCACTGGACGGATTCGAATAGATGGGCCAGTAATTGTTGATATCGTTGCGATCCTGGTTCTGATAGTAGATGCCCGGCGTGAGCGACCAGTGCTCGTTCGGCGCCCACAGCAGCGCTCCGCGCAGCAGCCAGGTCTTCACGTAGTTGGCGTTCTTCTGCACGGTGTCGAGCGTGGTCGGGTCGATGCGGTTGATCCAGCCACCGTCGTCGCGGAACGAGGCCGCGAACCGTCCGCCGAGTGTCCCCGTCACCAGCGGCCCGCCGATCGCTGCGCCGGCCTCGTAGTTCGGCGTGCCGTACTCGGTATAGGAGGTCTCGAAGCGCCCGTAGCTGGTGGTCTTGGTGAGGCTCGGCTGGGTGGTGAGGTAGCGCACCGTTCCGCCCTCGGAGCCGGCGCCGAACAGCGTCCCCTGCGGTCCGCGCAGCACTTCCACGCGATCGATGTCGAAGGATTTCGGCAGCGCCTCGTCGGGGTTGAAGGCGAGCGCGCGCATCTGGATGGGCGTGTCATCGAGATAGATGCCGGTCGTGCCGGCGCCGCCGGTCGAGGAGATGCCGCGGATCGAGATGTTGTTGGTGCCCGAGTTGTCGAAGTTCACGCCGGGCGTGAAGCGGGCGATCTCGGTGAAGTCCTTGATGCCGCGGTCATCGAGGGCTTCCTGGGTCAGCGCCGTGATGCTGAGGGGCACCTTGCTGAGGCTCTCCTCGTGACGAGTGGCCGTCACCGTGACTTCCTGCAACGCGCCGCTGGGCGCCTCGGTGGCCTCCGTCTGCTCAGCCTTCTGCTCCTGCGCGGGGGCGGTGCCGACCGCGCCCGCCAGCGCAAGCAGCGCCGCGCCGGCGAGGGTGACTGTCTTCTTCAGCGCGCGAGTGTCCTCGCTATCGTGCCTGCGCCGCATAACGTCTCCCCTGCTGATCTTAGAGTTGGTATTCGACCCGGCACTGTAGTCACAAGATCATCTGAATCTCAAGCGCGCCCCTTAGACGTGCAGGCCGCGGCTCACCGGCAATGTGCGCACGCGCTTGCCGGTGGCCGCATAGATCGCGTTGCACAGCGCCGCCGCCACGCAGGCGGTGCCGCTCTCACCGATTCCCCCGGGCGCCTCACCGCTCGATACCAGATGCGTCTCGATGCGCGGGGCCTCGCTCATGCGCAGTGACGGGAAGTCATTGAAGTTGCTCTGCTGCACGCGCCCGTTGGCGATCGTGATCTCGTTGCCGAGCGCGGCGCTCAGGCCGAACGTCACCCCGCCTTCCAGCTGTGCCCGTACGGTGTCGGGGTTCACCATCTGACCGCAGTCCATGGCGCACACCACCCGCTCGACGCGCGGCGGTCCCTGGGCACTGACGCTTACTTCCACCACCTGCGCCAGGTAGCTGCCGAAGGCGTACTGGATGGACACCCCGCGTCCGCTGCCCGCCGGTAGTGCCACTCCCCAGCCCGCGCGGTCGGCCGCGAGCTCGAGCACTGCCCGCATGCGCGGCGAGGACGGCAGCAGTGCGCGGCGGTAGCGTACCGGGTCCTGGCGCGCCGCCGCAGCGATCTCGTCCATGAAGCTCTCGACGACGAATACGCTGCGCGTCGGCCCGACGCCGCGCCACCAGCAGGTCTGCACCCCCTGCGGGTCGTGACGCACGAAGCGGGTCTCCATGTTCTGCAGCTCATAAACGGTATCCGCGGCGGCTTCCACCGCATCGTTGTCCACGCCGTTCTTCAGCGGCAGTCCGTAATAGATGGCACTCACCGCCGGCCCCGCTATGGTGTGGCGCCAGCTGAGAATGCTGCCATGCGCATCGAGCGCGGCCGACAGCCGATCGACGTAGTACGGCCGGTAACGGTCGTGCCGGATATCCTCCTCGCGACTCCACAGCACTCGCACCGGGCCCGTCACATGACGCGCAACGCGCGCCGAGAGCACGATCCCGTCCACCTCCAGCCGCCGTCCAAAGCCGCCGCCGATCAGCTGATTGTGCAGGCGGATCTGCTCGGGCTTCAGGCCGAGAGCGGCGAGTTTCGCGACGGCGCGGTCGGGCACCTGGGTGCCGACCCAGATTTCACATTCGTCTTTGCGCCAGTCGACCGTGCAGTTCATCGGTTCGAGCGTCGCGTGGGCGAGAAACGGCTGGTGAAAGACGGCCTCCACGTGCGTTGCAGCGTGCGCGGCGGCGGCTGCCGGACTGCCCTTGCGGTTGGCCACGACGCCGGCCTCGCGTGCGGCGGCCTCGAGCTCCGCGACCAGGGCCGCCTGCTGCAGCGCCGCGTTCGGCCCGTCGTCCCAGCGCGGCGCGAGCGCTCTCATCCCCTTGATCGCCGCCCAGGTGTCGTCGCCAACCACCGCAACACAATCGCCTTCGTTGACGATCTGGGTGACACCGCGCACGCCGAGCGCCGCATCGCCGGCGAGCTCGGCAATGGTGCCGCCCTCCACGGGCGAGATCGCAATGAGCGCGACTTTGGCATGCGGCGGGCGCACGTCGATGCCGAACAGCGCGCTGCCGTTCACCTTCGCAGGAGTGTCACGCCGCGGCGTGGCTCGCCCGATCACCTTGAAATCCTGCGGCGCCTTGAGGGGCGGAACCGGCGGCAGCGGCAGCGCCGCGGCAGCGGCCGACAGCGCACCGTAACTCAGGTGGCGGCCGGAGGCGGTGTGGATCACCTCCCCGCGCGCGGCCTCACACTCCCGCACCGGCACCCGCCAGCGCCGGGCGGCTGCCTGGACCAGCATCACCCGCGCGGTCGCGCCCGCCTGCCGCAGCGGCAGCCAGCACTGAATGATCGACCGCGAGCCCCCGGTGGCCTGGTCTCGTGCGAAGCCATGAGCGGCGGGATCGACCCCGAAGCCATAGGCATCCGCGTCGACCGGGAAACCGTAGACCGCCGGGTTGGGGGGCGCCGGTTCGACGGTGATCGAGGCGAGATCGACCTCAAGCTCCTCCGCGATGAGCATCGGCAGCGAGGTCCAGGTGCCCTGCCCCATCTCGACCTTCGGCATGACCAGCGTCACCTGCCCGCTCGGGGCGATGCGCACGTAGGCATTCAGCGCACCGGCTTTCGCCGCGGCGCCCTTGCGCCGGCCCAGCCGCTCCAGGGCCACGCCGAGCACCAGCGCGCCGCCGGCGGCCGCCGATGTCAGGATGAACCGCCGTCGCGTGACCGAAGTTGCTGTCATGAGTGCTGTCCCCGGGGTGTCGCGTGTGTCAGGCGCCCCGGGCGCGCCTTGCGCCGTGCATCGACCGCGAGAAAGGCGGCATACGCCACCGCGAGCGACACGACGCTCCAGCGCAGCTCCTGCGTGAGCTCCCCGGGGGTGAATGCCATGGCGATCAGCACCGCACTCATGCCGGCGACCGCCGCATAGCTCGCCCAGGGAAACAGCCACATCGACAGCGCCGGCTCGGGTGCGCCGCGCGCCTCGCGCTCGCGCCGCAGGCGGATGTGCGCCAGGGCGACGATCATATAGATGAACACCATCAGCGCGCCGGAGGCGTTCACCAGGAAGGCGAACACGGTTTGCGAGGAAGTGATCGCCGCGAGGATCCCGAGCACGCCGGCGACGCTGCCCATCCACACCGAGCGCGTCGGCACGCGGCGCCCGTTGAGCTGCACCAGCCACTGCGGCGCATCGCCGTGCTCGGCCAGCACGAACAGCACGCGCGAGCACACATAGAAAGCCGAGTTGAGACACGACAGTACCGCGGTGAGGATGATCGCGCTCATGGCGAGGCTCGCCCACCTGAAATGCATGGTGATGAGCGCCAGGGTGAATGGCGACTCGCCGGGACGGATGCGCACCCACGGCACCACCGTGACGATGAGCAGCACCGAGCCGACGTAGAAGGTGAGGATGCGCACGATGACGGAGCTGCTCAGACGGGCCACCGCGCGCGCCCCCTCCCGCGACTCGGCTGCGGCGATGGTGGTGATCTCCGCGCCGGTGAGTGAGAAGTACACGGTCACGGCGCCCGCGAGCACCGACACCGACCCCTTGGGCATGAAGCCGCCATAGGCAGTCAGGTTGGCAAACGTCGGGCCAGTGGGCGAGCTGAACCCGCAGGCGAACGCCGCCGCCAGCGCAATGAACACCAGAATGGCCGCGACCTTGATCGAGGCGAACCAGAACTCGAACTCCCCGTACGAGCGCGCCGACATGAGGTTCACCGCGGTCATTACGCCCATGAGCAGTAGCCCCAGCAGCCACGGCGGGAGCCCCAGCCAGCCGTGCAGGATGTTGGCGCCGGCGATCGCCTCGACCGGCACGACGATCATCCAGAAGTACCAGTACAGCCAGCCGGCCACGAACCCCGCCCAGGGACCGAGGCCCGCCCGCGCAAACTCGCTGAACGAGCGCACCGCCGGCAGGCTGACTGCCATCTCGCCGAGCATCCGCATCACCAGCAGCACCAGCGTCCCGGTGATGAGGTAGCTCAGCACGATCGCCGGCCCGGTGACGGCGATCGAGGCGCTGCTGCCGACGAACAGGCCCGCCCCGATAATGCCGCCGATCGAGATCATGGTGATATGACGCGGCTGCAGTGAGCGGCTGAGTTCCGGCATGCGGTCTCCCTTGAGGTTCGGTCAGCGGCGGCGCAGCCGCGGTGCGGAGCCGCTCGAGGTCGCGCGCGCCGTCTGTAGCAGCAGCGGCGCAAGCTTCGATCGTAACTCCGCCAGTGTCCAGCGGCTCGTGGGCGCCGAGACATTCACCGCCCCCAGCGGCCGCCCATCCTCCCCGAGCACCGGGGCGGCGATCGTCAGGTCGCCGCGGTAACACTCCTGGTCCGACCAGGCATAACCGGCCGCGCGCGCGGCCTGAATACGCCTCCAGATCTGTCGCGGGTCGGTCACGGTGAAAGGCGTAAGCGCGCGCAGCTTCGAGGCGCGCAACAGCCTCCGCGCCGCCGCCGGCGGCAGTGCCGACAGGTAGGCGCGCCCCGAAGCGGTGCAGTACATCGGCAGCCGCCGGCCCACCGGCATATGGATGTAGAAGCGCTTCAGGCTCGGGAAACGCGCGATGAAGACCATGTCCGCGCCGTCGGGCTCCGACAGGCTCACGGATTCCCCGCTCGCCTGATTCAGGTCGATGAGGTGCGTGGTGGCCTGCTCGAGCAGCGTGTGGCCCGACAGGTACGCCTCCGAGAGCTTGAGGGCGCGCGGGGTCAGCACCCAACGGCGCAGCCGCGCATCGCGCTTCACATAGCCGAGGCGCACCAGGGTGTGCGTGCAGCGCTGCGCCGAGCTGGTCGTCACGCCGGCGCTGGCGCCGAGCTCGGGGAGATTCAGAGCGCGCCGCTCGCCGCCGAAAGCCTCGAGGATGGCCAGCGCCTTCTCCACCGAGCTGTTGAACAGCGGGTCGCGCGCGCGCCCCGGGCGCGGCTTGCGCTGCGGGCGCTTCATTTGCGCTGCAGTATAAGAGTTATCGATTATCGATAGCTACGCCGAGAGGTGCGTCAGCCCGCCCGTCCACGGCTGCAGCGCGGGCGGCACGCTTACCGAGCCATCCTCGTTCTGGAAGTTCTCGAGCAGCGCTACCAGCGTGCGACCCACCGCGAGCCCCGAGCCGTTGAGCGTGTGTACCGGCTCGGGTTTGCCGCCCTCCGGGTTGCGCCAGCGCGCCTGCATGCGCCGCGCCTGGAAGGCCTCGAAGTTGCTGCACGAGGAGATCTCGCGGTAGCGCTGCTGCGAGGGCAGCCACGCCTCGAGGTCGTAGGTCTTGGCGCTGGCGAAGCCGACGTCGCCGGCGCACAGCGCCACCCTGCGGTAGGGAATTGTCAGCCGCCGCAGCACGGTTTCGGCGTGCGTGGTCAGCTGCTCGAGCGCCGCATAGGAATCGGCGGGGCGCACGATCTGCACCAGTTCGACCTTGTCGAACTGGTGATTGCGGATCATGCCGCGCGCGTCCTTGCCGGCTGCGCCCGCCTCGGAGCGGAAGCACGGCGTATACGCCACCCACTTCAGCGGCAACGCCTGCGCCGGCACGATCTCGCCGCGGACCAGGTTGGTCACCGGCACCTCGGCGGTCGGGATGAGGAAATAGGGCGGCACGCTGCGCACGGCGAACAGGTCCTGCTCGAATTTCGGCAGCTGTCCGGTGCCCACCAGCGCATCCGGGCGCACCATGTAGGGCACGTGCACCTCGGTGTAGCCGTGCTCGCGGGTATGCAGGTCGAGCATGAACTGCGCCAGCGCGCGGTGCAGCCGCGCCACCGCCCCGCGCATCACCACGAAGCGTGCGCCGGAGATGCGCGCTGCGGCCTCGAAGTCCAGTCCCCCGAGCCGCTCACCGATCTCCACGTGATCGCGCGGCTGGAACGGGAAGTTGCGCGGCTCGCCCCAGCGGCTCTCCTCCCGGTTGGCACTTTCATCGCGGCCCTCCGGCACCGAGTCGTGCAGCAGGTTGGGAAGCCCGAGCTGCCACTGCTCGAGCTCCTGCTGCACGGCGCTCAGCTCGGCCTCCGCGCGCGCGAGACCTGCCGTCAGGTTTTCGCCCCTGGCGATGAGCGCGGCCACATCCTCGCCACGCGCCTTCGCCTGACCGACCGCCTTCGCGTGGGCGTTGCGCTCAGCCCGCAGCCGGTCCACCTCCACCGCCCAGGGCTTGCGCTTGTCCTCGAGCGCCCGCAGCGCCGCCACATCGAGCGTGAAACCGCGGCGCGCGAGATTGCGTGCCACCGTGTCCGGGTCGGTGCGCAACAGCTTCGGATCGATCACTGCTCAGCCCTTCGAGGAAGTGCGCGCCCGCAGCCGCGCCAGCGCCTCGCCGATCTTCACTTCGAGCCCGCGGGGTACCGGTCGGTAGTATCGCCGATCCGGCATGTCATCCGGCAGGTAGCGCTCGCCCGCGGCGAAGGCGTCCGGCTCATCGTGCGCGTAGCGGTAATCGCGCCCGTAGCCCAGGTTCTTCATCAGGCGCGTCGGTGCGTTGCGCAGCCGCAGAGGTACCTCGAGTGAGCCGAATTCGCCGACGTCGGCCATGGCCTCGCCCATGGCGACGTACACCGCGTTGCTCTTCGGAGCGCACGCGAGGTACACGACGGCGGTGGCGATCGCCAGCTCGCCCTCCGGGGTGCCCATGCGCTCGTAAGCCTCCCAGGCATCGAGGCTGAGCGCAAAGGCGCGCGGATCGGCGAGTCCGATGTCCTCCACCGCCATCCTTGCCACGCGGCGCGCGATGTACAGGGGGTCGCAGCCGCCGTCGAGCATGCGGCACATCCAGTAAAGCGCCCCGTCGGGATCGGATCCGCGCACCGCCTTGTGCAGCGCCGAGATCTGCTCATAGAACTGATCGCCGCCCTTGTCGAAGCGCCGGTGGCTACCGCTCGCCACCTCCTGTGCCACGGCGAGTGTCACCACCCGGCCCGCGGCCGCCGCCTCGGTCAGTCCCGCCGCCAGCTCCAGCATGTTGAGCGCGCGGCGCGCATCGCCGTCCGCGGCGCGCGCGATCAGGTCGAGCGCGGCCGGCTCGGCCTCGAGGTGCGCGGCGCCGAGCCCGCGCTCGGCATCGGTGAGCGCCGTACGGAGCAACGCCGTCAGATCCTCGAGCGACAGCGGCCGCAGCACGTAGACGCGCGCGCGCGACAGCAGCGCGCTGATCACCTCGAACGAGGGATTCTCGGTCGTCGCGCCGACGAATGTGAGCGTGCCGTCCTCGAGAAAGGGCAGGAAGGTGTCCTGCTGTGCCTTGTTGAAGCGGTGCACCTCGTCGAGGAACAGCAGCGTCGGCCTTCCCTCGCGTGCGCGCGCCGTGCGCGCCTGCTCGACGGCCGCACGGATATCCTTGACGCCCGCCAGCACCGCCGAGAGCGCGATGAACTGCGCATTGGAAGCCTGCGCGATGAGCCGCGCCAGCGTGGTCTTGCCGGTGCCCGGCGGGCCCCACAGGATGAGCGAATGCAGCTGCCCGGCCTCGATGCCGGCGCTGAGCGGCTTGCCCGGACCGAGAACGTGCCGCTGGCCGACGAACTCCTTGAGCGATCGCGGCCGCATGCGGTCCGCCAGTGGTCGCAGCGGATCGCTCACTTGCGCGGCGTGCCGATCACGTCGGCCCCGGCCGGCGGCCGGAAGCTCACCTCAAGCGGGCTCACCGGACCGTTGCGCTCGATCTTCTCGAAAACGATGGTAGCGGTCTGGTCGAGCTTGTCCTCGAGGATCATGCGCTTGAGATCCCCGTGCTCGAACCCGAACAGCGCGCTGCGGAAATCGGCCTGCGCGCCGCTCGGCTCCACCAGTACCCAATCGAGCCCCATGCGCTGCCCGGCGCGGGTGATGGTGAAGCTCTTGCGCACGTCGACCGCGCCCGACAGCAGCATCGCGGGCGTGGCTGACAGGGCCGCATCCACCGGCTTGACGGTCACCTGCTTGAGGTCGCGGTCGAGGAACCACAGATTGACGCCGTCGCAGACCATGAGCTGCCCGGCGACCGCATCCGCCGCCGCCGGCTGCGGATGGACGTCCCAGCTGAACTTGCCCGGGCGCTGCACGATGAGCGTGCCCGTGGCGCGATCGATCTCGTGACCGTGCGCATCGGCGAGGGTCTGCAGGAAGGTGGTGCGCAGCGTGTGGAGGTTGTCGAGGTATTGATCGAGCGGCGTGGCGGGGGAACTCGCCGCCGTCGCTGCGGGGGCCACGGGCACGGCGGTCAGACAGAGCAGTGCGAGAGCCAAAAAGCGCGAGCGTAAATGAGGATTTTCGGGGCCGCCGCAAGTACGTCCATGTAGGCTGCGGGCGCGCCTTCCCTGGCGCGGAGCTGGCGTCCGCTCAGCCGTGGCATTCCGCGCCGGCGCGGCCCCCCGAAAATCCTCATTTACGCTCGCGCCTGAGCTCGGCACTTCAGTCCTCCGGCGGCGCCGGCACCAGTACGTCGCGCGCGCCGTTCGGCTGCAGCGGCCCGACCAGGCCCGCCAGCTCCATCGCTTCGAGCAGCCGCGCCGCGCGGTTGTAGCCGATCTTCAGCCGCCGCTGCACGTACGAGATCGAGGGCTTGCGCTCGGTGGTGACGATGCGCACCGCCTCGTCGTAGAGCGGATCGGCCTCGGCCTCGTCCGCGCCGTTGCCGCCACCCCCCTCGCCGTCATCGCCGCCGAGACCCGGAATCGGGGTGCGCGGGCCCGACAGCACCTCCTCGATGTAATCGGGCGGAGCGGGCGTCTTCAGCGCCTCGACGACCCGATGCACTTCCTGATCGGACACGAAGGCGCCGTGCACACGTGTCGGCAGCGAGGTGCCCGGCGGCAGGTACAGCATGTCGCCGTGCCCCAGCAGCGTCTCTGCGCCCATCTGGTCGAGGATCGTGCGCGAATCGACGCGCGCCGAGACCTGAAAGGCGATGCGGCAGGGGATGTTCGCCTTGATGAGACCGGTGATGACGTCGACCGAAGGCCGCTGCGTGGCGAGCACCAGGTGGATCCCCGAGGCACGCGCCTTCTGCGCCAGGCGGGTGATCAGCTCCTCGACCTTCTTGCCGACCACCAGCATGAGGTCGGCGAGCTCGTCCACCACCACGACCACGTAGGGCAGCGGGGTCAGGTCCGGGATCTCGCGTTGATCGATAGTCGGGTCGTTCGCCGCCTTGAGCATCATGAGCGGGTCGCGCAGCGGCTTGCCGGCGTCGCTCGCCTCCTTCACGCGGCGATTGAAGCCGACGATGTTGCGCACGCCGAGGGCGGCCATGAGCTGGTAGCGCCGCTCCATCTCGGCCACGCACCAGCGCAGCGCGTTGGCCGCCTGCTTCATGTCGGTGACGACCGGCGCCAGCAGGTGCGGGATACCCTCGTACACCGAGAGCTCGAGCATCTTGGGGTCGATCATGATGAGGCGCACCTGCTCGGCGGCGGACTTGTACAGCAGCGACAGCACCATGGCGTTGAGCCCGACCGACTTGCCCGAGCCGGTGGTCCCGGCGATCAGCAGGTGCGGCATGCGCGTGAGGTCGGCAACCACCGGCTGTCCGCCGATATCCTTGCCGAGCGCCAGTGCCAGCGGGGAGTGCAGCTCATCGTAAGCCTTCGAGCGGATGATCTCTCCGAGCGTCACGACCTCGCGCTTCTCGTTGGCGATCTCCAGGCCCATCACGCTCTTGCCGGGAATGACCTCCACGACGCGCACCGACAGCACCGACAGAGCGCGCGCCAGGTCCTTGGCGAGCGCGGTGATCTGGCTGGCCTTCACCCCGGGCGCCGGGCGCAGCTCGAAGCGCGTCACCACCGGGCCCGGCTGTACCGCCACGACCTCGGCGTCGATGGCGAAGTCCTTGAGCTTCATCTCCACCAGGCGCGACAGCGCCTCGAGCGCCTCGGCGGAATACAGCGGCTCGCGCGGCGGCGGATCATCCAGCAGCTTGAGCGGCGGCAACTCGCTCGCCTTGGGTGGTTCGAACAGCGGTACCTGGCGCTCGCGCTCCACGCGCGCACTTTTTTCCACCAGCGGCGCTGGCGACTCGATGCGCGGCGGGGTGCGTGCGGCGGATTTCTTCTGCAGACTCTCCACCGCCTCCTTGCGCGCCTGGCGGCGCTCGCGTCCTTCGGCGGCATCGCGCGCGGAGCTGCGGCGGCCCCGCAGCCAGCCGATCCCCGCCCAGGCCGCCGCTCCCATCCGGTCCATGATGGTGAGCCACGACACCCCGAAAGCGAGCGCCAGGCCGGCCATCCAGGCGGCAATCATGAGCAGCGTGGCGCCGAGGAAGTCCAGACCCGCCGCCAGGCCTTCGCCCACCACGCTGCCGACCACCCCGCCGGCACTCTGGCGCAGTGCCCCCGGCTGCCAGTGCAGCGTCGTGAGTGCGCAGCTGGCCACCAGCACCAGCAGGAACCCCAGCACGCGCACCAGTGTGTTGGCGTGCGAAGTACTCTCGGCGGCAGTGCGCCGCTGCATGGCCCAGCAGGCCGCACCGAGAACCACCGGGAACAGAAACGCCGGCCGTCCGAAGAGAAAGAACAGCACGTCGGCAAGCCAGGCGCCAACGACCCCGATGCGATTGTGAACGGGCGCGGAACTGCCGGTGTAGGAGAAGCCCGGGTCATCGGGGCTGTAGGTGATGAGCGCCATGAACAGCACCAGCGCCACGATGGCGAGCACGATGATGGCGCTCTCGCGCAGGCCGCGGCTCACCGCCGTTGACAGGCGCACAGCGCTGTGCGCCGGCGCGGAGGAATCAGTCAAAGGAAGAGAACTCCATCTGAAGAAAGACGGCTGCCATTATAGAGGCCTTGGTAACATGAGGAACCCATGACGAGCACCCGGCACAGTCGCCTCATCATCCTCGGCTCGGGCCCGGCCGGCTACAGTGCGGCGGTGTACGCCGCGCGCGCCAATCGCACGCCGCTGCTGATCACCGGGGTCGAGCAGGGCGGGCAGCTGATGACCACGACCGAGGTCGACAACTGGCCGGGCGACGTCGAGGGCCTGCAGGGCCCGGCGCTCATGGAGCGCATGAAGCGTCACGCCGAGCGCTTCGCGACCGAGATCATCAACGACCAGGTGCAGTCGGTCGACTTGTCGGTGCGACCGTTCCGGCTGGTGGGCGACGCCGGTCACTACAGCTGCGATGCACTCATCATCGCTACCGGCGCCGCCGCCAAGTACCTCGGGCTGCCCTCCGAGGAGAGGTTCCGCGGCCGCGGGGTGTCGGCGTGCGCCACCTGCGACGGGTTTTTCTTTCGCGGCCAGCGCGTCGCGGTGGTCGGCGGCGGCAACACGGCGGTCGAAGAGGCGCTCTACCTGTCGCACATCGCGCAGCACGTCACGCTGGTCCACCGTCGCGACCGGCTGCGCGCGGAGAAGATCCTCCAGGAGCGGCTGTTCCGCGAAGTGCAGGCCGGCAAGATCGCAGTGATCTGGAACCACACCGTCGAGGAGGTGCTCGGCAACGAGGGGGGCGTCACCGGCGTGCGCCTGCGCGCGCCCAGCGGCGGCGGATCGCAGCAGCTGGCGGTGACTGGCCTGTTCGTGGCGATCGGCCATACGCCGAACACGGCGCTGTTCACCGGACAGCTCGCCATGCGCGAGGGCTACCTCACCGTGCGCGCCGGACTCGACGGCGACGCCACCGCCACCAGCGTCGCGGGTGTGTTCGCGGCCGGCGACGTCGCCGATCACGTCTACCGTCAGGCCATCACCTCGGCCGGCGCCGGCTGCATGGCGGCGCTCGATGCGGACCGCTACCTCGAGAGCCTCGCCGCGGAGCCGCAGCGCTAGCCGAGCGCGCCTGCGTCATGGACAGAGCTGAGTTTCACCGCAGCATTCAGAGTCTCGGCGCCGGCGAGTGGAACGCGCTCGGCGCCGGCGATAATCCCTTCACGCGCCACGAGTTTCTGGCGGCGCTCGAGCGCTCGCACTGCGTCGGCCCGGGCAGCGGCTGGGAGCCGCGCTACCTCACGCTGCGCGATGCGCACGGCCTCGCGGCGGCGGCCGCGGCCTTCGTCAAGCGGCATTCGTTCGGCGAGTTCGTGTTCGATTTCGCCTGGGCCCGCGGCTACGAGCGGCTCGGGCGACGCTACTACCCCAAGCTGACCCTGGCGGCCCCGTTCACCCCCGCCACCGGGCCGCGGCTGCTGGTGCGCGCCGACCTCGACCGCGAGACTTACGCCACGCGGCTGCTTGCCGAGCTCGAGCGCCACGCGCTGAGCCACGGTCTCTCGGGCGTGCATGCGCTGTTCCTCGACGAGGCGGCACGCGTCGCGTGCGCGCGGCGCGGCTGGCTGCTGCGGCGCGACTGCCAGTTTCACTGGACCAACCGCGGCTACACCAGCTTCGAGGATTACCTCGGCACGTTCACGGCGGAAAAGCGCAAGAAAGCCCGCCGCGAGCGGCGGCGCGTCCAGGATGCCGGCGTGCGCATCGAGACGCGCCTCGGCGGGGAGCTCGACGAAGCGCTCCTCGATCGCGTCTACGAGCTGCACCGCGACACCTTCCTGCGTCACGGCCACGAGCCCTACCTGGGGCGCACCTTCTTCAGCGACGCGGCGCGCACGCTCCCCGAGTCGCTGATGGTGAAGCTCGCGCTGCACGGGCGCACCGTGGTCGCGGCGGCGGTTTTCTTCTGCTCGCGGGAGGCGCTGTTCGGCCGCTACTGGGGCGCGGCGGCCGACTACCACAGCCTGCACTTCGAGACCTGCTATCACCAGGGGATCGAGTTCTGCATCGAGCGGCGCCTCGCGCGTTTCGAGCCGGGCACCCAGGGTGAGCACAAGGTGAGCCGCGGCTTCGAGCCGACCATCAGCTGGTCGGCGCACTACATCGCGGACCCCGAATTGCGCGCCGCCATCGCCGAGTACCTGGCGCGCGAGGCCGCGGCGGTCGAGGCCTACGCGCTCGAGGTGCAGAGCCACGTCCCCTATCGCGGGCGTCGCGCGGCCGGGGAGCGAGCATGAAGAGCATCACCTGGCTGTCACCGCAGGATGCGCCCGAGTGGTTCCCGCCCCTCGAGCAGGCACTCGAGGAGCCGGCGGGGCTGCTGGCCGCCGGCGGGGACCTCTCGCCCGAGCGACTCATCGCCGCCTATCGCCGCGGTATCTTCCCCTGGTACTCGCCCGGCCAGCCGGTGCTGTGGTGGTCGCCCGATCCGCGCGCGGTGCTGTTCCCGGAGGAATTTCATTGCACCCGCAGCCTCGCCAAGACGCTGCGCAACGCGGGCTTCAGCTGCTCCCTCGACCGCGATTTCGCCGCCGTGATCGACGGCTGCGCTGCGCCGCGCGCCGCCAGCCCCGGGACCTGGATCACCTCGGAGATGCGCGCAGCCTACCTCGAACTGCATCGCCGCGGCTGCGCTCACAGCGTCGAAACCTGGCGCGCGGGCACGCTGGTCGGCGGCCTGTACGGCGTGCGCCTCGGCGGCGTGTTCTTCGGGGAGTCGATGTTCAGCCGCGAACGCGATGCCTCCAAGGCCGCGCTCGCGCACCTGGTCGCGGTGTGCCGGCGCAACAGCCTGGCGGTCATCGACTGTCAACTCCCCTCGCGTCATCTCGCGAGCCTCGGTGCCCGCACGATCCCGCGCAGTCAGTTTCAGGCGCTGCTGCGCGAGCAGGTGCGCATCCCGGCCGCGCCGCTCGCGGCCCCTTGAGCGCGCGCCGCCGACGGCGCACACGCGACGCCGGCCGCAAATTGCCAGCGCCGCGCGCTTGTGCTCCAATTCGCGCCCCGCAAGCCGTTTAGGGCTCTATGTCCAAAGAAGACGCGATCCAGATGGAAGGTGAGGTCATCGAGACCCTGCCCAACACGACTTTCCGGGTGAAGCTGAAGAATGGCCACGTCGTGACCGCGCACATCTCGGGCAAGATGCGCAAAAACTACATCCGCATCCTCACCGGCGATGCCGTGACCGTCGAGATGACGCCGTACGACCTCACCAAGGGCCGCATCATCTATCGCGGGCGCTGAGACTCCCGAGGCTATGCCGGAACCGCCGGCACCTGCGCTGGCTCGCACTTCAAGGTCAGCTCCTTGCCGTCCTCGGAGACCGACACGCGCACCTGGCCGCCGCTGGCGAGGCGCCCGAACAGCAACTCCTCGGCGAGCGGGCGCTTGATGTGCTCCTGGATGGTGCGCGCCATGGGGCGCGCGCCCATCTTCGCGTCGTAGCCCTTCGCGGCGATCCAGCGGCGCGCCGCGTCGTCGAGGGTGAGCTGGACGCCCTTCTGCTCGAGCTGGGACTCCACTTCCAGGATGAGCTTGTCCACCACGCGCTCGATGGTGACCGGATCGAGCGCGGCGAACTGGATGACCGCGTCGAGGCGATTGCGGAACTCGGGCGTGAAAATCCGCCGGATGGCCTCCAGGCCATCGCTCGCATTGTCCGCGTGCGTGAAGCCGATCGACGGGCGCGCCATCTCCTGGGCGCCGGCGTTGGTCGTCATCACGATGATCACGTGGCGGAAATCCGCCTTGCGGCCGTTGTTGTCGGTGAGCGTGCCGTGGTCCATCACCTGCAGCAGCAGGTTGAACACGTCCGGATGCGCCTTCTCGATCTCATCGAGCAACAGGACGCAATGCGGGTGCTTGGTGATGGCTTCCGTGAGCAGGCCGCCCTGATCGAAGCCGACGTAGCCCGGGGGCGCGCCGATCAGGCGCGACACGGTGTGCCGCTCCATGTACTCGGACATGTCGAAGCGCAGGAACTCCACGCCCATCGCGATGGCGAGCTGGCGCGTGACCTCGGTCTTGCCGACGCCGGTGGGGCCGGCGAACAGGAAGCTGCCGACGGGCTTGAGCGCCTCGCCGAGGCCCGAGCGCGCCATCTTGATGGCCGCGGCGAGCGCCTCGATGGCCTGGTCCTGTCCGAAGATCACCAGTTTCAGGTTGCGCTCGAGGTTCTTGAGGATCTCGCGATCGGAGATCGACACGCTCTTCGCCGGAATGCGCGCCATGCGCGCCACCACGTCCTCGATGTGGCGCACCTCGACGGTCGATTCGCGCTCGGCCATCGGCTTCAGCCGCGCGCGCGCCCCCGCCTCATCCACCACGTCGATGGCCTTATCGGGCAGATGGCGCTCATTGATGTGACGGGCCGCCAGCTCGGCCGCTGCTCGCAGCGCCTCGTCCGCGTAGGTGATGCCGTGATGCTCCTCGAAGCGCGGCTTGAGCCCGAACAGAATGTCGATGGTCTCGGCCACCGAGGGCTCGACCACGTCGATCTTCTGGAAGCGCCGCGCAAGCGCATGATCCTTCTCGAAGATGTGGCGGTACTCCTGGTAGGTGGTCGAGCCGATGCAGCGGATCTCGCCGTTGGCGAGCACCGGCTTGATGAGGTTGGAGGCATCCATGACTCCGCCGGAGGCGGCCCCGGCCCCGATCACCGTGTGGATCTCGTCGATGAACAGGATCGCCCCGGGAAGCTTCTTGAGCTCGGTGATGACGCCCTTGAGGCGCTTCTCGAAATCGCCGCGGTACTTGGTGCCGGCGATCAGCGCGCCCATGTCGAGCGCGAAGATGGTGCAGTCGGTGAGCACCTCGGGCACCTGGCCCTCCACGATCAGCCGCGCGAGCCCCTCGGCAATGGCGGTCTTGCCCACGCCGGCCTCGCCGACGTAGAGCGGGTTGTTCTTGCGGCGGCGGCACAGGATCTCGATGGTGCGCTCGACCTCGAGCTTGCGGCCGATGAGCGGATCGATGCGCCCGTCCTGCGCCATGCGGTTGAGATTGGTGGTGTACTTCTCGAGCGCGCTGCCGCCCTCGCCCTCGCGGTCGCCGTCCCCGGCGGCATCGTCCTTGTCGGAGGTCTTCTCCTCGGCGATTTTCGACAGGCCGTGGGAGATGTAATTGACCACGTCGAGGCGCGTCACGTGCTGGCGGTTGAGCAGGAACACGGCGTGGCTCTGCTTCTCGCTGAAGATCGCCACCAGCACGTTGCCGACGCCGACCTCCTTCTTGCCGCTCGACTGCACGTGGAACACCGCCCGCTGCAGCACGCGCTGGAAGCCGAGCGTCGGCTGCACCTCGCGCTCTTCACCCTCCTCGAGCTTCGGTGTGGACTGCTCGATGTGATCCCTGAGCTCCTGCTTGAATTTCGCCAGGTCCGCCCCGCAGGCGCGCAGCACTTCGCGCACCTTCGGCGTGTCGAGGATGGCGAGCAGCAGGTGCTCGACCGTCAGGTACTCGTGGCGCGCCTCGCGGGCCTGGTGGAACGCGTCGTTCAGACAGTACTCGAGCTCATTGGACAGCACGTCAGCGGCACCTTTCAATCTGAGCGTTCAGCGTCAAACCCGTTCCAGCGACCGCGGCGCGGCGGCAGCTCAGGCCTCCTCCAGAGTACACATCAGCGGGTGCTGATGATCGCGCGCGTAGGTCGTCACCTGCGCCACCTTAGTTTCTGCGATCTCGTATGTGAAGACCCCGCACACCCCCTTACCCTTGGTGTGCACCTCGAGCATGATGCGCGTTGCGGTGGGACGGTTCATAGTGAAGAACTTTTCCAGCACGTCGACCACAAACTCCATGGGGGTGTAGTCGTCATTCAGGAGCACGACCCGGTACAGCGGGGGCTGTTTAACCTCCGGTCGCGCCTCTTCGACGACGACACCGCTGTCGGGGCGGACCGGATGCGGATCAGGCATGATGATCTTTATAGGGGTCGCGAAACGGCAACACAAGTCTGCCGGAATGTGGAGTAGTTACTCCTGCAGAAACAATCGCTTGAGAGCCCAAGCAGTGCCTGCGTATGATTGCCCGGGCGCTCGAAGCGGCGCGACCCTCGCGCAGCGCACCGCCCCGCTGGGCCGGGAGCCTCGGGGACCACGATTGATGCATTCAAGCCTATGAACGCCACCTCCTGGCTCGAGGGGCTTCCCGCGCACGATCGCTGGCGCGCCCTGCTGCTGAGCGAAGGCCCGCGCGTCGCCACCTGGGTGCTCGGGCTCGCGCTCGGCGTGCAGGCGGCGCTGATCGTGACCGACCTGGCTGCCGCCGGGCGACGCGCTGCGCAGCCGTCCGCCGCCCTCAGCGGCGCCGGCCGGATGCGGGCGATGCGATCGCACGCGCTCGACGTGGCTGCCATCACCAATGCCCACCTGTTCGGCACCGCTCCGGCCCCGAAGCAGGACGGCGCCAATGCCCCGCAGACCAGCATTCCACTCGTGCTCACCGGAACCATCGCCGGTGACGATCCTCAAAATGGCCTGGCGATCCTCGGACAGACCGCACAGTCGGCGAAAGTGTATGCAGTGGGAGACAATGTTCCCGGCGGGGCGCGGCTTCATTCGGTCTACAGCGACCGCGTAGTGATCGATCGCGACGGACAGCTCGAGTCGCTCGCGCTGCCCCGCAAGGTGAGCGCGCCCGCGCCCGCCCCCTCGACCGCAGCGCTGCCCGAGAACCCCTCCCTCGAGCGCATGCGGCGCATGATCACCGAGCAGCCCGGACTGATCACCGACGTCATGCGGCCGCAGCCGGTGATGGACCATGGCCACATGAACGGCTTTCGGGTCTATCCCGGCCGCAACCGCCAGGCCTTCATGCGCCTGGGGCTCCGCCCCGGCGACCAGGTGACCGCCATCAACGGCACGCCGCTCGATGACCGCGACCGCGGCGAGCAGATTCTGCACACGCTCGCCAGCGCCAGTGAGGCGCGCGTCACGGTCATTCGCGGCGGGGTCCAGGAAGATTTGAACCTCAACATCGCCCAGGTCGCGCAGGAAGCGGACAGCCTGGCCGCGCAGTCACAGGCGGCGCAGACCGGGGCCGCGCCGCCGCCGGCGGATCAGCCGCCGACCGCTGCGTCCCCGGAACCGCCGAGCGGCGGCCAGTAGCGACTGGTGCGCTCGTTGCGGGGGAACATTGCGGTGACGACACGCTTACATTCGGTTTTGGTGTGCGCGCTCGCGGTGCTGGTGAGCGTCCCGCTCGCCCCGGCACAGCCGCCGCCGCCGGCGCCGCAGTCGCAGCGCATCACGCCGAACTTCAAGGACGCCGATATCACGCAGATCGCCGAGGCCGTGAGCGCGGCGACCGGCAAGAACTTCATCATCGACCCGCGGGTGCGCGCGCAGGTGACGATGCTGTCCTCCACCCCGATGTCGCCGGCGGCGTTCTACGAGGCGTTCCTGTCGATCCTGCAGGTATACGGCTTCATCGCCGTGCCCGCGGGCAACGTGGTGAAGATCCTGCCCGATGCCAACGCACGCCAGATCCCGGCGATCGACCTGCCCGATCGCGTGAGCGCGACCTCCGACGAGATCGTGACCCAGGTGCTCGACGTCCGCAACGTCAATGCCGCGCAGCTGGTGCCGATCCTGCGGCCGATGATTCCGCAGTACGGACACCTGGCCGCTTACCCGGCGGGCAACATCCTCATCATCACTGATCACGCCAGCAACGTGAACCGCATGATGCGCATCATCCGGCGCATCGATCAGATCGGTAACCAGGACGTCGAGATCGTGCCGCTCAGCAATGCCGGCGCGGCCGAGATCGTGCGCGTGGTGAACTCCCTGTACGCGGGTGCGGCCGGCGCCGAAGGCGGGGCAGTCAAGGTGGTCGCCGATGAGCGCTCCAACAGCGTGCTGATCGGCGGCGACCAGGCGCTGCGGCTGCGCCTGCGCGCCCTGATCGCGCACCTCGACACTCCGCTCGAGGCCGGCGGCGATACGCGCGTGCGCTACCTGCATTACGCCAATGCGGAGAAGATCGCGCCGAAGCTCAAGGAGCAGATGACCGGCATCGCTCAGGCCGCAGCCGGCGCGGCCGGCGCGCCGGGCGCCGCGGCTGCTGGCGGGGCGGCGGCGCAGGCGGAAAAGGGCGCCATGGTGTGGGCCGATCCGACCAACAACGCGCTGGTGATCACTGCGCCGCCCAAGATGATGCGGGCCGTCATGGGCATCATCGACAAGCTCGACATCCGCCGCCCGCAGGTGCTGGTCGAGGCGATCCTCGCCGAGATCGACGTCAGCAAGGAGGCCGATCTCGGCGTCAACTGGGCGGCCTACAACAACGGCAACACCAACGTGCCGGTCGGCGCCTTCGTCGCCCCGGTGAGCGGGACGAGCATCGTCGATCTCGCCCAGGCGATTCAGAACACCGGCAACGTCACGACGCCGCTGCTGCAGGGCGCCACCATCGGCATCGGCCGCATCGCCGGCAGCGGCGTGAACTTCGTCGCCATGCTGCGCGCGCTGCGGGCCGATACCAACACCAACATCATCTCCACGCCCTCGGCCGTGACCATGGACAACCAGGAGGCGGAGCTGAAGGTCACGCAGGAGGTGCCGTTCATCACCGGGCAGTTCACCAATACCGCCGCGAGCACCGGTGGTGTGTCGGCCGGCGTCAACCCGTTCCAGACCATCCAGCGCGAGGACGTCGGCACCATCCTCAAGGTGACGCCGACCATCTCCGCCGAGGGCAGGCAGCTGACGCTGAAGCTGTCGATCGAGAGCTCGAGCCTCGGTACCAAGCCGGCGGGCGCCGTCGACCTGGTCACCAACAAGCGCACCATCACGACCACCGTACTCATCGAGGACGGCGGCGTCGTGGTGCTCGGCGGACTCATCGAGAACGACCGTACCGGGGGCGAGACGCGCGTGCCGCTGCTCGGCAGCATTCCGATCATCGGCAATCTGTTCAAGGTCCGTAACACCACGGCGACCAAGAACAACCTCATGGTGTTCATCCGTCCGAAGATCCTGCGAGATGACGCGCAGGCCGCCTTCGAGACCGAGCAGAAGTACAACTACCTGATCGAAGAGCAGAAGGGTCAGGGCGGGTACGAGAACGCCTTCCCGAAGCTGCTGCCGGGTACGCCGCAACCGCAGCTGCCGCCCCTGCCGCCACCCCCGCCGCCCGGCAGCGGCGCGGCGACGCCGAAGACGGGCGGTAGTGGCACGGGCAGCGCACCGGCGGCCAGCCCGCCGGCGCAGACGCCCGCCGGCGCAGGCGTCGCGGTCGCGCCGGGCTCGCCGGCTCCCGACAGCAACGCGGCTCAGCCTGCGCCACCCCCGCCACCCCCGGTGGCCACGCCACCGCCGCAGGGCAATCAATGAGCAGCAACGGCCCCGGGACTCCAACCGCTGCAACCCGTATCGCCGGCGACGGCGTACGGCGGCTGTCGTTCGCCTTCGCCAAGCGCCATGGCGTACTCGTCAACCGGGTGGTCGATGGGGTGGCGGAGTGCACCTACCGCGATACCGCCTCGCCCCAGGCGCTCGCCGAGGTGCGCCGCTACCTGCGCCGCTCGGTGCGGCTCGAGCGCGTTGCGGACGCGCAGTTCGATGAGCTGCTGCGCCAGGCGTATGAGGCGGGCTCGGATGCCATGCAGGCGGTCGAGGGGCTCGACGAAACCACCGACCTGGCGCATCTCGCGCAGGAGCTGCCCGAGCAGGCGGACCTGCTCGACAGCGAGGACGATGCGCCGATCATCCGCCTGATCAACGCCGTGCTCACCCAGGCGGTCAAGGAGAACGCCTCCGATATCCACATCGAGCCGTTCGAGAACCGCCTGGTCATTCGCTTCCGCATCGACGGCGTGCTGCGCGAGGTGCTCCAGTCGAAGCGCGCAGTGGCGCCGCTGGTGGTGTCGCGCATCAAGGTGATGTCGCGCCTCGACATCGCCGAGAAGCGCCTGCCACAGGATGGACGCATCAGCCTCAAGATCGCCGGCCGGGCGGTCGACGTACGCGTCTCGACCATCCCCTCGGGTCATGGCGAGCGCGTGGTGCTGCGTATCCTCGATAAGCAGGCTGGCAAGCTCGACCTCAACTCCCTCGGGATGGACCCGCGCACCCAGAGCGCGATGGACGACCTCATCCACAAGCCCCACGGCATCCTGCTGGTCACCGGGCCCACC
>DASPPI010000064.1:0-15223 GCA_035625615.1 Steroidobacteraceae bacterium | reverse complement strand
CACTGTTTCCAGCAATGCCCGCAGCAAGGGGTCGCCTGCCAGTGCGGTGAGGCCCGCGGCACCGAACAACGCTGCCTTCGGCACCCGTGCGGGCCACCTCTCGTTGGCGAGGCGGACGCAACTCGCAATCCGTGAGTCAAGCGTGATCAGACTGAGTGCCGGCCGGCACAGCGTGTACGGAAGCGCCCACGGTTCGGTGAGGGCAACCGTGAGTGCAGCGCGAACCAGTGAGTCGTCGCTGACAAATCTTGTGCGCGCGACGCAGTTGGTAAAAGCGTTCTTGATAATCGCCGTCGGTGCGCGCTCGAGGTAGCGCATTGTCAGCTCAATCGCCTCGGAGGACTTGCCGCGCAGCATGAGAACCATCGCCAGGTCGGATACAGTGCCTTCGGACTCGGGCGCGATCGACAACGCGCGCCGAAGAGTTTCCTCCGCCGCGTCGAGCCGCCCGAGGCCGGCCAGCACCTTGCCCAGGGCATAGTGGGCCGCAGCAAAGTCGGGCTGCGGGTCAATCGCCCTGCGCAGGCTGTCGACGGCCAGCTCATGCCGCCCGGCAGTCGCTGCCGTCAGACCGAGATTGAAATGCACCTCGGCGTAGCCTGGATTGATGGCCAGCGCGCGCTCGTAGCTCTCTATTGCTTCGGAGCTGCGTCCCAGCCTGTCCAGTGCATTCGCCATCGCCACGAACGCGTCCGCAAAGTCGGGCTTGATAGCGACGGCGGCCTGGTAGTCGTGCAGAGCGCGCTCAACCTCGCCGGCACGAAAGTTGAGATTTCCCAGGTTGAAGTGGGCTGCGGCGTACTGTGGGTCGCAGACGATGGCTTGTTGGTAGGCTGCACGAGCTTCATCGATCCGGGCACCCGCCAGCAAAAGGTTGCCCCGGTTCAGGTGCGCCCGCGCGCATCGCGGGTCCGCCTGAACGGCAGCATCGTAGCGCGCCATCGCCTCGGCGGTCCGGCCCTGTTCCTCCAGCGCATTGCCTTCATCGATCAGCGCGACTACGGAGTCTCTCTTGTCAGCTGCTGCACCCGTCAAACTCACGCGCCAGTCCTCTCGAGATCGCGCCTGTACCGCGATCTGATGGCCCGCGGTGCGAGGATTTCCGCATCGGGCGGAGCCAAGCTTCCTCGCGCAGCCCGGGAACGGCTGGCTGCGCTGGAAAAGCGCAATGCGACCATGCCGAACTCCACGCTCAAACGCTGAGCGGTTCTGCGCTGTCGGTAACGGGACCGCTCGTCATTTCCCGCCGTGCAGGATCCGCAGCTTCGGTGGGGCGTTCTCCCGCAGCTTCCGCTGCTCGCGGCTCGCGTACGCGAGCTTCGCGCGGATCAATGGGGCGGGAGTCGCCGACGCCGCCAGCGTCAATAGTGCCGCGAAAAACGCGAAAGTGAAACGTGACATCGTGTTCCGCCTGGACTTTTTCCTCCGATACCTTGCTCCGTGATCTCACGCCCCGACGTGTTGCAGGTCACGCTTCCTCAGGTCCCGCGCCCGCTGCCGCACCGCCAAAGCGGGCCGTATTGCCGGGCCGTGCAGGTCTGGCCGATCTCATGCCGAGAACCTGCCGGTTCGCCCACGCGCCGGGTGATCGAGCGCATCCAGAGCGACGGCACGTGCTGGTGCGGCGGTACGTTCTGGCAGGCCACACGGCCATGCGCATCAGCGTGTCGTCCTGGGCGAGCAGCGATTGCGTGCTGCATGCACGGTACGCGCGCCGGCTGCGTGAACCCGCTCACGGATGGCCATCGGCCCGACCCTGCAAAATGTTCACTTGGCACAGTAAATGCGCGGGTACGGTATCCGTCATGAGCATGGCTCGACTCGTCATCGCCAGCGCCCTCGGCTTCATCGTCGCCCAAGGTGTGCTCTACAGCGTCAGGCAGTTTGCCGGCTGGGTGCAGCGTGATGAGGTGCGCACGCGCCTTCGCACACTCGCCCCCTCGCCGGGGCCGGCCATCATCGCCGGCTTCGTCAAGTACGCCGCTCCGATCGGCGCAGGCGCCGCGCTGATCACTCTCGGCGTTTGGGCGCTGAGTGATTACTTCGCGGCCAAATCGGCGCGCAGCGCGACTTTGGCCGCGATGCTGGACTCACCGGCGCCGGCGCACGCTTCGCCATCACCATCCGCTCAGGAGGAGACGGCCGCCGCTCCGCTGCCCACGGCCGAGCCCGTTGCCGAGGCTCCGGCCGAAGATGCCGACCCCTACAAGGACCCGGACTTCAGGGTTCACCGCCGCTCGCACCGTCCGGGAAGCATGAGCCTCAAGGAGTCGATCCTGCAGCGCGCCGAGGTCAGAGCCCGCGCCGATCTGCTCACCGAGACCCAACAGCACCTCAACCGGTCGCAGTACGACTGCGAGGCGGCTGACCGCGCTGACAGATACATCAAGGCCGGCCTGGACGTGTGGGGATTTGCAGCCTGGCAGCTGAAGCACTTCCCCATGGACAGCTACAAGGGCGCCACGCTCGCGCAGTGCCGGGACATCAAGAATATCGTAGACCCGGGGCGGCTCGATCTGCAGTCCACCGTTGCGCAGGACAATCACCCCTGATCGACCTGGTGCACGCTGCCGAGGCCAGGGGCGCGAGCGGTCGATGGCGCCCGCCGGCATTGAGGAGTCCTGCGCTGCGCATGGCCGCGGCAGGGCTCGCGCTCGCCCTGGGTCTCTCGCTGTGCCCGATCACCCGGGCAGGTACTGCGGATAACGTGCGCACCGCCAAGCGGGTCTTCCTCGAATATATGGCCGAGGGGAGCTTCCACGGCGTCGGCGATATTTACGGCCCTGACTTCGTGGCGCACGGAGCCTCGGCCGAGTACACCCAGGAGCAGGACCGGGCGGCGACCCTCTCTTGGCGCGCCGCCATGCCGGATCTGCAAGTCATCGTGGAGCGCACGGTTGCCGACAAGGACCTGGTTGCCGTGCACTGGAAGGCAGTCGGCACCAACACCGTGGCTGCGGGCGGCATGCCCGGAAAGGGTGACCGGATCGGGATCGAGGGCATGACCTTCTTCCGCTTCGCCGGCGGGCGGATCGTCGAGGAGTGGAGCGTCATCGACGTCGCGACGCTGAGGAAACAGCTGGATTAGGCGCGCAGCGCTCCGCCGCTCAGATGGGCTGCTCGATGGACGTAGCGAGCGGCGTGAAGAGCCTGGGTCCGGCCTCCGTCATGTGCCAGCAGTCCTCGAGGCGGATGCCGAACTCGCCGGGGACGTAGAGTCCCGGCTCGTCCGAGAAGCACATTCCCGCCTGCAGCGGCGTCGGGTCGTTGCGCACCAGGTAGGGTGGCTCATGCACGTCCATGCCGATGCCGTGGCCGGTGCGATGTGACAGGCCGGGCAGGCCGTAGTCCTTGCTCCAGCCCTGCTCTTCATAATATCCGCGCACCGCCCGGTCGATGGTGCCGACCGGGCGGTCGAGCCGGGCGGTCTCCAGTGCCAGCTGCTGGCCACGCTTGACCGTGTTCCAGAGCGCGCGCTGCCGGGTCGAGGGCTCGCCGAACACCCAGCTGCGCGAGATGTCGGACTGGTAGCCGTACACGCTGCAGCCCGTGTCGATGAGGATCACCGATCCCTCGCGCACCTGCTGCGGCTTGCCCGAGCCATGCGGATAAGCGCTCGCCTCGTTGAGCAGCACCAGGGTGAACTCGTGTGTGCCGCCGAGCTGCCCGGTCGCGCTCACCACCAGGCCGAAGATGTCGGTCGCCTGCATGCCGGCGGCAATGCGCCCGTGCACCTGGCGCAGTGCTGCAATCGTGACGTCGTTGGCCGCCTGCATCAGGGCAAGCTCCGCTGCCGACTTGATCATCCGGCAGGCACGCACCAGCTCATCGCCCGGCACCACGTTCGGCGTTCCGGGCGATGTTCTGGCGACGCGATCGACGATGAAGAAGCGCGTCGTCTCCTCGACCGCGAGCGGGCCGGCGCCCGACGGCGGCGCGCGCAGTGCGCCGGCGATCAGCTCGAAGGGACTCTCATCCTCCTTCCAGGGACGCACGTCGGCGGCGACCCTGAGTGTCTCGCGGATGGAGGGCTCCTCGAAGAAGGGCGTGACGACCACCACCTGCCCGGTGGCCGGGATCAGCGCAACGGTCGTGCGCTCGGACCGGTGCCAGCGGATACCGGTGAAATATTCGAGCGTCGCCCCCGGCTCGACCAGCAGCGCGCCGATGCGGCGCTGCTGCATCAGGCTCTGGACCTTGGCGAGCCGCGCGCCGTGCTCCTGCGTCGTGATGGGTTGGGCAGCGCCCGTGATGGATCTCAGGCCGGACGTGCGCGGCTCGGCTGATCCGGCCAATGCCGGGGCGCCGGCCGCGAGCGCGCTGCCGGCGCCCGCCCATCCGAGGAAAGCACGTCGGGTTGTTGTCATGGGTTCTCTACCGGCGACGGGGTGTGCGGAACATAGCATTTTGGGTGCGCCCGCGAGGGCACGGCACGCTCCGGCAACCGCGCCGCCGCGAGCGCCGGCGGCCCCGGCCGCCGTGCTGACGGATCCCGTTCTGTGACGTCCGTCACTTCCCCGGTCCTTGCCCGGGCACGTGCCGGCGGAATTTGAGAGGCCAGGACACAAAGAAAAAAGTGTTTCGATTTAGCTTAATTTGGTGAGTATTCGCTCCAAAGTCATCGCGCTGATCGGCGCGATCCTCCTGATCCTCGGACTGGCCCAGGTGCTGGTGGAGAAGCAGGTAGTCATGCCGAGCTTCGCCGAGCTCGAGCGTGCCGATGCGCATACCGCCATGCGGCGCATCGAGTACGCGCTGGAGCGCACGCTGAACGAGCTGTCGCTGTCGGCGGCCGACTGGGGTAACTGGGCCGACACCTACCGCTTCGTCGAGGATCACAACCCGGAATTCATCGCGGCCAACATCAGCGACATCGCAGTGCGCGAGCTCAACGCCAACGTCCTGCTCATCGTCGATCGGGACGGCCGGTTCGTGCAGACGAAGGAACTCGATCTGCAGTCGGATCAGCCGCTCGAGCTCGACCTGACGGCGCATGGCGCGTTGCCGGCCGACTTTCCCTGGCGGGCGAAGCTGCGCAGCGGCGAATCCGCGCGCGGGCTGTTGCCCACCAACAAAGGCATTCTGATGCTGGCGGCCGCCCCGATTCTCGACGGCGCCGGCCGGGGACCCGCGCGCGGCATGGTGATGATGGGCCGGCTGCTCTCGCCGGCCGTGCTGCGGGACATCGGCGCGCAGGCCCAGGCGGATCTCGCCCTGCTGCCGCCGGGCCCGGAGGCGGCGGCGTCGGAGCTGGTCGAGACCGACGCGGCGACCCGCGTCTACCACGCCTTCCGCGACGTCCGTGGACAGCCGATCATGAGGCTGCGCGTCGATGTTCCGCGCCGCATCAGCGCGCGCGGTCACGCAGCGGTGGCCTATGCATCGAGCTGCCTGATCGCCGCCGCCGTCACCATCCTCATCCTGCTGGTCGTGGTGCTGAACCGTGCGATCTTGAGGCCGCTCGCCGTCCTCACGCAGCACGCGGTGGCGCTCGGTAAGGACCGGGACCTGACCACCCGCCTCGACCTCGAGCGCCGGGACGAATTCGGCGTGCTGGCCCGCGAGTTCGATCGCATGGTGGAGCGCGTCTCCGAGTCGCGTACCCAGCTCGTCGATCAGTCGTTCCAGGCCGGTTTTGCCGAACTCGCCAACGGCGTGCTGCACAACCTCGGCAATGCGATGACGCCGATCAGCGTGCGACTCGCCGGCCTGTTCGATCGGCTGCGCACCGCGCCGGCCGAGGACGCCGTGCAGGCGGTGGCGGAGCTGCAGGACGAGCCCACCGACCCGCAGCGCGCTGCGGACCTGGAGCAATTCGTGCGACTCGCCTGCGGCGACCTCGCCGGCACCGTGCGGGCGGCACGGGAGGACGTGGCCGTCATCACGCGTCAGACCAAGCTGATCCAGACGACGCTCGCGGAGCAGCTGCGCTCGGCCCGTAACGAGGCCGTGATCGAGCCGGTGCGCCTGACCGAGCTCGTGGCGCAGTCGCTGGAGATCGTGCCCGACGTTTGCCGCCAGCGCCTGCTGGTCGCCGCGGACGATACGCTGCGCCGCGTCGGCGTGGTGCGCGTGGCGCGCACGGTGCTGCGCCTGGTTCTGCAGAACCTGATCATCAACGCTGCGGACGCGGTCCGCGATGCGGGTAAGGAGAAGGGGGTATTGCGCGTGAGCGCCGAGATCGTGAGCGAGGCGGAGCGGCCGCAGCTGCATCTGCAGTGCGAGGACGATGGTGTCGGCATCCCTGCCGAGAATCTCGAGCGGGTGTTCGAAAAAGGATTCTCGACCAAATCGCCGGAAACCAATCACGGCATCGGCTTGCACTGGTGCGCCAACGCCATCGGCGCGCTCGGCGGGCGGATCTGGGCCGCCAGCGACGGCCCGGGGCGCGGTGCAGCGCTGCATCTGCTGGTGCCGCTCGCCGGCCGTGAAACTGTTCTGCTGGCGGGAGCTGCGTGAGGGACCCATGGCTGAGCGAAACTCTCGAAACTCCAAACCCATTCGCGTGCTCGTGGTCGACGATGAGCCCGAGATCCGCGATGCCTACCGTCAGATCCTCGCCGAGAGCGAGGCGAGCATTGAGATGACGGGCTTTCACGAGCTGCGCAGCCGGCTGTTCCGCAAGAACCCCGAGGAAGCTCTGCGGCGCGCAGCCATGCGCACCTCGACCACCTTCGAGCCGATGTTCTGCGAGCAGGCCACCCAGGCGGTCGCCGCGGTGAAGGAAAGCCTGGCGCGCAACGAGCCGTTCGCCGTCGCGTTCCTCGACGTGCGCATGCCGCCAGGTCCTGACGGCGTGTGGGCGGCCACGCAGATCAGGGAGCTGGATCCGGCGATCGAGATCGTGATCTGCACCGCCTACTCGGACGCCGATCCGGGCGAGATCGGCGGCCTGGTGCCCCCGGAGGACAAGCTCTCCTACCTGCAGAAGCCCTTCCATCCGCACGAAGTGCGGCAGATGACGATCGCGCTCGGCAGCAAATGGCGGGCCGAGCGGCGCATCGTGCGGCTCGCCTACTTCGACACGCTCACCGGTTTGCCCAACCGCGTGCAGTCGCACAACCGCCTGGTCGGGGCGCTGCAGGCGGCCAAGGAGAAGGGCGGTCACCTGGCGGTGCTGTACCTCGACCTCGATAACTTCAAGCGCGTCAACGACACGCTGGGTCACGCGGTCGGCGATGAGCTGCTGTGCGTGGTCGCCGACCGGCTGCGCAGCTCGCTGCGCTACGGCAACGATTCGACCGCCGGCTCCAACAGCGCGCGGGTGGGCGACATCGCGCGCCTCGGCGGGGATGAGTTCATGGTGCTGCTGCCGAACCTGCGCAGCACCGTGGACGCCGGCGCGGTCGCCGAGCGGCTCATCCTCGCGCTGCGCGAGCCGATGCAGCTGGCGTCGAACTCGCTGGTGATCACCCCCAGCGTCGGCATCGCCATCTACCCCCAGGACGGCACCGATGCCGAGACGCTGCTGCGCAATGCGGATCTGGCGATGTACTTCGCCAAGCGCCGCAGCCCCGGGACCCACGCGTACTTCGACGTGTCCATGAACGCGACCGCGCTGCATCGCTTCACCATCGAAGAGCAGCTGCGCGGTGCGCTCGAGCGCAACGAGTTCTCGCTGCAATACCAGCCGCAGTTCGACGTGCGCACCGGCACGATCTCGGGCGTCGAGGCGCTGCTGCGCTGGACCAACGCCGAGCTCGGCGCGGTCAGCCCGCTCGAGTTCATTCCGGTCGCCGAGGAGACCGGCCTGATCCTCGCCATCGGCAAGTGGGCGCTGCACACCGCCTGCCTGCAGGCGCAGGCCTGGCGTGCCGAAGGCCTGCCGGTGAACCGCATGGCGGTCAACGTCTCCGGGCGCCAGTTCGCCCTGGCGGAATACCCGAAGGAGGTGGCCGCGATCCTCAAGGAGACCGGACTGGAGCCGGCGGTGCTGGAGCTCGAGATCACCGAGTCGGTGGTCACGGCGGACGAGGTGTGGGCGGAGAAGGCGATCAACCAGCTCAAGGAGCTCGGCATCTCGCTCGCCATCGATGACTTCGGCACCGGTTACTCGAGCTTCGGTCGCCTGCGGAATTTTGCGGTCGACCGCCTGAAGATCGACCGCTCCTTCGTGACCAGTATCACCGAAGGCAGTGATGATCGGGCGATCGCGGCCGCCATCATCGCCATGTCGCGGTCGCTGCGCATCAGCGTCACGGCCGAGGGCGTGGAGAACTTCCCGCAGCTCACCTTCCTGCAGGAGCAGGAATGCCAGGACGCGCAGGGGTTCCTGCTCAGCCGCCCGCTGCAGGCCGATGCGGCCCGCGAGCTGCTGCGGCGCATGAACGAGATCGGCGATGCCTCGCGCACCCAGCGACTGAAGATCATCACCGGCTGAGTCCTTCGCGGCCGGTCTGCGGGCCCGCGCCGCGCAATTGCGCGTAGAATTGCCGCCTGCGCGACTCCCACCCGCCCCGGGCCGATGCAATCGGGAGGTTATGCAGACCGCGCTCGCCGATTTCGTCCGCGCTACGCCCCAAGGGCGCGAGGCGGATGCCATCCTGCGCAGCTGCGTGCACTGCGGCTTCTGCCTGCCTGCCTGCCCGACCTACCAGCTGCTCGGCGATGAGCTCGACAGCCCTCGCGGGCGGATCTATCAGATGAAGCAGCTGCTCGAGGGCGCCGCGGTGAGCGCGCGCACCCAGCTGCATCTGGATCGCTGTCTCACCTGCCGCGCCTGCGAGAGCGCCTGCCCCTCGGGGGTGCGGTACGGCGCGCTCCTCGACTTCGGCCGGACGCTGGCCGCGCAGCGTGTGCCCCGCCGGCTGGGGGCGCGCCTGCAGCGCTATTTGTTGCGCAAGCTCGTGCCGCACACCGCCCGCGTGCGGGCGCTGCTCGCGGTCGCGCGCGCCGCGCGTCCGCTGCTGCCAGGCGCGCTCAGGGTGCGACTGCCGCCGCCGCCGACGCGCGCCTGGCCGGCGGCACGTCATGCGCGCCGCGTGGTGCTGCTCGCGGGCTGCGTGCAGCCCGCGCTTGCTCCCGACGTCAACCCGGCCGCGGCCCAGGTGCTCGACCGCATCGGCATCGCGGCCATCCCGGCGCGCGGGGCCGGTTGCTGCGGGGCGCTGAGCCACCACCTGGCGGCCCACACGGAAGCGCTCGGGCAGATGCGGCGCAATGTCGATGCGCTCGAGCCGCTGCTGGCCGCCGGTGCCGAAGCGGTGGTGGTCACAGCCAGCGCCTGTGCGGCGATGCTGTGCGACTACGGGCGGCTGCTGCGGGACGATCCCGCGTACGCCGAGCGCGCCGCACGCATCAGCGCGCTCGCGCGCGACATCAGTCAGCTCCTGGCCGCCGAGGCCGGCGCGCTCGAAGCGGCGCTCGGCGGCGCCGCGAGGGGCGCGCCGCGCGTGCCGGCGCCACGGGTGGCGTTTCAGGCTCCCTGCACCCTGCAGCACGCGCTCAAGGCGAGCGGGGTAGTCGAGCCGCTACTGAGCGCCGCCGGTTTCACGCTCACGACGGTCACCGACGGACACCGCTGCTGCGGCTCGGCCGGGACCTATTCCATTCTGCAGCCGCAGCTGTCCAGGCAGCTGCTGCGGGAGAAGGTGAAAGCCCTCGAGAGCGGCATGCCCGAGCTGATCGCCACCGCCAACATCGGCTGCCTCGTGCACCTGCGCGGCGGCACGGCGCTGCCGGTCCGACACTGGGTGGAGCTCCTCGCGGCGAGACTTGCCGGTGGCTGATCAGTGGGGCGAGCGCATGCCGCGCTCGGTGAGCCTGCTGCAGACCATCGCCGTGTCGGTCGGAATCACCATTGGCAGCGGCATCTTCCGCGTTCCGGCCACGGTCGCCGCGCAGCTGCAGGCGCCCGGCCCGATCCTGGTGTGCTGGGTGCTCGGGGGCATCGTGGCGCTGTGCGGCGCGCTCACGATCGCGGAGCTGGCCGCGGCGCTGCCGCGCTCGGGCGGCATCTTCGCCTACCTGCTGGAGAGCTACGGGCCGCTGCCGGCGTTCCTGTTCGGCTGGGCCGAGCTGGTGGTGGTGCGCGCGGCGGCGCTGGGCGCGATCGCCACCATCTTCGCCGAATATCTCGGCTACTTCGCGCCACCGGCGGCAGCGCACGTACGCCTCACTGCCGCCCTCGCCATCGTGCTCATCGGCGCCATTAACTATGTCGGCGTGCAGCGCGCGGCGGCGGTGCTGAGCGCCACGACCGCGGTGAAGTACGGCGTGCTGCTGGCACTCGGGGTGCTCGCGTTCACCGCCGGCGGCGGCAGCGGCGCGCACTTCGCGCCGGCCTGGCCCGCGGCGCCGTCGCTGTCGATGCTCGCCACCGCCCTCATCCCGGTGATGTGGACCTACGACGGGTGGGCGGATCCGGCCTACGTGGCCGGGGAGGTCAGCGACCCGCAGCGCAACCTGCCGCGGGCGGTGATTGCCGGCACCGTGTGCGTGATGCTGGTGTATCTGGTGGTGAACGTCGGCTTCCTGTACGCACTCAACCCGGGCCAGATGGCCGCTGCCAAGCTCATCGCCGCCGACGTGGCCGCGCGCATCCCGCTGCTCGGCGGGGCGGGGGCTGCGGTGATCGCGGCGGCCGTGGTGATCTCGACGTTCAGCAGCCTGAACGCCTCGCTGCTGGTCGGCTCGCGGATCTTTTTCGCGATGGCCGATCGCGGCTTGTTCTTTCGCGTCGTCGCGCGGGTGTCCCCGCGCTTCGCCACCCCCTCGGTGGGGATCTGGCTGGCGACGCTCCTCGGCGTCGCCTACGTTCTGCAGAACGACTTTGCTCAGCTCGCCGACAAGTTCATCCTCGGCATCTGGCCGTTCTATGCCCTGGCGGTCGCCGGCGTGTTCGTCCTGCGGCGGCGCTCACCGGCGTTGCCGCGCCCGTACCGCGTCTGGGGCTATCCGCTCGTGCCGGCGGTATTCCTGCTCGCTTCCCTATTCATGATACTCAACGCCCTGGTTGCCGATCCGCCCAACACCGGCATCACCTTCGCCATCATTCTCGCCGGGCTGCCGGTATTCTGGCTGCGCCGCCGGATGACCGGCAGCGGCTAAATTCTCCAGCCGTCGCTGGCAGCCCCTCCTCGGCACGCGCGGATTGCAAGCACAATAGGCGCGTCTCACGGAGTGGTCTGGTGAATGACGCACCGCTAACCAAACCCGACCGGGTCCAGCCGGCCGCCCGCCGTGGCATCAGCCGGCGCGTGATCGTCGGCACGGTCGCTGCCCTCGCCGCGCTGGCGGCGGCCGGCTATGCGTGGCACCGGCGTGGCACCAGCGACGCGACCAGCGCTTTTTCCCTCTACGGTAACGTCGACGTGCACCAGGTGGAGCTCGCCTTTCGGGTGGCGGGCAGGATCTCGGATATGAAGGTCCAGGAGGGGGACAAGGTGAGCGCCGGACAGGTGCTCGGACAGCTCGACCCGGTGCCGTTTGAGACCGACGTTGCCTCTGCGAAGGCGGACGTCGCGCAGGCGCAGGCGCAGCTCGATAAGAGCAGGCACGGCTATCGCGTGGAGGAGATCGCCCAGGCCCGCGACAACGTCGCCCAGCGCGCGGCCGACCTCGACAACGCGCGCGTCACGCTGCAGCGCGAGCAGGCACTGCTCGCCGCGGGGCTGGTCACGCAGCAGCAGATCGACGATGCGCAGGCACGCCTTCACGAGAGTGCGGCACTGCTGGCCGCGGCGCGCGATCAGCTCACCCTGGAATTGCGCGGTTCGCGCATCGAGGACATCGAGACGCAGGAGGCGATGCTGGCGGCCGCGCAGGCGCGGCTGCAGCGCGCGCTGACCGCGCTGTCGGACACCACGCTGCTCGCGCCGAGTGGCGGCATCATCTCGGTGCGCGCGCGCGAAAACGGCGCCATCGTGCAGGCCGGACAGACGGCTTACACGCTGACGCTGAACGATCCGGTGTGGATCCGCGCCTACGTGCCGCAACCGCGACTCGGACGCATCAAGCCCGGCATGGCGGTCAGGGTGACCATAGACTCCATGCCCGGCAAGGAATACCCGGGGACGGTCGGCTTCATCTCGCCCGATGCCGAATTCACTCCCAAGACCGTGCAGACCGAGCAGGTACGCGACGACCTCGTGTATCGCATCCGCGTGATCGCGAGTGACCCGGACAACGTGTTCCGGCAGGGTATGCCGGTCACCGTGCTGGTCGCCGCCGATCGGCCTGCGGGGCGCTGAGGGTGAGAGACTCACGCGAGTCATGAGCCTGCCGGTCCCGCCCACAGAGGCTGCCCCGCCGGCGCTGCAGCCGGCCGCGCAGGTCACGGCACTGGTGAAGAGCTTCGGCGCCACGGTGGCGCTCGCCGGGATCAGCGCGCAGCTGCCGCCGGGGAAGATCCTCGGCCTCGTCGGGCCCGACGGCGCGGGCAAGACGACGCTCATTCGCCTGCTCGCGGGCCTCATGGAGCCGACCTCCGGGTCGGTCGAGGTGCTCGGGCGCACGCCGCGCGCGGAAGGGGGCACGACGCAGGCCGAGACCGGCTACATGCCGCAGCGCTTCGGCCTGTACGAGGACCTGTCGGTGCTCGACAACCTCAACCTGTACGCCAATCTGCGCGCGCTCGATGCGACCGCGCGCCGCCAGCGCTTCGCGCAGCTGCTGAGGTTCACCGATCTTGCGCCCTTCACCGAGCGCCTCGCCGGCCAGCTCTCGGGCGGCATGAAGCAGAAGCTGGGGCTGGCGTGCGCGCTGCTCGGCGCCCCGAGGCTCCTGCTGCTCGATGAGCCCGGGGTGGGCGTCGATCCGCTGTCGCGGCGCGAGCTGTGGCGCATGGTGAACGAGCTGGTCGCAGGCGGCGTGACGGTGCTGTGGTCGACGGCGTATCTGGAGGAGGCCGAGCGCTGCGCATACATCTGGCTGCTCGACGCGGGTCGGCTGCTGTACGACGGACCACCGCGCGAGCTCAGCGAGCGGGTACGGGGACGAGTGTTCCGGCGCCGGGCTCCGCCGGGTCGGGCACGGCGGACTGCGGAGGAGGAGCTGACGCGCGCGCAGGTGCTGGATGCCGTGATTCAGGGGTCGAGCGTGCGCGTGGTGGCGAAGCCGCACGCGGTCCAGGAATTCCAGGGAAGCGAGTACCAGCCGGTCGCTCCCAGGCTCGAGGACGCCTACGTCGAGCTGCTGGGCGGCGCGCGCAAGGGCGAGAGCCTGCTCGCCCAGGGCTGGCCGAGCGCGGCAGCCGCACCGGGCGGGGCCTCGGCGGCTGAGCGGCGGACGGCGGCCGCGGCCGACGCCGCGCTGGTGCGCGCGGCCGGACTGACGCGCCGCTTCGGTGACTTCGTCGCGGCCGATCGCGTCGGCTTCGAGGTGCGTGCCGGGGAGATCTATGGCCTCCTCGGGCCGAACGGCGCGGGCAAGTCGACCACGTTCCGCATGCTGTGCGGGCTTCTCAAGCCCACCGCCGGCGATGCGAGCGTCGCCGGGGTGAACCTGCTGCACGCCGCCAGCCGCGCCCGCGCGCGGCTCGGTTACATGGCGCAGAAGTTCTCGCTTTACGGCGACCTCTCCGTGGCGCAGAACCTCGACTATTTTGCCGACATCTACGGACTGACGCGTGCCGCCAAGCGCGAGCGGGTGGCGGCGATGATCGAGCTGTTCGAGCTCGCGCCCCATCTGCGCGCCAACGCGAGGCTCCTGCCGCTGGGCTTCAAGCAGCGCCTGGCGCTCGCCTGCGCGACGCTGCATGCGCCCGCAGTGCTGTTCCTCGACGAGCCGACCAGCGGCGTGGATCCGCTCATGCGGCGCGACTTCTGGCACCACATCAACGCCCTCACCACCCGGGGCGTGGCCGTGGTGGTGACGACCCACTTCATGGAGGAGGCCGAGTACTGCGATCGCATCGGCCTCATCTGGCGCGGCAGGAAGATCGCCGAAGGCACGCCGGATGAGCTCAAGTCGCGCGTGCGCAGCGCGCAGCGTCCCGAGCCGACGCTCGAGGACGCCTTCATCGCACTCATCGAAGGGGAGGCCGCATGAACGACTCGCACGCACGGAGGCTCTCGTGGTGGCAACAGCTCGCAGCCATCATGCTCAAGGAGGCGAAGCAGGTCACCCGCGACCCCTCGAGCCTGATCATTGCGGTGGTGCTGCCGCTGACATTCCTGTTCCTGTTCGGTTACGGCATCTCGCTCGATACCACCGTCGTGAAGATCGCCGTGGTGCGCGAGGATGACGGGCGCGATGCCGGGGAGTTTGCCGCCGCGCTGACCCACTCCAGGTGGTTCCTGGCGGTGCCGGCTTCCGACCGTCGCTCCGGCGAGCGGCTGCTGCAGGACCAGACCGTCAAGGCGGTGGTGGTCATTCCCGCCCAGTTCGGCCGCTTTCTCCATGCGCAGGACACGACTGCGCAGGTGCAGGTACTGGTCGACGGTGCCGAACCCAACACGGCGAACTTCGTGCACGGTTATGTCAACGCGATCTGGAGCGGCTTTCTCGCGTCGCGTGGTCTCGAGCAGGGCACGACGGTGACGACCCCGGTCGAGGTCGCGGTGCGCTTCTGGTACAACGCCAACGCCGAAAGCCGCTGGTTCCTGGTCCCCGGCTCCATGACGGTGATCATGACGCTGCTCGGGACGCTGCTCACCTCGCTGGTAGTCGCGCGCGAGTGGGAGCGCGGCACCCTCGAGGCGCTCTATGCTACGCCGCTGACGCGCGGCCAGATCCTGATCGGCAAGAGCCTGCCGTATTTCGTGCTGGCCATGGTGTCGATGCTGGTGTGCGTGCTGACCGCGCTGTTCCTGTTCCAGGTGCCGCTGCGCGGCTCGCTGTTCGCGCTGGGGCTGGTGTCGGCGGTGTTTCTGTTCCCGGCGCTCGGCCAGGGGCTGCTGATATCGGTCACGATGAAGTCGCAGATGGCGGCCGCGCAGCTTGGGCTCATGACCGGCTTCCTGCCGGCGATGATGCTGTCGGGGTTCCTGTTCGACATCCATTCCATGCCGCCGTGGCTGCAGGCCGTTACGCTGATCATTCCCGCGCGCTACATGAACGTATCGCTGCAGACGGTGTTTCTCGCCGGCGACATATGGGCGGTGCTCGTTCCCAACATGCTGTTCATGGTGGTCGTGGGGGCGGGGTTCTTCGGCCTCTCCTGGTGGCGGCTGCACAAGCGGGTCGACTGAGGTGTAGCGGTGCTGCAGCGGCTGCTGGCCATCATCCGCAAGGAGCTGATCACCATGCTGCGCGACCCGCGCGCGCGCTGGACGCTCATCGT
>DASPPI010000063.1:0-6378 GCA_035625615.1 Steroidobacteraceae bacterium | reverse complement strand
ACTTTCCCGGACCGGCACGGGTGGCGGCGGCTCTCAAAGAAGTGCTGGAGGCAGCGGCGTGAGCAGATACGTCTTCAAGCTTCCCGACCTGGGTGAGGGCACGGTCGAGGCGGAGATCGTCAATTGGCGCGTGAAGCCCGGCGACCTGGTCGCCGAGGACGACGTGCTCGTCGAAGTGATGACCGAGAAGGCGGCGGTGGAAGTGCCCGCTCCGGTGAGCGGGCGCGTGATATCGACCACCGGCGCGCCGGGAGACACCGTGCCGGTCGGCGCAGAGCTGATCGTGCTCGAGACGGAGGCGGCTGCGGCCGTCGTCGCGGCAGCGCGCCCGGCCGCCGGCGCGGTTGATACGCAGCCCCCGACCGCCGCCGGGGCGGCGCGAGCGGGCCGTGCCGGCGGCAACGGCGCCACGGCGGCGGGAGCTGCGAGTCCGACGGTGCCTGCCGCGGCACTGCCCGCTGCAGCGCTGCCCGCTGCAGCGCTGCCCGCTGCGACAGCCAGCGCCCGCGTGGCGACTTCACCCGCGGTGCGACGCCGCGCGCACGAGGCCGGCGTTGATCTGCGGCAGATCGCCGGCTCCGGTCCCAAGGGGCGCATCGTGCCGAAGGATTTCGAGGCGTACGTCGCGCGCCGCGCTCAGCCGACGCCGCTGCCGGCGGCGCCGCGAGCTGTGCCGGCCGCACGCCCCGCCGGGCCGCGCGCGTCGCCCGCCGCCGCGACCGAAGAGATCAAAGTGATCGGGCTGCGACGGCTGATCGCCCAGCGCATGAGCGAGGCCAAGCGCAACATCCCGCACTTCGCCTACGTCGAGGAGCTCGACGTCACCGAGCTCGAGTCGCTGCGGCGCCATCTCAACGGTAAGCTGCCCGCGGGCGCGCCGGCGCTGACTTATCTGCCGTTCCTGGCGCTGGCGCTGGTGCGCGTGCTGCGCGACTTCCCGCAGTGCAATGCGCACTACGACGCCGAGCGCGGCGTGATCGTGCGGTACGCGGCCGTGCACCTGGGGGTCGCCACGCAGACTCCCGACGGCCTCAAGGTCCCGGTGGTGCACGATGCGCAGGCGCGGAGCCTGTGGGAGCTGGCGGCCGAGATGCGGCGCGTGAGCGAGGCCGCACGCACCAACAAGGCGAAGCGCGAGCAGCTCACCGGCTCGACCATCACCATCACGAGCCTCGGCAAGCTCGGCGGGATCGCCAGCACGCCGATCATCAATGCCCCGGAAGTGTCCATCATCGGCGTGAACCGCGCGCTCGAGCGTCCGGTAGTGCTGGACGGCGCCATCGCCATCCGCCGCACGATGAACCTGTCGTCCTCGTTCGACCATCGGTTCGTCGACGGTTACGACGCGGCGGCAATGATCCAGGCGCTGAAGGAATGCCTGGAGCACCCGGCGACGATTTTCATCGACCGCTGAACTCCCGGCGGGTGTCAGGGGGCGGCTTCGTGCAGGCGCAGCGCCGGCGCCGGTATCAGAGGCTGTGCGCCGGCGCGCCCGCGTAGGTCTTCTCGCCGGCATCGATCCTGAGCTTGAGCCGGTTCTGCGGCGGTGGCAAAGGACAGGTGGCGAAGTCATTGAGCGCGCACGGCGGATTGTAGGCGCGGTTGAAATCGAGGCGCGCGCGCCCCTGCGCAGGCAGCGGGATGTAGAGGAAGCGCCCGCCGCCGTAGGTCTCGTGGCCGCTGGTGGCGTCGGCGAACATGATGAAGAGCTCCTGATCGCCGGGCTGCTCGAGCACGGTGTCGAGGCGCCATTGCCGGCCGCCTCGGGTGAACACCACGGCGCCCGGCGAGACTTCTTCCTCCTCCATGCCGAGAATGTTGACGATCCTGATTTGGCGCACCGGCTCGTAGGGCTCGAAGCGCGCGTCGAACACCCAGTCGGTGCTCACGGGGAAATAGCTCAGACCGCGGAACTGCAGGCGGCGGGGGTTGTTTAGGTCGCGCACGCGCACGCCGAGATTGCCGGCGCGCTCGATGACGAAGAAGCGCAGCGGCCCGCTCGCGAGCACCGTGGGATCGCCGCTGGCATCGGAGGCGAGATCGAGCGCGGTGACCGGCTGGCCGTCGTGCGTCACGCCGCTTGCGGGTCGGGCGGTGAAGCGCACCGTGCGGCCGGTCACGACGAACGAGCCGGCCTCGGTCGCGAGCGCCGGGTGGTCGAGCGACAGCATGTTGGAGGGGGCACGGCCGAAGCTGTTGTTGCCGTCCTTGAGCCAGAATAGGCCGGCGAGCGTCAGCCAGCCGCTGTCGCTGGTGAGCGCGCTGAGGCGCTGCTGGCGCCACTCCTCGATGCTGGCGAGCTCGGCCTGCTGCGGCGCGGACCGGGGTGCGCCGGCAGCCGGATGGAGCGCAGCCAGGAGGAGTGCCGAGAGCACGAGCGACGAGCTTGCGAGCGCCCGCACGGGCACCGGCCGGCGCCACCGAAAGGTGCGCAACGCGCGGCCGCCGTCGGCGTGATTGCGGGGCCTGGCCTGCTTCTTGGCGCAGCGATCAGCGCTCATCATGGCATCATCCTTCCCGCCCGAGTATCTCCTCGCGCACGTCCGCGATCTCGCGGGCCCGTGATGGGCGGGCGCCCTCGCAGCGCTCCGGGCGCGGGCAGTGGTTGCTGCGCGGACAGATGATGCGCGCCGGCGCCGCGAGCGCGTCGGCGATCCAGGCGATGTTCAGTACGTTGGCGACGGCGGTGAGTGCCTGCGTGGCCGCCTTGGGAATGCGCGCCTCGCCGCGGCGGTGCAGGCACTCGCGGAAGATCGACTCGATCAGCGCATCGCCCTGCACGCCGTTGGAGGCGAGCGCCGGCGCCAGGTCGACCCCGACCGAGAGCACGTGTGGATTGCCCGCCATGTCGTGCACGCGAATCGAGTGACAGCAGTACAGGAGCGACCGCTCCCCGTCGCGCAGTACGGAGATCTGCGAGCCCGCGGCGCCGTGATCGGCGTCGATCATGCGGAACACCGCCCAGTTGGGACAGGGGTCGCTCACCTGTGCGAGATTTCCCCAGGGCAGCGGGATGCCATTGCCGCGGTAGACCGCGCGCAGGTAGCCCGGCGGATAGGCGTCGAAGAAGTGCCAGTAGGGATAGGGGGAGACCTTGGTCATGCGACGCATCACGACGGCCGGCGTCAGCTCGAGCTTCGCCCCGGCCTCGACGCGGTGGCGCTCCCGCGCCAGGAAACGGCGGAACGGCACGCGCGGCGCGAGCAGTGCGCCGGCAAAGAAGCTGCATTCGAAGTCGCGCCAGGCGTGCAGCACGTCGAGCGCATTGAGCCCCGCAGCGCTCGAGCCGCCTTCGGGGCTTCCCCCCATCTCCCCGCCGGTGGCGTGCGGGGATTTGAGGCCATCGCCGCCATGCAGGACCTTGTGGGCGATGTGCGCGGCGAGATCGAATTTCAGGCGCGCCGGGTCGGACTGCAGCGCGCGGTTCGCGTACACCACACGCGGCGCCTCGAAGAAGGAGCGCACCATGCTGCGCACCTCGCGGTCTTTGTCGCGCGCCAGTACCGGCTTGCGATCGAACCAGCGGATCTCGAGCCCGTGCCGCCGGCACAGGCGCATCAGGTCCTCGACCGCCAGCGGGAAGCGGCGCTCGCCCACATGGTCGGCGGCGCGCTCGAGGTCCGGAAAGTCGTTGCGCGACATCTCCTGATGCGAGCGGATCAGCAGGTGGGCGAACTGCCTGCCGCTGGTCCCGGTCTGGGCGAGCAGCTCCGGGATGGCCGCCTGCAGCAGGCTGCGTGAGAAGAGAAACGCCGGCTCGAGCGGTATGCGCGCCACCGCCCCGCCGTGGCCGGCCGGGGAGGGCGTCTCCAGCTCGACGCTCTCATCGAGGAACCAGGCCGGTGCGCGCTGGAACACCCCGGCGAGCAGCTCGAGCAGCTGCGGCGAGGGCGTGCGCTTGCCGCTCTCGATCATGCTCAGGTACGACACCGAGGGAGCGAGCTCGGGCCGGCGCTGAATGCAGCGCACCGAGAGCTCCTCCAGGGTGAGTCCGTTGCGCCGGCGCAGCGAGCGCAGCTTGGCGCCGAGGAAGTGGCCTTTACGCAGCAATTGCGTCATATGTTCAGTCCCGCCGCGGAACTCATGTGAAATTAACAGTGTGAAGTTTCCATAGTCAAATTCGCGCCGAAACCGCGTATGCTGCATCGAGGATGAACGCCGAGACACAGGCGGTGTATTCACGCGAGCCGGCCGGCCCCAGGGTGGAGATCCTGGGCAGACCGATCGAGCGCGCGCCGGAAGTGCTGACGCCGCTGGCGCTGCAGCTGCTCGCCAGCCTGCACCGCCGGTTCAACGGGCGGCGCCTCGAGCTGCTGGCCGAACGCGTGCGCCGCCAGGCGCGCCTCGATGACGGCGAGCGGCCGGAGTTTCCGGCCGCGACCGCGCAGCTGCGCGCCGCCGACTGGCGCATCGCGCCGGTGCCGGCGGACCTCGCCGATCGGCGCGTGGAGATCACCGGTCCGGTCGACCGCAAGATGATCATCAACGCGCTGAATGCCCCGGTGCGGGCGTTCATGGCCGACTTCGAGGATTCCTGCTCTCCTACCTGGGAGAACATCCTCCGCGGGCAGGTGAATCTCGCCGACGCGGTCCGCCGCACCATCAGCTTCGAGGATCCGGCCACCGGCAAGGTCTACCGGCTGGCCGAGCGCACCGCCACTCTCATCGTGCGGCCGCGCGGCTGGCACCTGCCGGAGAAGCACGTGCGCATCAACGGCGAGACCGTGTCCGGTGCGCTGTTCGACTTCGCACTGTTCCTCGCCAACAACCACGAGGCGCTCGCGCGGCGCGGCACCGGTCCCTACTTCTACCTGCCGAAGCTCGAGAGCCACCTCGAGGCACGGCTGTGGAACGACGTATTCGTCGCGGCGCAGGATGCGCTCGGCATCGCGCGCGGCACGATCAAGGCCACGGTGCTCATCGAGACGATCCTCGCAGCCTTCGAGATGGAGGAGATCCTCTACGAGCTGCGCGAGCACTCCGCCGGACTCAACTGCGGCCGCTGGGATTACATTTTCAGCTTCATCAAGAAGTTCCGTAACCGGCCGGACTTCGTGCTGCCGGACCGCGCCTCGGTGACGATGGAGCGTCACTTCCTCAAGTCGTACGTGGATCTGCTGATCAGGACCTGCCACCGCCGCGGCGCCCATGCCATGGGCGGCATGGCGGCGCAGATCCCGATCCGCGACGACCCGCCGGCGAACGAGGCGGCCATGGCGCGCGTGCGGGCGGACAAGCTGCGCGAGGCGCGGGCCGGACATGACGGCACCTGGATCGCGCACCCGGGGCTCGCGCTGATCGCCCGCGAGCCCTTCGACGCGCTGATGCCCGGGCCCAATCAGCTCGCGGTGCTGCGACCGGACGTGCAGGTCACGGCACGCGATCTGCTCACGGTGCCGGACGGCGCGATCACCGAGGAGGGCGTGCGCGGCTGCATCCGCGTCGGCGTGCAGTACCTCGAGTCCTGGCTGCGCGGCAACGGCTGCGTGCCGCTGTACCATCTCATGGAGGACGCCGCGACCGCCGAGATCTGCCGCGCGCAGCTGTGGCAGTGGCTGCGCCACGGTGCGTGCACCAGCGACGGCCGGCCGATCACGCTGGAGCGTTTCGATGGCCTCCTGAGCGCGGAGCTCGACCGCATACACGAGGAGGTCGGTGCCGCACGCCTCACCCACGGGGTGTTTCCGAGCGCCGCGCGGCTGTTCGAGCAGATGACCAAGAGCGAGACCTTCGACGAGTTCCTGACGCTTCCGGCTTATGAGCTGCTGAGCTGACGGCCACGATCCCAAGCTGCACAACGACACAAGGACCGGACATGAGCTTCTCCAAACCCCTTCCCGCGGCCGACGAGCTGCGCCGCAGCTGGCGCGAGAGCCCGCGCTGGCGCGGCATCAAGCGCGGCTACGACGCCGCCGCGGTCGTGCGGCTGCGCGGCACGATCCCGGTCGAGCATTCCATCGCGCGCCTCACGGCCGAGAAGCTGTGGCGTTACCTCCACGAGAAGCCCTTCGTCAACGCGCTCGGTGCCTTGACCGGTAACCAGGCGATGCAGCAGGTGAAGGCCGGGCTCGATGCGATCTATCTGTCAGGCTGGCAGGTGGCCGGTGATGCCAACTTGGCCGGCGAGATGTACCCGGATCAATCGCTCTACCCGGCGGACTCGGTGCCTGCAGTGGTACGGCGCATCAACAACACGCTGCGCCGCGCGGATGAGATCTGTCACGCCGAGGGCGACGACTCGGTCGACTGGCTCAAGCCCATCGTGGCGGACGCGGAAGCGGGCTTTGGCGGCGTGCTCAACGCCTTCGAGCTCATGAAGCAGATGATCGACGCGGGCGCGGCGGGCGTTCACTTCGAGGATCAGCTGTCCTCGGCGAA
>DASPPI010000062.1:0-19265 GCA_035625615.1 Steroidobacteraceae bacterium | reverse complement strand
TTTCCGGCTGAAACGCTTGGAGCTCCGCTCCGGCTTCTATCGCGAGGCCCGCGTGTTCACCCACGCGTTGTGTCGTTCCTGACAACCCACAGCAAGTTAGGAGCTGTCGTACCCGTGCCCGCGTCGATCCCCGAGTTTTCTATTTTTTAGTCTCCTTCTGCCGCGCTGCGTAAACGCATCACCGTCTGGGCAGCCTAGCCAGTATTCTGAAAAAACTCTTTTCCAGACGGTACCTTCGACGATGAATTGTACTGACTCCAGCCGCAAATTTCATGTCGCAATTTGTCGACATATTTCCAATTGATCGTCCGCCGCCCCGGGCCGGAGAGCCTGGACGGTGGTGTGCAGGTCTGGCGTGAGCGCAGCAGCAGGTCGGACCTCCGGGGAGCTGCCTCAGCGGGGAAGGCGTACGCTGAAGCGCACGCCGGTGCCCTCGGGGAGGCTCATGGCCGAGGCCTCGCCCCCGTGGAACTCGGCGATCAGCCGCACAATGTAAAGTCCCAGGCCGAAATGGGGCCGGCTGTCACCGTCGGCGCGCGACTGCCACAGCGATTCGAACAGCCGCGCCTCGACATGGGGCGGCAGAGGCGGACCCGGGTTGTCCACCTCGAGCACCGCCGCCTGCGGCTCCGGCCGCAGCCGCACAGTGATGGTGGCGCCCGCGGGGCTGAAGTCCACCGCATTGTCGATGAGCTTATCGAGCAGCTGCATGATGAGGTCCGGCGCGCCGCTCAGGGTGACGCCCGCCGCGGGGAGCTCCGCCGTGAAGGTGCGGGAGGGAAAGGCGCTGCGGTAAGCGGCGACGGCGGAGCTGAGCAGCGGCACGAGATCAAAGCTGACCCGCTCCGCGCTGCCGATGGCTTCCTCCACCCGGCTGGCCGCCCCCATCGCCAGCAGAATGGCGTTCAGCCGCTCGCTCCCGTCGCGCGCGCGGGCGAGGTAGGTGCGCGCCGCTTCCGGCACCTGCTCGGCTTCCAGGTTGTCGAGCGAGGAGCGCACGACCGTGAGCGGGGTGCGGATCTCGTGGGCGAGCTTGCCGGCGAGCGTGCGCAGATAGCTGGTGTATTCGTTGAGTCGCGCCAGCAGCGTAGAAAAACTGCGCGCGACGGCACCGAGCTCGTCGCGGGCCTCGGTCTCGGGAAAGCTGGTGACGAGACCGGAGCCGCTGAGGGCGGATTCGCTCGCCTGCCGCAGCCGCGCCAGGCGCACAGCCAGCCAGGCGGCGAAGGCAAACATCAGGCTCACTGCCACCACGCTGGTGCTCAGCGTGAGATTGAGCATGCGCGTCAGGGCGTGATCGCGCAGGCGGATCCACCGGTCCGCGGTCTGCGTGACCTCGAGTCTGCCGATGACCTCCTGGTGATCGCGGTCGTAGATAGGCGCGTCCGATTCGATCAGCCGCCGGTCACCGGGGCGGTCGACGAAGCGCCGGTACAGGCGCGCCAGCACGGGTCCTTCGGCACCGAGGGCGGTCGTCTGCGCCAGGGCATCGGCGCGCGCCAGCACGCGGCCGTCGGGCGTGAGGACCGCGAGCTTCAGCCCCGGCTGCATGAATTGCGCGAGGTAGGAAGTGAGCTCCGGGGCCGCCACGATCAGGCGGCCGAGCGTGCGCAGGTCGTCGCTGCGCAGCGTGCCGTAGCTCACCGGCGCCGCGCCGCGGGCGTCGCGATCGTCCACCAGCACCCCGAAGCCGCTCCCGACCAGCGACAGCGGCACGCGCATCTGGATGCGGTAGCCCTCGGCCGTCGGCTGCCAGGCCGCGCGGATGCGCGGCTCGATCAGCGCACTCTGCTGCCCGTACTCGCCCGCCTCGATGCGCCGTGCGGTGAGCGTGCCCGGCCCGGTGGCAGCGAGAAACACCTGGTGCTGCTCGCCGGCGCCGTCCTGCCATCCGACCCACACCCGGTCGCCGAAGGTCGCGGGATCGAGCGCGTTGCTGCCGGGGGCATCGTAGACGGGGTGCTCATCGTGTACCTCGAGCAGCACGTACAGCATGCGCTCGTAGACGCCGGTGAGAATGCGGAAATGATGCTGCTCGTCCCTGCGGAAGTACGCCCACGCATCCGGCTCGTGCGGCCAGTCGTCCGCGTAACCTTCCACCAGCGGGGCGGCGGTGAGCGCGAGCGGCCGCAGATCGTACGGACCGGGCTTCAGGATGGGCCGCTGCGCAGCCGGCTCAGGTGCTGCGCCGGCAGTGCCCGGCGTCTGTGCGCCGGGCGCCGCGCCCGCAGTGCGCGCCGTGCCCGCGGCATCTGCCGTGCCGGAGGTCTCCGGCGGGCCCGCTGACGCGCCGCTCGGCGCCTCGGCCGCGGTCTCGGGCGGCGGCGGCGCTTCGCGATAGAGCAGGTCGGTGCGTCCCTGGAGCGAGGCGGCGATGGTCTGCGAGACGGCCTGAAGCGAATTCTGCTCGCCCTCGCGCAAGGCGGATTCCATCTCGCGCGCGTAGCGGCAGCCGGCCCACGGCAGCACGAGCGTGGCGAGGCCGAGAGCGAGGAGCTTGAGTCGCAGGGACATAGACGCGGGCTACTCGACCCAGCGATACCCCATGCCGTAGACCGTCTGCACGGCGTCGAATTTCGGATCGATGCTCTGGAACTTGCGCCGGATGCGCTTCACATGCGAGGTGATGGTGTTGTCATCGAGCACCACGCTGGCGGCGTCCATGAGCTGCTGGCGGCTCCTGACATGCCCGGGGTGACGCGCCAGGGCATGCACGATCCAGAATTCGGTGAGCGACAGCAGCACCACCTGGCCGTCCCACTGCGCCTGCATGCGCTCGACGTCGAGCGTGAGCGCGCCGCGCCGCAGGATCTGCTCCGGGGTGCCGGGCTTGCGCAGCGCATCCACGCGGCGAAACAGCGCGTTCACGCGCGCAATGAGGTGCGGGAGGCTCAGGTCCTTGGTGAGAAAGTCATCCGCGCCGAGGCGCAGGCCGGAGACCGCATCGAGCTCACTGTCGCGCGCGGTGAGAAAGATGATCGGCAACTCCGCCGACAGCGCGCGCAACTGCCGGCACAGCTCGAAGCCGCCCTCCGGCTCGTCCTCCAGCGAGATGTCGATGACCACCAGGTCCGGCAGACGCGCGGCGAAGGCCTGCATCGCCTGCGCGCGGTTGGCGAAACAGCGCACGGCGTAACCCTCACGCGTGAAGGCGGCAGCGTAATTGTCGCGCAGGGCCGCTTCGTCCTCGACAATGGCGACGAGACGCTTCATGCGAACCTAAGGCTACAGGCTGCACGGGCGCGGTGAAAGCGCACCACAGCCGCCACTTTGCGCCACAATTCGCCGCGGCTGCGGCACTTTCCCGCCCGGGCCGCTCGAGTTTGCCTGCACAGAATGCCTCCCATGACGTCTTGCACGGGAGAGCGGCGTTGAGCACGCGCTCGCCGCGGCGCAGGCAGCCGGCGCGCCGCCGGGAGCGGCTCGGCGACTGGCTGGCGCTGCTCGCGCTGCTGGCGATCGGCATCGTCTGGCCGCCCGCCACGGCTCCCGGCCGAGGGCCCGAGGGCGACCGCGGGCGCATCCTGCGCGTAACATCCGCCGTGCATACTCGCGCAGCGCCGGCCGAGGCAGCCGATTTCCATCAAGGAGACGTTCATGAGCGACGAGATCGTGTTCTACAGCAGCCCGATGTCCCGCGGCCGCACCGTGCACTGGATGCTCGAGGAACTGAGCGCGCCGTATCGCTATGAACTGGTGAACCTCGAGAACCGGGAGCAGAAGCAACCGAGCTTTCTCGCCATAAATCCGATGGGAAAGGTGCCGGCGATCGTCCACCGCGGCACCGTGGTGACCGAGTGCGGCGCCATCTGCGCCTACCTCGCCGACGCGTTCCCCGCCGCGGGGCTCGCGCCCGCTGTCGACAGCGCGGCGCGCGGGACCTATTACCGCTGGATGTTCTTCGCCGCCGCTTGCCTGGAGGCGGCAGTGATCGATCGCATGCTGTCGCGGCCGCCGCCGTCGCGGCCGGGTGCGCTGGCGTACGGTTGCTACGAGGACACCGTGGCGACCCTGGAAAAGGCGCTCACACCCGGCCCTTATGTTCTCGGTGCCCGCTTCAGCGCCGCCGACGTGTACATCGGGTCGCAGGTCGGCTTCGGGATGATGACCAAGGCGCTCGAGCCGCGCCCCGCCTTGCACGAATACGCGACGCGCCTGCAGCAGCGACCGGCCTATCGGCGCTTCATGGAAAAGAGTGAGCGGATCGTCGCGCTCATGAAAAAGACGGGCTGAAGGGCAGCGGTTGCTGCGGCGGCGCCTGGCGGCCGCGCCGCGCACTGCGCGAATGTGTGCGGCGGCCGGCAGCCGCACCGGCCGGATGAGCGCCGGCGGCGCCGTGACGGACCGGGCGTCCATTTGAGACGGCCCGGCGAGCATGTTAGGTTGTCGCGGCAGCGGCCCACAGGCAAGAATCAAGAATGCGCGTGCGGCCCAGACGCCTCGCACGTGAACTGCCGCGCCGCGCATCGAGGGAGGCATCATGTTCACGCAACTGATCGACCCGCTCGGCAACCTGACCCTGACCTGTCTCGTGGCCCTGATTCCGGTGGTGCTGCTGCTGGTGCTGCTGGCGGTGTTCCGCTGGCCGGCGTGGCTCGCAACCCTGGTCGGATCGATCGTCACGTTCGCGCTGGCCGCCTGGGTGTGGCAGATGCCGCTCGACGAGGGTACGCACGCTTATGCGTACGGCGCCGCCACCGGCGTGTGGAACGTCGACTGGATCACTTTCTGGGGCATGATGCTCTTCAACACGCTGTCCCTGAGCGGGTTGTTCGAGAATTTCCGGCGCTGGCTGATCGCGCAGGGAAGCATGGACGTGCGCGTGCAGACCCTGCTGTTCGCCTGGGCGTTCGGCGCGCTGCTCGAGGGATTGGTGGGCTTCGGCTATCCGTGGGCGGTGGTGGCGCCGATCCTGATCTCGCTCGGGATCTCCGACCTGAACGCCATCCGCGTCGCGGCGATCGCCAACAACGCGCCGGTCTCCTACGGGGCGCTCGGTGCGCCGATCATCGCGCTCGCCGCCGTCACCGGCTACCCGCTGCTCGCGCTGTCGGGCTCGGTCGGCACGGTGGTCGCGGTGCTGGCGCTGCTGCCGCCATGGGTGCTCCTGTACCTGGTCTCGGGGAAGGAGGGCATGAAGGGCGGCTGGCCGCTCGCGGTCGTGGGCTCGCTCGGCTATATCGCCGGGCAGTACCCCGTCGCGCGCTACTGGGGGCCGTATCTGCCCGACGTCGTGGGCGCGATGGTGTGCTTCGCCGCCCTGCTGATCCTCCTCAAGGTCTGGCAGCCGAAGTCGACGCTCGGCTATGGCGGCGTACCGGTCGATGCCGCCACCGCCCGGCAGACGGCGGGGCACGGACTGAACCTCGGCGAAGTGCTGCAGGCCTGGCTGCCGTTTGTGGTGCTGCTGGCCGTGGTCGTGCCCTGGACCGGTCCGTGGTCCAACCTGCCGAAGGTGAGCTGGTTCAAGGCGCAGGCGGTCGGCTGCTCGGCGCTCGCCGCGACCTGCAGCGCCGCCAAGCCGAGCCTCACGGCGGTATTCGACTTCAAGCCCTACATTGCCGGAACTGCCATCCTCACCACCTGGGTCATCGTCGTGGTGCTCCTGCTCGCGATGGGCAAGCTCAAAGGCGGCCAGCTCGGCGAGGTGTTCCGGCGCAGCTTTCACCAGATGTGGGGCGCGCTGCTCGTCGGGGTCTTCATCTTCGGCCTCGCCTACACCTTCAACTACTCGGGCATGGCGGCCTCGCTCGCCAAGGGCTTCTCCAGCCTCGGTACCGCCTTCGTCATCGTCTGCCCGATTCTCGGCTTCATCGGCGTCGCGCTCTCGGGGTCGAACACTTCGACGAATGCGATGTTCGGCAAGTTCCAGGCGCTGGTCGGTGCGCAGCTCGGCCTGCCACCTCTGCTTTTGCCGACGCTGAACTCGGTGGGCGCCGAGATCGGCAAGCCGGTGGCGCCGCAGACCGCGAGCGTCGGCGTCTCGACCAGCAGGTTCGTGCGCAAGGAGGGCGACGTCATTCGCCACAACATGGGCTGGACGTTCATCCTGCTCGCCTACCTGATCGTGCTCGCGATCGGGTTCTACCTGGTGAACCCGGCCGTGATGGCGACCAAGTGAGCGCCGTCAGAAGGCGTTGATGCCGGTCAGCTCGCGCCCGATGGCGAGCTGGTGGATGCTCTCGGTCCCCTCGTAGGTGATCACGCTCTCGAGGTTGAGCATGTGGCGGATCGGCGCGTACTCGGCGCTGATGCCGGCGCCGCCCAGCATGTCGCGGCAGTCGCGGGCGATGTCGAGCGCCATGCGGCAGTTGTTCCACTTGGCGAGCGAGACCTGGACCGGCTGCATCGTGCCGGCGTCCTTCAGCCGCCCGAGCTGCAGCGCCAGCAACTGCGCGGCCGTGATGCGCCGCGCCATGTCGGCGAGCCGGACCTGGATGGTCTGATTGGCGGCCAGCGGGCGTCCGAACAGCTGGCGCGTCGCGGTGTACTCCAGCAGCTGCTTGAAGCAGGCCTGCGCCGCACCGATCACGCCCCAGCAGATGCCGTAGCGCGCCTGGGTGAGACACGACAGCGGTCCCTTCAGCCCCACGACGCCGGGGAGCACCCGGCTCTCGGGAACCAGCACGTTGTCGAAGAACAGCGCCGCAGTCACCGATGCACGCAGCGAGAACTTGTGTTGGATCTCCGGAGCTGAGAAGCCGGGCGTTCCCTTGTCGACGAGGAATCCGCGCATGCCGTCGGGGCTCATGGCCCACACCACCGCGACATCGGCGATGGTGCCGTTGGTGATCCACATCTTCGAGCCGTTCAGCACCCAGTCTCCGCCACGCCGCTTCGCGTGGGTCTTCATGTTGGCGGGATCGGAGCCGCCGTGCGGCTCGGTGAGGCCGAAGCAGCCGATGAGCTCGCCGCGCGCCATGCGCGGCAGGTAATGCTGCTTCTGCTCAGGGGAGCCGTAGGCCCAGATCGGGTACATGCACAGCGACGACTGCACCGACACGAAGCTGCGGATGCCGGAGTCACCGCGCTCGAGCTCCTGGCAGATGAGGCCGTAGCACACGGCGTTGAGCCCCGCGCAGTCGTAACCCTGGAGCGAGGAGCCGAGCAGGCCCTGGGCCGCGAGCTTGGGAATCAGTTCCCTGGGGAAGCGGTGCTCCTCGAAGCAGCGCTGGATGACCGGCAGCACTTCGGCATCGACGAGCCGCGCGACCGACTCCTGCACCAGGCGCTCCTCCTCGCTGAGCGCGGCGCGCACGTCGTAGAGATCCAGCGGATCGAGCGTGCTGCCGGTGGCGGTGCCGGCCTCGGCAGAGCTGGAAGCGGCGGCTTTGGCCACGGGCTTTCTCCTGCAGGGAAAAGCGGTCTGCCCCGTCGGGGGCGCGCATGATAACGGGTATCCGCGGCCGGCGACATCCGCACCCCGCCCCGGGGTCCCCAAGAGATCATGCGCCTTGTTCGACGCTGCGAATCGGGGCACCCTTCGACCATGAAGATTCCCGAGATCATCCTGGTCGAGACCGTCCATCAGCCGGGCAGTCTTGCCAAGGTGCTGCAGGTCATCGCCGACGCGGGGCTCACGATCGAGGGACTCACCGCGTTGCGGCGGCAGCAGGGCCGTACGCTCTGGGAGATCACGCTCGAGATGGACGAGGAGGCCGACCGCTCGCTCTACGAGCGCATCGGCCAGCTTCCGACCGCGCGCTTCGTCGGCAAGTCCGACCGCGTCTTCAACCGTCATCGCGGCGGCAAGATCCGCACGGCGGCGACGCTGTCGATCAACACGCGCGAGGTGCTGCGCGATGTCTACACACCGGGCGTCGCACGGGTGTGCCTGGCGATCGAGAAGGACCCGCAGGCTGCCTACGAGTACACCGCGCTCGGCAACACGGTCGCAGTGGTCACCAACGGTACGGCGGTGCTCGGCCTCGGCAACATCGGCGCGCTCGCCGGGTTGCCGGTGATGGAAGGCAAGGCGGCGCTGTTTGCGGACCTGGTCGGCATCAACGGCGTGCCGATCCTGCTGAAGGAGACCGAGCCGGCGCGCGTGGTCGAGATCGTCAGCGGCATCGCCGCTTCCTTCGGCGCCATTCAGCTGGAGGATTTCGCCGCGCCCGAGTGCTTCGAGATTGAGCAGCAGCTGCGCGCGCGGCTCGATAAGCCGGTGCTGCACGACGATCAGCACGGCACCGCGGTGGTGGTCCTCGCGGCGCTCATCAACGCTGCACGGCGCTCAGGCATCGACCTGCGCACCAGCATGGTGGGGCAGATCGGGCTCGGGGCCGCGGGCCACGGCATCGCGCGGCTGCTGCGCGCCTACGGTGTGCAGCACATTCTCGGCACGGATACCAACCCCGCCGCCGTGGCCCGGCTGGTGGCCTCCGGCGGCGAGAGGGTGACGCTCACGGCGCTCATGCAGCGCGCCGACATCGTGATCGCCTGCACCGGCGTCAAGGGGCTCATCAGGCCGGAGTGGGTGAGGAAGGGCCAGGTGATTCTGGCGCTCTCGAATCCCGACCCGGAAATCGAGCCGCTCGCAGCGCGCGAGCACGGGGCCGCCTTCGCTGCCGACGGCAAGGGCATCAACAATGTGCTGGCGTTTCCCGGCCTGTTCAGGGGAGCACTCGAAGCGCGCGCCCGCGCCTTCTGCGATGCGATGCTGATGGCGGCAGCGGATGCGATCGCGGGACTCGCGCGCGGCGACGAGCTGGTCCCGGATCCGCTCGACAAGGAGCTGCACGCGCGGGTGAGCGCGGCGGTACGTGCCGCCGCCCGTGGTACGGCGGCCGCCTAGTACGGCACGCTGAGGCGCCGATAGGCCGCGGCCAGCAGCCACAGCGGGCCGATCAGCAGGAACTGCAGGTCCTTGAAGAAGGACGGGCGCTTGCCCTCGACGGCGTGACCGATGAACTGCCCGGTCCAGGCCGCGACGAAGATCACCAGCGATGTCAGCCACAACGGCCAGGGGAGTGCTCCGAGCCGCTGCACGATCACGAGCAGCACGCTGAAGGCGAGCACGATACCGATGGCGAGCGAGGGTGACAGCAGCAGGTAGTACACCACTGCCGACGCAGCCGCGAGCGTCGCCCAGTTCAGCCACGGGGACAACGCGCTGAAGGCAGCCGGCACCGGGGCCGACCACAGAAATCCCATGACCGCCAGCACGATCGGCGGCACGCAGATCCAGTGCAGCAGCTTGTTGGTCGGGTTCTCGTGGCTCGCGCCGTACTCGCTGAGCCAGTCGGTCACGCTACGCATGCGTGAGACGCTACCGCCGCGATGGGAGCGCCGCAAGGCACCCGCAGGCTCGCCCCGCGAGGCGCACGTTGCCGCAGCCTGCTCAGGCGGCCATCAGGCCGCGCAGCTTCCCGAGAGCGCTTGACTCGATCTGGCGGATGCGCTCGGCGGATACGCCGTACTGGTGGGCCAGCTCGTGGAGCGTCGCCTTGTCATCGGACATCCAGCGGCGCTGCACGATGTCGCGGCTGCGAGCATCGAGGCGGCCGAGAGCCCCGCGCAGACGGTCCGCGGAATCATCGGCACTCTCCGCCTCTTCCACCTGCATGGCCGGATCGGCGTCGGGGGCGGGCAGATAGGCCGCGGGACTGAAGAGCTCCTCGTCGTCGGCCTCGGGAGCCGGATCGAAGGACATGTCGCGCGCCGCGAGCCGCTTCTCCATCTCAGTGACTTCGCCCGCAGTCACGCCCAGATCGTGCGCCACGGCCGCCGTCTCCTCAGCCGACAGCCAGCTCAGGTTCTTCTTCAGCCGGCGCAGGTTGAAGAACAGCTTGCGCTGCGCCTTGGTGGTGGCGATCTTCACCAGCCGCCAGTTACGCAGCACATACTCGTGAATCTCGGCGCGGATCCAGTGAACCGCGAACGACACCAGCCGCACATTGAGGGAAGGGTCGAAACGCTTGACCGCCTTCATAAGGCCGACATTGCCTTCCTGGATGAGATCGCCAACCGGCAGGCCATAACCGCTGTAGCCGCGGGCGATATGCACCACGAAGCGCAGGTGCGACAGCACCAGCTCCCGCGCGGCGGCCAGGTCATTGTGCGAACGGAAGCGCTCGGCGAGCGCGCGCTCCTCCTCGCGGGTGAGAACCGGAATACGGCTCACCCGCTCCAGGTAAGCATCGAGACTCCCGAGCGGGCCGGCCAAAGCCTGGACGCCCATGCGGGCAACCAACGCGGTACCTGCGGTCATGCAATCTCCCGTGGCGTGGATCGGAATCTTAGCAGCCATGGCCTTAGAGTGCTAAAGACGTCCGGAGTTCCCTCCGGGGGCTCGTACTCACCCTTTCCGAACAAGAGCTTGCGCGCTGGGTCGCGGCTCCGGGAATACCCCTTCCGGGGGGGGCCGGCCGGGTCCGGACGGAGGGCTTCTGGCGGGGGCTCTGCGGCAGCTGCTGAGCTCAGGCCAAGCCCGCGCACTCGTCTCCGGGGCCGGGGTCCTTGGCGGGCTCCTTTGGAGCCAGGATCGCCATTTGGATAGAGTCGCGCCAGGTGCGCGCGTTCCCGCGCCGGGCCATAAAGATAAGGGGAGTGCCGTGATCAGTGTCGAATCACTATGGCTGCCGATCGTGCTCTCGGCGGTGATCGTCTTCATCGCGAGCTCGACATGACCCCGCTCTGGCACAGTGGCGACTACCCGAGGACGCCGAGGGAGGCCGAGGTGCTCGATGCGCTGCGGCCGTTTGCGATACCGCCCAGCGACTACTTCATTGCGCGCGCGGGCGGCATGCAGGAGATGCGCTCCGCGCAGTTCAAGGGCAAGCTGGACCGCGTTCATGGGCTACGCGCTCGCGCTCTGCGAGCTTTCCATCTGGTACCGGCGCGCCTGGAGCCTGACGCTGAAGTCGGCGCTCGATGGGGTGATCTACGCAGCGCTGACGGCGGGTACCTTCGGCTGGTTGTGGCCGCGCTGATCGGCAGGTGTCGCGCGTCACGCACGTCGCGAGCGATGCGTCACGTGCCATGCATGTTATGACCGCGGGCGCCCGTTCATGACGCGTAAGGGTGCAGTGCATCGAGCAATGCAAGTAAAAACTTAAGAATGCGTCACGAATGCATGACATAAAGCATGTTCTGATAGACTCAAGTGAAATGGGGGCGGAGGCGCCGGGTCGATGAGGCACACTCACGTTTTGCGCATGGCAGCGGTTGCCGGCCTGCTATTCGCCGTATCGCTCTCCCAAGCGGCCATTCCGGCCGGTTCTGCGCATCGCACGCATCTGAGATACGCCAGTCGCACGGCTCCGGCCGAGCCCGCGCTGCGCTCCAGCGCGGCACTGGTGCTCGACACGACACACTCCTCGGTTCTGTATTCGCGTCACCCGGACATCGCCGCACCCATCGCGTCGATTACCAAGCTCATGACGGCGCTGGTGGTGATGGAGGCCGGCCAGCCGCTCGATGAGATACTCGAGGTGACCGTCGACGACCGCAGCACCGGCAAGGGCTCCGTCTCGCGTCTCATAGCCGGCAGCCTCCTGTCGCGGGGCGATCTCATGCACCTGGCCCTGATGGCTTCCGAGAACCGGGCCGCCCATGCGCTCGGGCGCAATTACCCGGGCGGCCTCGAAGCCTGTGTGCTCGCCATGAATGCCAAGGCCCGTGAGCTCGGCATGAGCAGCGCCCGCTTCGTCGAGCCCACGGGGCTCTCGGAGGACAACGTCGCCAGTCCCGAGGACCTTTCCAAGCTGGTGATGGCCGCGGCACAGGTGCCGGAGATTCGCGATTACTCGACCGACGGCGACTACCTGGTGCAGGTGGGACGCCACATGCTGCACTACCGCAACACCGACTCGCTGGTCAGCAAGCCCGACTGGAACATCGTGGTGCAGAAGACCGGCTACATTCACGAGGCCGGACGCTGCCTGGTGATGCAGACGGTGATCGAGGACCGCACGGTCGTGATCGTGCTGCTCAATTCCTATGGCAAGCGCACCCGCGTCGCCGACGCGCGCCGCATCCGCCGGTGGGTGGAAGCGACGCTGCTCAGCGGCGGCACCTCGACGGCTGCTACGACCTGACCTGCCCTCCGGCGGCCGCGCTCAGGCGCGCGGCTCGATGCTGCGCAGGTGCCGGGTGGCGGAGATCCAGGCGCCCAGCCAGCCGAGCACCACTCCCGCCCCGATCAGGATTTCGATGTCTTCGCTCGACGGGCCACGCAGCAGGTAGCGGCTGCCGTAGAGCCGTGCCAGCGTCGCCACCGGCTCGCTCAACACTGCCACTGCGCCGGCGAGAATGCCCCAGGCGAGCAGCGCGCTGGCGATGCCGTACAGCACGCCGGTATAAAGGAACGGCCGGCGGACGTAGGCGTTGGATCCACCGACGAGCTTGGTCACCTCGATCTCGGCGCGGCGTCCCTGGATCTCGAGGCGAATGGTGTTGCCGATGACCGCCAGCACGCCGACGCCGAGCAACGCCGCGGCGATGAGCAGCAGCCGGCGCAGCACCTCGAGGATGGCGTTGAAGCGCATGACCCAGGCGGCATCCACCTGCACCAGGTCCACCTCGGGCCAGGCGCCGAAGTAACGGCGCAGTGTCTCGAGCGCGGCCGGGGAGCTGTCGGCGGCCCGCGGCCGCACGTGCAGCACGTGCGGCAGCGGGTTCTCCTTGAGCGCCGCGAGCGCATCGCCGAATCCCGAATAGCTGCGGAAGTCCTCGAGTCCCTGGTCCGCCGGGATGAGCATCACCGTGGCCACGTCGCGACGCTGCCGCGCGGCCTGCGCCAGCTGCTGCGCCTTGGCGAGCGGGACGTCGGTCTTCAGATAGACCGAAAGGTCGACGGCGTTGGCGAAATTGCCGGTGGCGGCCTGGGCGTTGGTCACGATCAGGCGCAGTGCCACCGGCAGAGCGAGCGCGAGCGCGATCACCAGCAGCGTGAGCAAAGTCGCCAGCGGGCTGCGCGCGAGGCGGCCGAGAGACCCGAGCAGCGCCTGCAGGTGCCGCCCGCCTGAAACCATCACGCTCACCGCGTCGCCACCACGCTCGGCAGGGAGTCGGGGGCATCACCGTGCACCTGGCCGTTCTCGAGCACGATGACGCGCTGGCCGAACTCGCGCACCAGGTGGTGGTCGTGCGTGGCGATCACCACCGTCACGCCGACGTCCTGGAAGCGCCCGAAGAGGCGCATCACCTCGAGCGACAGGTCCGGGTCGAGATTGCCGGTCGGCTCATCGGCGATGAGCAGCGGGGGCTTGCTGATCACGGCGCGCGCGATGCCGACGCGCTGCTGCTCGCCGACCGACAGTTCCTGCGGCAGCACCCGCTCCTTGCCGAGGAGCCCCACCTGATCGAGCGCCGCGCGCACGCGCTTGTCGATCTCCTTCAGCGGCGTGGCGGCGACCGCCAGCGGCAGCGCCACGTTATCGTATACCGGGCGGTCGGCGAGCAGCCGGTGGTCCTGGAAGACCACGCCGATGCGGCGGCGGAAGGCGGCGATGTGGCGCGCCTTGAGCGTCTGGGTATTGCGGCCATTGACCACGACGGTGCCGCGGGTCGGGCGCTCGAGCAGCGCGATCAGCTTCAGCACCGTACTCTTGCCGGCGCCGGAGCGGCCGGTGAGAAACACCATCTCGCCGTTGTGCACGCTGAAGCTCACGTTGGTGAGCGCCTCGCGCCCGTTGGCGTAGCGCTTGCTCACGTGGTCGAAGACGATCACGGCGTGCCCGCCTCAGCGCCTGGCGCGGCTTCATCGTGCGGCCCGGCAACCAATGCGGCGGCAAAAGCGGCTGCGTCGAATTCACCGAAGTCCTCCGCCGCCTCGCCCACGCCGACGTAGCGGATCGGGATCCGCAGCTCGTCGGCGATGGCGATCACGATGCCGCCCCGGGCGGTGCCGTCGAGCTTGGTGAGCACGAGTCCCGTGACGCCCACCGCCTGGCTGAACTGCCGCGCCTGAGCGAGCGCGTTCTGCCCCTGGTTGGCGTCGAGCACCAGCAGCACTTCGTGCGGAGCGCTGGCATCGACGCGCTGGATCACCCGCTTGACCTTGCGCAGCTCTTCCATCAGATGCGACTGGCTGTGGAGCCTCCCGGCGGTATCGGCGAGCACGACGTCACTGCCGCGTGCGCGCGCCGCCTGCAGCGCATCGAACACCACCGCGCCGGGATCGGCTCCCGCCACCTGGGCCGCGAAAGCAGCTCCGGTGCGCTCGGCCCAGAGCTTGAGCTGCTCGATCGCGGCGGCACGAAACGTGTCCCCGGCCGCGAGCAGCACGGCCAGGCCCTGCTGCGCGCAGCGCTGTGCGAGCTTGCCGATGGTGGTGGTCTTGCCCGACCCGTTGACGCCCACCACCAGGATCACGAACGGCCGGCGCGCCGGATCGATGACCAGGGGCTGTGCGCACGGGGCGAGAATCTCCTCGATGCTCCGGCGCAGCGCGGCGATCAGCGCAGCGACGTCGGTGAGCTCTCGGCGCGCGACCCGACTGCGCAACTCCCCGAGGATGCGCTCGGTGGCCTCCACCCCGACGTCCGCGCTGATGAGGCGCGTCTCGAGCTCCTCCAGGATCGCGGCATCGATCTGCCGGCCCCTGAAGAGGTCGGCGAGATCGTAGGTGAGCCAGGAGTTGCCGCGGTTGAGGCGCTGGCGCAGCCGTTTGACGAAGCCGGCGCGTGCCTCGGCCTGTGCGGGGGCCTTTTCAGGGGTGCGGCGGAACATGGCGAGGGCATTGTAGCGGGCCGGGAAATTGCAGCCGACAAAGAAGAAGGGCAGCCGATCGGGCGGCCCTTGGTGGTGCCGTGCGCCCTGGGGCGGTTACGGCTGGATCACGCCCGGGACGCTGACGAGGATCTCCTGCCCATTGGACGCGGCGAAGCTGATTGCCTCGCCCTGCATCTCCGCGGTTACGGCGGGCACGACATTGTCGACGATCGAGCTGTGGTCGCCATCCAAGAAGTTCACATACGCCCTGAACCCGGTGGGATTCAGCAGCGGCCCCGGGGCAGCCGGCGCTGCGATCCGCGTCAGGGCACCTGCCGCTTTCGCCGGCCCGTACGCCGAGGCCGTGATCAGCGCCTGCGTGTCGGAGTTCGGTACCACCTGGTCCGTGCACCCCGGTGGCGGAGCTTTCGGATTGCAACCCGCTGGCTGTGGGGTGCTGCCCACGACCTGCAGCATGTGAATCGGATGCTGCGCAGTGGCCAGCGCGATGTAGTTGATCGGGTCGCCTGAGTCGATCGCCGACTGCGCGTCGCGAAAGAACTGCGCATACAGGGTCATGCCGGGAGTGAGACCCTGGGCCGCGAGCCCTGCATTGATCAGCGGTGCGAACGTCGGTGAGTTCTGCGCCCACTGCGTTAGATTGCCGGGAGGGCTGGCGAGCGTCGCCGTGCTGACCCCCGGGCCGACCACGGCCATGAACGTGCTGCCCTCGCTGGCGCCGAGCGAGTGGGCGAGAAGATGAATCTGGGCGGCATTGACGCCCGCGGTACCCAGCTTCATGCCCGGGAGCGAGCGCGCGAGGGTGATGAGGTCGGCGACCCCCTCACGCAGGTTGTCGCGTTCGGTCAGCGGGCTCGTCAGGTTGATGAAGTGCGAGCCCGAGGGATCGATCACCCCGGGGGTGATCAGCTCGAGATCGAAGGTGCGCTCGATGGAGCCGGTGGCGGGTAGTCCCAGGCCCGCGTAGAGCGGATTAGCGCCGGTCGCGTAAAGGTACGTGCTCGGGTTGGCCGCATTATAGGGCGTAGTGATTCCATGGAGCGGCAGGTCGATCGCCGCAACCACGAAACCGGCGTCGGCGAACGAATCTGCGACGCCGAACATCTCTTCGCGGTTGGCCGTGATGCCGTGCTCGAAGATCAGCACTGGCCAGCCGCCGGCCGGCGCTACCCCGCCCCCCGTCGACTTTGCGTTTGGCACGGTGATCAGCACCGGGATCTGCAGCATCTGGGTCGGCACCGGCAGGGGGTTGAAGCGGGTGACGAACGTGCTGGTCATGTCGAGCGGGAATGGCGGTGCCTGCCACGACCCGGTCAGCGGGGCCGCCTTGCTCAGGTAGTAGGGAATGGTCAGCGCGCCTACCCAGACGTTGGCGTGACCCGGCAGCAGCGGGTTCGCCTGCGCGGTCGTCAATGGGGTGGGATTCAGCTTGATCGTCTGCGCGGAGGCGGTGGCCGAGATCAGCTCCAGCGTATCGACGGTCGACTCGGTCGTGAAGCTGAAGGTGAGTACGATGTTAGCCGGATTGATACCGAGCGCCTGCTGCGCGATCTTCAGATGTGCGCCGGTGAGCTGGCAGACGCCGTTCAGCGTCTTGTCGGTGATGCTCGGGCAGGTCGGACCGCCCACGAGTGCCGTCTTGATGGCGGCGTAATCGGCGTCCGGAACGGCCGGGTTCCCGCTCGCGTCGGTGATGGCATTCGTTAGGATGACAAGATAGCCGGTACCGGTCTTGCAGTTCGCCCCGAGGAACTGACCCTTGCTGATGCAGGTGCTGGGCATCAGCGGATGGAGCGGCGTGAGCTCGAGAATGGTGGGACCCACTTCCGCATCCGTCGCGAGGTGGGCCGAGAAGTCGGTGCCGAGGGTAAGCGGAGCACCCAGCACGCCGGTGGTGGCCTTGGTCTCATTGTCGGTGATGACCGGGACCATGATGACCGCGGCTTTGGTGAAGGACGCCGGGTTCAGCGCGCCCTCGAAGCGCTCACGGATCACGGCGTTGGTCGAGAAACCGTCGAGCGCGTTCACCGCCGCCGTGAGGAAAGGGATTAGCGAGGCGGCTGCCGGGATATTCAGGGTGCCATCGGTCGAACCGACGAAATACAGGTCGGTCGGATACGGCAGGATGCCGGCCGCCACCTGGAACAGCGCCGTGCCGGCGGCTTTCTGCGTCGTACTGGTCGAGCCGGCGGGATTGCCGTTGCCGCTGGCGGTGTCCGCCGGACCGATCGGCGTACCGTAGCCGTGACTCCCCGAACACCCGCCGATGAGGAACACGCCCGAAGCGATACCCGCGGCAATGATCTTGTTCATACCCCTCGAAACTCCTGACCACCCTGCGTGAGTCGGCGCAGCGGAGGTGATGCGCATGTTCTTGAGTTGGTCGCGAGCCCGCCTCTTATACGTCGCTCACCGGGCGTGACCCCTCCCGCCGGTGCTCTGTCAGTAGGGACGAGGCGAGCTAGAGTACGCTTACGGCGAGAACCGAGGCAAGGTGCGGCCCGTCAGGACGCTGGAGCGCGCGGTGTTCGGTAATAGATCAGGCACTCGGGCGGCCGCTGCCGTCCGGCGTGGCGGTCGCGCGCGCGTACTGCGCATCATCGGCGGAACATGGCGGGGCAGGAAGCTGCGTTTTCCCGCGTCCGCGGCGATCCGCCCGACCCCGGACCGCGTGCGTGAGACGCTGTTCAACTGGCTGGGGCCGGCCACGCAGGGCGCGCATTGTCTCGATCTGTTCGCCGGCAGCGGCATGCTCGGCCTCGAGGCGCTGTCGCGCGGCGCGGCGCACGTGACCTTCATCGAGCAGGACGCCGCGGCGGCGGCGGCGCTGCGCGCCCGGCTGGCCGAATGGCAGGCCGCGGATGCGCACGTCGAGCGTGCCGATGCGCTGCGCTACCTCGCAGGCACCGCCCGCCGGTTCGATATCGTGTTCCTCGATCCGCCCTTCGGCGGCGAGCTCCTGAGCCGCGCCGCGGCACTGCTCGAGGGGCGCCACTGGCTCAAGCCGGGAGCACTGATCTACGTGGAATGTGCCGCCCGCCACGGCCTGCCGTCCCTGCCGCAGAGCTGGCGCGTCCTCAAGGCGAAGCGGACCGGCGAGGTCGGTTATCATCTGTTGGTGCACGATACCGAGTGGCAGGCCGCATGAAACCCAACGCCGTCTATCCGGGCACGTTCGATCCGATCACCAACGGCCACCTGGACCTGGTGTGCCGCGCGGCTGGGATCTTCGACCGCGTGATCGTCGCCATTGCCGCCAATCCCTACAAGACGCCGATGTTTACGCTCGAGATGCGCGTCGACCTCGCCCGGCGCGTGCTGCACGACCTGAGCAACGTGGAGGTGCAGGGCTATGCGGGGCTCACGGTCGACTTCGCGCGCCGCTATCACGACGCGGTCATCGTACGCGGGCTGCGGGCGGTGTCGGACTTCGAGTTCGAGTTTCAGCTCGCCAACATGTCGCGCCGTCTCGATCGCAACTTCGAGACTGTCTTTCTCACGCCGAAGGAACAGTTCACCTTCATCTCCTCGACCCTGGTGCGCGAGATCGCGGTGCTCGGCGGCGACGTGAGCCAGTTCGTGCCTCCGATCGTCGAGGCCGAGCTGAAGAAGCAGCGCCGGACCTGAGCGCCTGAGCGCTGCGCTCGCGCCGCCGGGCGTTCGCAGGCCGCACCTGCGGCGCGTGCGCCGCACGCCGGGTCGTTTCCCGAGGCGACTTCGCCCGCCGCAGTATGCCGGACGGGCGGCGCGCCCTGCTGGTCGCCGCCCTGCGGCGCCGGCGTACGCGCGGCAGCCGGATCCGCTCGGACGGTGCCGGCAGCGTGCCGGCCCGCTCGAGCTCGAGCGCCCGCCACAGGTACCACGCGGCGGTGCTGCGGTAAGGCTTCCAGCGCTCGCCCCAGGCGGCCAGCGCCTTGGGACGCGGCAGGCGCGACAGACCGTACGCGGCCCGAAAGCCGCTGCGCACGCCGAAGTCATCGACCGGCAGCACGTCCGGCCGGCCGAGCTGGAAGATGAGCAGCATCTCCACGGTCCAGCGACCGATACCGCGCACCTGCGTGAGGCGCTCGACGATTTCTGCATCGGAGAGCTGCGCCAGCGTCGCGCCATCGGGAACCACGTCGCCCAGCGTTTTCTCGGCGAGATCGCGGAGCGCGGCGACCTTGGCGAACGAGAACCCGGCTGCCCGCACGCTCTCGACCGAAGCCGCCAGCACCATCTGCGGGGTCGGGAAGGCGCCCTGGCCGCAGGTCTGAATGAGGCGGCCGAGGATCGTGTTGGCGGCCGTGCCGTTGAGCTGCTGATGGGCGATCGCCTGAGCGAGCGTCTGGAAGGGATGGCAGTCGGCCTGCCGTTCGAGTCGGCACGAGCCCACGGTGCGGATCAGGCCACCGAGCACCGCATCCGCGCGGGACAGGTGCGCCAGGATGTGCTTGCTCATGCGCGGCTACTTCTGACAGGAGGGACAATAGTACGTGGAGCGCTGTCCCTGGCGGGTGGCGCGCACCGGCGTGCCGCAGCGGCGGCACGGTTTGCCGCGCCGCTCGTAGACGTAGAGCCGCTGGCGGAAGTAGCCGGGTGCGCCGTCG
>DASPPI010000061.1:0-2996 GCA_035625615.1 Steroidobacteraceae bacterium | reverse complement strand
TCGACAGCGCGTGAATCTCGCGTCCCATCAGCTCCCCGAGCGTGCCGTAGACGAGTTGGTGTCGGGCGAGAGTCCGCTTACCGGCGAACTCGCGCGCGATGACGCGCGCCGCGAAGTGCGTATTGTCGTCCGACTGCACGCACACCTGCGCTCCGGGGAGGCCGGCGCGGATCAGCCGCGCGAGTTCTTCACAAGTCATGGGCGGAAACCTTATACGCTACGTGCGGCAGCCCGCAACGGCAACCGCCAGACACGCTGATCGACGGCGTTGCCGATCACAGCGGGGCGGGCGGTCAGCACGCCGCTACACGCGCCTATAATGACGATCATGGAATCGCCACCGGCCGCAGCCACCACCCCCACCCCGACGGCCGACGATGCGCAGTTGCTCGGCTCTGCGCGGCGCGCGCTGGCCATCGAGACACGGGGGCTGGAGGCGCTCGCACCCAGGCTTACGGCCGCGTTCGCGCAGGCCTGCCGCATCTGCCTCGAGTGCCGCGGCCGGGTCGTGGTCACCGGCATGGGCAAGTCCGGCCACATCGCCGGCAAGATCGCGGCGACGCTCGCCAGCACCGGCACGCCCGCCTTCTTCCTGCACCCGGCGGAGGCCGGTCACGGCGACCTCGGCATGATCACGCGCGCCGACGTGGTGCTGGCGCTGTCCAACTCCGGCGAGACTCCGGAGCTGGTAGTGCTGCTGCCGCACCTGAAGCGCCTGGCGGTGGCGCTCATCGTCCTCACCGGCCGGCGGGACTCGACCCTGGCGCGCGCGGCGAGCGTGATGCTCGACGTCGGCGTAGCCGAGGAGGCCTGCCCGCTGAATCTCGCGCCCACCGCCAGCACCACCGCCATGCTGGCGATGGGCGATGCGCTCGCGGTCGCGGTGCTCGAGGCGCGCGGCTTCACGCGCGCGGATTTCGCCCGCTCGCACCCGGGGGGCGCGCTCGGACGCAGGCTCCTGCTGCACGTCGAGGACCTGATGCGTACGGGGGAGGCCATTCCGCGCGTGGCGCCCGAGGCGCCGCTGCGCGACGGTCTGCTGGAGATGTCGCGCAAGGGCCTGGGGCTGACGGTGGTGATCGACCGCGAGCAGCGCATCCTCGGAGTGTTCACCGACGGGGATCTGCGCCGCGCACTCGATCGGCAGATCGACGTGCATGCCACGGTGATGAGCGCCGTCATGACGACGCACGCCAAGACCATCGGCCCGCGCGAGCTCGCCGCCGAGGCGGCACATCTGATGGAGGTTCACCGCATCACCGCGCTGCCCGTGGTCGACGCGCACGGCCGGCTGGTCGGTGCGCTCAACGTGCACGACCTCATGCGCGCCGGCGTCGTGTGAACCCGCCGCACATGCCGTCCGCCATCCGCCTGCTGGTGCTCGACGTCGACGGCGTACTCACCGACGGCCGCCTGTACTTCGGTACCCGCGGTGAGGCGCTCAAGGTGTTCGACGTGCGCGACGGACACGGCATCGTGCAGCTGCAGGGCGGCGGCACGAACGTGGCGGTGATCTCGCGGCGGCGCTCGCCAATGGTGGCGGCGCGCTGCCGCGAGCTGGGCGTGCGCTACCTGTACCAGGGCGTCGCCGACAAGCTCGGGGTGTTCGCGCGCCTGTGCGTACGCCTCGGGCTCACTCCGGCTGCCTGCGCGGTGGTGGGCGACGATCTGCCCGATGTGCCGCTGATGCGCGCGGCGGCACTGTCCTTCGCGGTCGCGGACGCGCACCGCGAGGTGCGGCGCGTCGCCGACATCGTCACCCGGCTGCCCGGCGGGCGCGGCGCGGTGCGCGAGGTGTGCGATCACCTGCTGGCGCTGCGCGCGCGCAAGGCACGGGTGCGATGAGCTACCGCCTGGCGGCGCTCACGGCGCTGTTGGCGCTGATCGTCGGCATGGTGGTGCTGTGGGGGCCGCAGCGCGAGGCCAGCGCCCCGGCCGCGCCGGGCGCACCGCTGCACGACCCGGGCTATTCGGCGTTGCAGGCGCGGCTCGTTCAGACCGGCCCCGACGGGCAGCCGGCGTACACTCTCGATGCCGCGCAGATCCAGCAGCAACCGGACGCCGGCCTGGTGGACCTGCAGCAGGTGCAGCTCGGGTTCCGTGACAGCAGCGGCAACGCCTGGACCGCCCGTGCGCAGCGCGGCGAGCTCGCCCAGGACAGCGGCACCGTGCGGCTCGACGGTGACGTGCACGTCGCCGGCATCCTGCCGGGAACGACGGATACGGCGGAGATCGTCTCCGAGCACCTCGCTCTCGATATCAACGCGCAGATCGTCACGACGCACGATCCGGTGACACTCGTGACGTCCGGTCGACAGCTGCATGCTACCGGCCTGGTCGCCAGCTTGAAGGAGCGTCACCTGCAGTTAGAATCGGCCGTGCATGGCTCCTTCCTGCCCTAGAGCCCGGTGGCTGGTACCCGCGACGTTCGCGACCTGCGCGGCCGCCGCCCCGCCGCCCGCCCCGCCGCCCGCGCCGGCGGTGTCCGCGGCCGCGCCGGGCGCTGTCCAGCCACCCGCGCCCTCGAGCCAGCTGCCGATCATCGTGGACGCCTCCTCCTCCGACGTCGACTACAGGACGCACACCTACACTTTCGAGAAGGTCGTGATCTCGCAGGGCGCGCTCAGGGTGCAGGCGGACCACGCGCGCGCGACCGGCCTCGACTTCGCCAACAGCCACTGGACCTTCGACGGTCACGTACACATCGACGCCGAGCCGCGCGGCAATCTGCGCTCGGACCAGGCAGTGGTCGAGTTCCGGGACAATCGCATTGCGCGTGCCACCGTTACCGGCAAGCCCGCCGAGTTCGAGCAGCCGCGCGCCGACTCGCAGCAGCTGGCCCGCGGCCACGCCGATGAGATCGTCTACGACGTGAACGACGGCACCGTGCGGCTGTCGAACGACGCCTGGCTGTCGGACGGGCAGAACGAGATCTCCGGTCCCCTGCTGGTCTACAACATCCGCGCCCAGCGCGTGCAGGCGGGTGCCTCTGCCGG
>DASPPI010000060.1:0-11169 GCA_035625615.1 Steroidobacteraceae bacterium | reverse complement strand
CGCGTGCCAGGCGCCGCGGGGGCGCTGGCCGGGATCTCAAGCGCCTGAGCAGTCTGGAAATTCCGCCGGCGTTTCGTCCTGCGCGGCGCGCGCCGGGGTGTCGGCGCTGCGAACGGCGCACACCGGCGGACAGGCGCTGCAACCCGGCGCTGCGCTTGCCGCGGCCGCTTGCGCCGGCGCCCGCGGGACGCGCAAAGTGCGCGCAGCGCGGCACACATGCCCGCAAGGAGGAGCCAATGGCTACACGTCGCTTGTCCGCTACCTCGAAGCCCGAGCCGACCGCCGAAGCGGTGCGGCGCCCCGCCCGCACGGGCAAATCAGCTGCGGCTGCCGCCGCGCGTGTCGGCTTGACGCCCGAGGCGCGCCACGCGCTCATCGCGCAGAGCGCCTACCTGCGCGCCGAGCGGCGCGGCTTTGCACCGGGTCAGGAGACGGAGGATTGGCTCGCGGCCGAGGCGGAGGTGGACGCGCTGCTCAAGGTGGAACACGGGGGCTCGCCGCAGTAGCGGGCGGTGCGCCCGCCGGCCGCGGGGCCGGCGGGCGCAGGCCGTTCGAGTACACCACGTGACCGTCGGGTAGCACGAACACCGCGTCGTACTCCGGCATGCGGTTGATGATCTCGAGCGCCTTCTCGGCCCCGAGCACGAAGGCGGTCTTGGACATGCCGTCGGTCTGCGTTGCCGTCGGCGCGAGGATGGTGGCACTGCGCACCTTGCTCGCCGAGTGGCCGGTGCGCGGATCGATGATGTGGTGATAGCGCACGCCGCCCTCGTCGAAATAGCGCTCGTAGTCGCCGGAGGTCGATACCGCGCTGTCGGACAGCGGTATGCGGGTGACCACTTTCTTCGGATTGTCGGGGTGACGGATGGCGACCAGCCACGGCCGTCCCATGCGATCGCCGATGATGCGGCTGTCGCCGCCGGCGGTCACGATGGCGTGGCGGATGCCGCGCGCCTTGAGGATCTCCACGCCGCGATCGACCGCGTAACCCTTGCCGATGCCGCCGAGGTCGATCCGCATGCCAGGATGCTCGAAGCGCACCGTGTGATGCGCCTCATCGAGCAGCATGTTGCGCCAGTTGACCGCCGGCAGCGCCTGCCTGATCTGCTCCTCGGTCGGGCGGATGCGACGGGGATAGTCGTAGAGGTAGCCGACGCTCGCGTAAGTGATGTCGAAGGCGCCCTCGGTGATTTGCGAGTAGTGCGTGGAGAGCTTGATGAGGTCGAACAGCTCCTTGTCGACCTGCACCGGCTCCTGGTTGGCGTGGGCGTTGATCTGCGACAGCTGGCTCTCGGGCTTGTAGTGGCTCATGAGATCGTCGATGCGGCGCAGTTCCGCCATGACCGCATCGATCGCCGCATCGCCCCTCACCGGGTCGTCCGCCCACAGCTCGACGTAACAGCGCGTGCCCATGATCGCTTCGGTGCGCTCCAGCCAGTCGGCGCGCGCGGGCGCTGCGGCGGCGCTCGCCAGCAGCAACGCGGTGAGCACCCCGGCAGCTCGTGCATTCATGAGCAATATCGTCGTCACAGGGATTGCGGTATTCTCACCGCTCGAAAAAACGAGCGGTTCCTGGACGGGGGAGAATTGCACATGAACCTCATGAAACTCAACGACCCGGTGCGTGGCGCGCTGTTGGCTGCGGTGCTGCTCGTCGCGCCGCTGGCGTCGTGGGCCCAGAGCACCAGCACGACCGCGAACGGTCCGGTGACCTGCAAGGACGGTACGACCTCGCCGCATGGCGGCCGCGGGGCTTGCAGCGGACACGGCGGGATCGACAAGTCGGCGACGGCGGCGAGCAGTGCGGCCGGCAGCGCGGCACCGGCACCCACCGCCGGGGCGGCGCCCGCGGCGCCGGCAGCCGCTGCGGCGGGGGCCTCCGCGGGCAGCACCGGCGGCGGTCCGGTGACCTGCAAGGACGGCACGACCTCGCCGCATGGCGGTCGCGGGGCCTGCAGCGGTCACGGTGGAATCGACAAGTCGGCAACGGCCGCGGGCAGCACCGCCGCTAGCGCCGCACCCGCGACGCCCGCCGCCCCCGCAGCTGCGGCCGCACCCGCTGCACCCGCTGCGCCTGCCGCACCCGCTCCTGCGAAGGCGAAGGCTCCCGCGCCGGCGGCGCAGGCCGCGCCCGGTGGCGGGCCGGGGCAGGTGTGGGTCAACACCGCAAGCAACGTCTACCACTGCCCCGGCGACCAGTGGTACGGCAAGACCAAGAAGGGTCAGTACATGACCGAAGCGGCCGCCAAGGCCGCGGGAGCTCATCCGGATCACGGCAAGACCTGCTCTTGAGTTTCAGCCGCGCGGGCGCGCCTGCGGAGCCTGCACGCACGATGTGCCGGGCGTCGATGTGGTGGATAGTGCATCCGGCGAGCTGACGTGCTGACGCGGCGCGGGTTGTTGCAGGCCGGCGCGGGCGGCTGGCTGACGGCCGGCGCGCGCCCAGGGGAAGCAATCGCCGGCACGGCGGGCGCAGCGGAGGTGCTGGCGGCGCTTCCCGGCAAACGGCCGCTCATTCAGCGCGCGTTTCGCCCGCCGAACTTCGAGACTCCACTCGCGCAGCTCGCGGCACCCTTCACGCACAACGACGCCTTCTTTGTTCGCTATCATCTGGCCGTCATCCCGCAGCTCGACCCGCTGCAGTGGCGGCTGCAGGTAGGCGGGCCGAGTGCACAGCGCGCGCTCACGCTGTCGTTGCGGGAGCTGCAGAGCAGCTTCGAGCAGGTGAGCATCGCGGCCGTCAACCAGTGCTCGGGAAACCGGCGCGGTCTCTTTTCGCCGCGTGTCCCCGGCGTGCAGTGGGGCAGCGGCGCGATGGGCAACGCGCTGTGGCGGGGCGTACGGCTGCGCGACGTGCTGCAGCGCGCCGGGGTGGGCGCCGACGCGCTCGAGGTGGTCTGCAGCGGCGCCGACGCGGCAGTGCTGCCGGCGACCCCGGCTTTCGTGAAGAGCCTGCCGATGGAACGCGCGCTCGACGCGAGCACGCTCATCGCCTTCGAGATGAACGGCCGGCCGCTGCCGCATTGGAACGGCGCCCCGGTGCGCCTGGTTGTCCCGGGCTGGACGGGAACCTACTGGATGAAGCATCTGACCGACATCCGTATCGTGCCGACGGCGTTCGACGGATTCTGGATGAAGGTCGCCTACCGGCTGCCGACCGGGGCCTTCCCCGGCGCCCGCTTCATCAGCCAGGAGACGCCCGAGACGACACCCATCACCGAGATCCTGGTCAACTCGCTCATCATCACGCCGCTGACCGGCGCGCGCCTGCGGCGCGGGGCGCACGCCGAGCTCTCCGGCAAGGCGTGGGACGCCGGCGCGGGAATCGAGACGGTTGAGGTTTCCTTCGACGGGCGCCGCAGCTGGCGCGCGGCCACGCTGCTTGAGGATCTCGGGCGCTTCGCGTGGCGGGAGTTCCGCATGGTCATCGACACCTCGCAGTCCGGACCGCTCGAGATCGCCGTGCGCGCGCGCAGCCGCAACGGCGCGCAGCAGCCGGACGAACTGACCTTCAACCCTGCCGGCTACCACGACAACATCGTGCAGACGGTGACCGTGGAGGTCGCATGAGAGGCGTGCCAGCCGGCCTGGTGCTGGCGGCGGGCGCACTGCTGCTGACGGGACCGTGCGGTGCGCTGTGGGCGGCGTCGGCGACCGAGATCACGCAGCTGAAGGCGGCTCCGGGGAGCGACGTCACTCTGGAGCGCTGCATCAAATGCCACAGCGTCGAGTACATCCCGAGCAACGCGCCGGCCATGAACCGCGCGGTGTGGCAGAAGACCATCCAGAAAATGAGGGAGCGCTTCGGCGCCCCGATCACCGACGAACAGGCGCAGCAGATTCTCGATTACCTGGCGGCGAACTACGCGGACAAGCCATAATGTCGCGGCCAAGTAGCCGGGGCAACCCCGTACCGAGCGGTGGCAAACTCCGGATTGCCGGGCCGTCGCGGGCGCCCAGGCTTCTTGCGCACGATCGCCGCAGATTGCGGGTGGTGGACAGAACGAGGAGAAGCATATGAGAAAACGGGTCTCGATTGCCGCAGCCGGCGTGTTTGCGGCATCGGTCGGAGCAGCACTGGCGCAGACCACGCCGGAAGTCGTGGTGACGACGTCGAAGGTCGTGGAAAAGAACGTCGGTAAAACCTCGAGCGGCATTCCGATCGTCGACGTTTCGCTCAGTTACGGCATAAGTTCCGCGGGGCTGGACATCGCCTCGGCGAGCGGAGCGAGGGAGTTTGAAAAGCGTGTGAGCGACGCCGCCATGGAGGCCTGCAAGGAGCTCGGCAAAAGGTACCCGAACTCGACGCCCACCGACGCGCAATGCGCCAAGGCCGCGACCGATAAGGCCATGGGACAGGTGCGTGAGATGGAGGCGGCAGCGGCCAACAAGAAGTAAGCCGTCGCCCGCCGTGTGCGGGCGGCGCGCGGATCTCAGACACCGCGACGAAGCTATCGCAGCTCGCGATCGGCCCGCTGTTCAGTCCGCGCCTGAACCAGTTGACGCGCTCGGCCGAAGTACCGTGGGTGAAGGACTCCGGTACGACGCAGCGTTGTTCGCCTCTGCAGCGTGTCGTCACCGACCGCTGCGGCGGCGCGCAGCGTCGACTCCACATCGCCCGCGTCGAGGATGTGGCGGGTCTCATCGGCCTTGCGCGCCCACACGCTGGCGCCGCCCGCAGCTCGAGCCGCACCGACAGCTGGTTGGCCTGAGCGGGGGAGACGCGCTGCTGTGCGGCGCGCAAGTCCGGCCGCTGCGCCGCTGCGGCCGCAGCGGCGGCGAGTAAGATAAGGCCCGGCAGGAGCAGAAATGTCCGATCACCCCTTCGCCGTGCAGGGCATCGACCACCTCGTGCTGCGCGTACGGGAGTTGCCGCGGATGCTCGAGTTCTACCGCGGCGTGCTCGGCTGCGCGCTCGAGCGCCAGCAGGTGGAGCTCGGCCTGACGCAGCTGCGTGCCGGGCGCAGCCTCATCGACCTGGTGACGCTCGACGGCCCGCTCGGCGCCGGCGCGCCGCCCGGGCCGGGACGCAACCTCGAGCACTTCTGCCTGACGCTCGCGCCCTTCGACGAGCGCGCCCTGAGCGCCTGGCTCAGCGCACGCGGGGTCGCCGTGGAGGCCCCCGCGTCACGCTACGGTGCACAGGGCGAGGGCCGCTCGTTCTTCATCTCCGATCCGGAAGGCAATCGCATCGAGCTCAAGGGCGCGCACCCCGACTGACGACGATCGCGGCTCGGGCCGCGGTACACTTGAGTCGGAGGCCGCGCGGCGGGGCGAGCGGAAAATGAGTCTGGCGGGCAAGACACTCTTCATCACCGGCGCAAGCCGCGGCATCGGGCTGGCGATCGCGCTGCGGGCTGCGCGCGACGGCGCCAATATCGCCATTGCGGCCAAGACGGCCGAGCCGCACCCGAAGCTTGCCGGCACGGTCTACAGCGCCGCCCGCGAGGTCGAGCAGGCGGGCGGCCGCGCGCTGCCGCTGGTGATGGACGTGCGCGATGAGGCGAGTGTGGCGGCGGCCGTGAGCCGCTGCGTGGAGGTTTTCGGCGGCATCGACGCCTGCGTCAACAACGCCTCGGCGATCAACCTGTCGCCGATCAGCCAGATCGAGATGCGCCGCTACGACCTCATTCAGCAGATCAACACGCGCGGCACCTTCGTCACCTCGCGCGCCTGTCTACCGCACCTCGCGCAGGCCGCCAATCCGCACATCCTGACGCTCTCCCCGCCGCTCGATCTACGGCCGAAGTGGTTCGCCGGGCATCTCGCCTATTCGCTGTCCAAGTACGGCATGTCGCTGTGCATGCTGGGACTCGCCGCCGAGTACCGCGCGCAGGGAATCGCCTGCAACGCGCTGTGGCCGCGCACCACGATCGCCACCGCCGCCGTCGAGTTCGCCCTGGGCGGGCCGCAGATGATGCGCCGCTCGCGCAAGCCGCAGATCGTCGCCGATGCCGCGCACGTGATTCTCAACCGGCCCGCGCGCGAGTGCACCGGACAGTTCTTCATCGACGACAGCGTGCTGTACGAGGCGGGCGTGCGCGACTTCGCCCCTTACAGCGTCGACCCCGGCAGCACGCTGCTCGGCGACCTGTTTATCGACGAGACCTCGCCGGCACCGCCCGGCGTCGAGGTGGAGTTCATGCGCTGAGTAGTGAGGGGCAACATGAGCGGCAGCGTCAACCGTCGAATCGTGCTCGCGCGCCGGCCGCAGGGTGCACCGGTGGCCGCGGACTTCCGACTCGAGACGCATCCGGTGCCGGCGGCGGCGCCCGGACAGGTGCTGCTGCGCACGCGCTATCTGTCGCTCGATCCATACATGCGCGGCCGCATGAACGAGGGACCCTCGTACGCTGCGCCGGTGGCCATCGGTGCGGTGATGGCCGGGCAGACCGTGAGCGTGGTGGAGGCCTCCGGCGTGAGCGGTTTCCGCCCCGGGGAGCTGGTCGTGGCGAACGTCGGCTGGCAGGATTACGGCCTTTCCGACGGGCGCGACCTGGTGAAGATCGACGCCTCGGTGCCGCGCCCCTCTTACGCGCTCGGTGTACTGGGGATGCCGGGGCTCACGGCCTACGTGGGACTCCTCGACATCGGCCGACCGCGCCCCGGGGAGACCGTGGTCGTGGCTGCGGCCACCGGTGCCGTGGGCTCCGTGGTCGGCCAGATTGCGAAGATCAAGGGGTGCCGCGTAGTGGGCGTGGCCGGCGGACGTGAGAAGTGCGACTTCGCGCGCCACACGCTCGGCTTCGATGCCTGCCTCGATCACCGCGAGCCCGACCTGCCGCAGCGCCTGGCCGCGGCCTGTCCGCAGGGGATCGACGTGTACTTCGAGCTGGTCGGCGGCGCGGTGCTCGCCGCCGTGCTGCCGCTGCTCAAGGTCGGGGCGCGCGTGCCGGTGTGCGGCCTGATCTCCTGGTACAACCTCGAGAAACTCCCCGCGGGCGTCGATCACACACCGCAGCTGCTGCTCGCCGTGCTGCGCCAGCGCCTGACGTTGCAGGGGTTCATCATTTTCGACCATCACCAGCGCATGCCCGCCTTCCAAAACGACATGACCGGCTGGCTGCGCGAAGGGCGCGTAAAGTACCGCGAGCAGGAAATCGTGGGACTGGAGCAGGCGCCGCGCGGGCTCATCGGCCTGCTGCAGGGCGAGAATTTCGGCAAGCTGGTGGTGCAGGTAGCCGAGGCGTAGACGTACATGCCGAACGGCATCCGGGTTTCCTGGGTCTTCGACGTCATATCACCGTTCGCTTACCTGGCGTTTGCGCGCCTCGGCGAGCTGCCGGCACATGCGCGCCTCGAGCTGGTGCCGGTGCTGCTGGCCGGGCTGCTGCAGCATTACGGCCAGCTGGGGCCCGCCGAGATTCCCTCCAAGCGCCGCTTCACTTACCGCTTTGTCCTGTGGCGCGCACGGCGACTCGGCATGCCGCTGCGCATGCCGCCGGCCCATCCGTTCAACCCGCTCGCGGCGCTGCGGCTGATCATCGCCGCCGGGAGCGGTCAGCGCGCGGCCGGCGCGGTGCTCGCTGCGGTGTTCCGCGACGGACGGGACGTCAGCGACCCGCAGGTCATCGCCGATCTCGCCCGCGACCTGGGGGTTGCCGAGCCGCAGGCGGCGCTGGCCGACCCGGGCGTCAAGCAGCGCCTGCGCGACAACGGCGAGTGGGCGATCGCCCGCGGGGTATTCGGGGTACCGACGTTGGTGATCGGGAACGAGCTGTTCTGGGGCCACGATGCGGTCGACATGGCGCTCGATTACCTGAATGACCCGGAGGCGTTCGAGGATGCCGCGATGCAGGCGGCGGACACGTTGCCGGTGGGTACGGCGCGCACGCGGTAGCGGCCCAGGGCCGTGCGCCGGGGCTGGACGTCGGCGGCTGCAGGCGCTCAGCCGCCCGCAGCCTTCCGCGCGGGGGGCGCGTCGGTCGCCGCGAGCGCCCAGGCGCGCAGCAGCTGCAGCTGCAGACGGACCTGCGCGATCTGCTTCTCCGGCGGCCAGTCGCCCGGGTTCGCCACGGCGCTCGCCGTGAGGCCGTTGATGAAGGTCACTACCGAGCGCAGCACCCGCTCGCGCGTGGCGGGTAGCCAGTGCGCCCACTCGGGCCAGCACTGCGTCAGGCAGCGCTCGAAGAGGCGCATGTACTCGCCGTGTACCCAGGCGTTCATGCGCTTCAGGCGTCGGTCCGCGGTGACCTGTCCCCAGAAGGTGGTCCAGAACGCGCACTCGATCCGGCGATGCTCGTCGACCGGCAGCGCCTCGGTGAGCAGTGTCAGCAGGTCCGGCCGGGTGCCGGAGCCGGCCGGATGCGCGAGCCGCTCCTCGATGCGCCGCAGGATGAGGCGCAGCGCGGCGATAATGATGTCCTGCTTGCTGTCGAAGTAATGAGCGAGCATGCCGGTGGTGTAACCCGCCTCGCGTGCGATGCGCACCATGCTCGCCTGGTCGAAGCCGTGTTCCGCCACCACCCGGCAGGCGACCAGGGCGATCTCGTCGCGGCGCTGCGCATGGTCGACGATCTTCGGCACGAGCCGATGTTACTGGGAATCACGCCGTCTGTGCACCGGCGCGGTCGTCCGGATCGAGGCCGACGTCGGCGGCGGCGGCCCGCCGACGATCCTGCTCGAGGTCGAGCGAGCGGCAGGCGATGAGATAGATGCCGGCGGAAACCGGCAGCCCCACCAGCATGGCGATGTCCGCGCCGCCGAGCGCCTGCGCGACCGGGCCGCGCCACTGCTCGGTGCTGAAGAACGGGATCATCGCGATGAAGCCGACCGCATAGGCGAGCAGTCCCCGCCAGCTCCAGCGGCCGTACATGCCCCCGGGGTTGAAGATCTCGCGCACCGAGTAGTGCCCCTTGCGCACCACGTAGAAGTCGACGAGGTTGATCGCCGTCCAGGGCGTGAACAGGTACAGCAGCAGCGCCAGATAGTCCTCGAAGCGGTTGATGAAGTTGCTGGAGGAGCTGACCGCTATGGCGCAGCTCGCGAGATAGGCGATCAGCAGACTCGCGAGGCGTTTTCCGACCGTGCACACCAGCGGCTTCAAGGTGTCGGCGACGCTGAGCAGCGTCAGGGAGGCGCCGTAGAAGTTGAGCGCGGAGATCGTGATCAGGCCGAGCAGCGCACTGAACAAGAGAATCTGGCCGAATCCCGGTACCACCACGTCCGCCGCGTGCTCCATGGCCGCGGCGACGTCGAGGCGCGGGGCGGCCGCGGCGGCCACGGTGCCGACCACCATCATCCAGGCGCCGCCCACGAACGCTCCCAGGTACGTCCACCAGAACGACTCACGCACCCCGACCTCGCGCGGCAGATAGCGCGAGTAATCGGACACGTAGATCGACCAGCTGAGCTGGTAGGAAGCGGCGGCGAACATCTGCGCAAGGAACGGCACGGTGCGAAAGCCGCCCGGCTGCCATTGCTCGGCCGGAAACTTCAGCAGCAACAGCGCGCCCACCGAGAACACGGTCAGGATGCCGATCATCATGTAGGCGAAGGCACGCTGCGCTAGGTGAATCTTGTCGTAGCCGACCACGGCCAGGGCCAGCGCGAGCAGCGCGAACAGCGCCATGCCGACCGAGGAGGTGGGCGAGATCGCCGGAGTGAGCTGATGCAGCGCCTGCGCGGCGAGCACCTGGTTGAAGGCGTTGTAGCCGATGTAGGCGACCAGGGCGACGCCCCAAACGAGCAGCGCGCCCGTATAGCCGAACTGCGGCCGCGACTGAATCATCTGCGGCAGGCCGAGCTGCGGTCCCTGGGTGGAGTGGAAGGCCATGAAGAAGGTGCCGAGCAGGTTCCCGAGCAGCACGGCGATTACGGTCCACAGCAGATTGCCGCCGAGGGTGATGCCGAGTACGCCCACGGCGAGGGTGGCGAGGTGCGCATCGCCCGAGAACCATACCGGCCAGAGGTGCCAGACCTTGCCGTGCCGCTCGGCGAGCGGCACGTAGTCGATCGAGCGCTTTTCGATCAGGGTGCCGGTTCCCATGAGTCGCTGCGATGCGCCGCCCGTCAAGATCGCGCCGCCCGGCGCGGCACGACCTCGTAGCCGGGAACCTTCGGCTCGTGATCGACCATCTGCGCGGGGAATCCCTCCCCCAGCACGCGCACGCCGCAGGCCTCCTCGAGGCGGCGGATGATGTTCGGCGAGCGCTCGCGCGCACCGTAGCGGCGCGCGCCGTCGCGGAAGATGTCCAACACCAGGGGCGCCAGCTCGAGCGGCACGTGGTGCTGCCTGCCGAGCGCGTCAAAGAGCCCCACGTCCTTGATCACCAGGTCCATGGTGAAGTTGATGTCGCGGCTGCCGTTGAGGATCACCTGCGACTCGGTCTCGTGCACGAAGGAGTTTCCCGAGGAAATGCGGATCGCCTCGTAGGCGGTGTTCAGGTCGAGGCCGGCGACTCGTGCGACCGTGAGCGCCTCCGCGAGCGCCGCCAGATGCACCGTGCACAGGTAGTTGGTGAGCACTTTGAGCTGCGAGGCGGAGCCGACCGGACCGGTATGCAGGATGCGCTGGCCGAGCAGCGCGAGCAGCGGCAGCACACGCTCGAAGGCGGCCCGGGTGCCGCCGGCGAAGATGGAGATGTTGCCGCTGGCAGCGCGGTGGCAACCGCCCGATACCGGGCAGTCGAGGGCGGTGGCGCCGCGCTCCGCCACCCGCGCCGCGAGGCGCCTGACCTCGGCGTGGTCCGTGGTGCTCATCTCGAGCCAGATCTTGCCGCCGCTGAGACCGGCGAGCACGCCGTCGGGGGCCTCCATCACCTCGGCACAGATCCCCGGGGAGGGCAGACAGGTGATCACCACGTCGACCTGCGCTGCGAGCGCGCGCGGCGAGGATGCCGCCTGCGCGCCGCGCGCCACGAAGCGGGCCACGCGCGCCGGATCGACATCGCGCACCGTCAGGTCCACCCCCTGGCGCTGGAGGCTCCCGGCCAGCTGACCGCCGACGTTGCCGAGGCCGATGAAACCGATGCGCGGGTCACTCATGCAAGGGGCTCCCGTTAAAGCTCGCAGGCAAGACTGCAGCGCTGCGCCGGCATTGCTGCGGTACGACGCCAGTTACCATCGGCGACTGCTTATAATGGAGATGGAGCAGCAGTATGCCTGCGGTGTGCCGGACATGACATCCCCACCGGCGGGGTAACTCCATGGAACCTGACCAACTGCCCG
>DASPPI010000059.1:0-26765 GCA_035625615.1 Steroidobacteraceae bacterium | reverse complement strand
CAGGTGCGGAGAGGCAGATAGGCGACTTGAGAAGAGGTAATCCTCCGGTCGCCGGCCCGCATACCGGATCCATGTCGCGACTGACTCGCGAGTTTGTTCCGTGATCTCGAATTGCACCGGACGGTGGGTCTTCTGCTGCATGACAATCGCCCGGTTGGCGACTTGGTCACCATGCGTAACATCTCTGACCCGCATGCGCACGAGGTCACAAGAGCGGAGCTTGCTGTCCACCGCAAGGTTGAATAACGCGAGTTCACGTGTGCGCTCGACGAGCTGGAGTCGTATCCGGATACCCCAGATCTCGCGCTACTTGAGGCGTGCTTTCTGGCCAGCCAGTTTGCCCTTGTTTCAAGGTCCAAGGTACACGCTGCACTGAGCCTTGATGGGTGCTTTCCATACCGGTCTCCTCGTTTCACGGTTCTTCGCGAGGAGGAGTCTGGAATGGGGCAGGATCGGGCGGTAAGTGACCCCTCAGAGACATTCCCGTCGCTCGATAGCAGACGGTCAAGATTGATGAAGCGGACCGTGACCGCACCGCCGGTCGATCTCGGGCCAAACCAAGCCGCTTGAGCTAAGCTCCCGCTACGGAGGCCGGTGAAAAGACCTCCGGCGACCTCTCAGGGGTGGTCCCGCCGGTGAGTGAGCCATCGCACGCGGTATTTCTAAGCTACGCCTCACAGGATGCGGGGGCCGCTCAAAGGATTTGTGATTCCCTCCGCGCCGCTGGCATCGAGGTCTGGTTCGACCAGAGTGAGCTACGCGGGGGGGATATTTGGGACCAGACGATCCGCCGCCAGATCCGCGAATGCGCGATATTCATCCCAATTATCTCAGCGAGTACGCAGGCACGCCTTGAAGGTTACTTTCGACTGGAATGGCGCCTCGCTGACCAGCGGACACACCTGATGGCCAAGAGTCGTGCGTTCCTGTTGCCGGTGTGTATCGACGACACCTTGGAATTAGAGGCCGAGGTTCCGGAATCCTTTCTTGCCGTGCAATGGCTCCGTTTGCCCGCTGGTAGTTCTCTCGCAGAGCTCACTGACCGGCTCTCGGCTCTCCTGGCTGGCGACCCGAGTGCCGGTAGTCAGTTGCAATCCAGACTAGCCGCATCGAGCCAGTCGGGTCGATCGGGTACGGATACGCCACTTCAGGTGCGCCAGAAGACCATCGCGGTACTTCCGTTCCAGGACCTCAGCGAGAAGAAAGATCAGGAGTATTTTGCTGACGGGATTGCGGAAGAAATTCTCAATCTCATGGGTCGCGTTCCAGTACTACGCGTCATCGCACGGACGTCGTCGTTTCGGTTCAGAGGCAAGAGCGATGACCTTGCGAGCATCGCTACAGAGTTGGGAGCGGGCTTTGTGGTTGAGGGTAGCGTACGGCAGTCGGGTAGCCGTGTGCGGGTCAGCGTTCGTCTGATCGATACAACCGATGGCGTCCAGCGCTGGTCGAACTCCTATGAAAGAGACATAAGCGATGTTCTTGCGGTTCAGGAAGAGATCGCGGTGAATCTGGTAAGCGCGCTTCAGGTAGAAGTGGCGCCGGAGGTTATTACCATTCTCCGTGCCCCTCCCGCTAGTACGGAGGCCTACGACGCCTTTCGGCGTGGACTGCACGTGCTCTATCGTTTCGATCAAGCCGGTCTTCAGCAGGCGATCGGCCACTTCAGGCGAGCCCTGGAACTGGACCCCTCATTCGTAACACCCGCGGAATGGCTCGGCTCCACGTTCGACCTACTCACGGAATTGCAAATTCTGCCACCCTCTCAAGGTTTTGAAGAAGCGAGGGCTGCCGCCAACCTCGCACTTCAACTCGACCCCGGGTCCGCTGGTGCGCATGCAGTCCTTGGGAACATCCACACGTACTACGACTGGGATCGAGCCGCAGCGGCGCGAGAGATTAATACCGCGCTGCAGCTTGCGCCGAACCATGCATTTGTACTTATGATGGCAGCAAAGGAGCGTCTAGTCGTAGGTGACTGGCCGGAGTCCCTACGCCGACTGAACCTCGCGATCTCAGTCGATCCGTTCCAACCCTTCATTTTCGCGATGCGAGGACTTCTGTTTCAGCGCGTCAATCGTACCTCTGACGCGAAGAAAGACTTTCGTCGCGCACTCGAAATCAGCCCTGCCTACCCTCGATGTCATAGCCGCATTGCAGATGTCCTCCTGGTTGAGGGCAACCCTGAGGCAGCGCTCGCCGAACTGCAGCAAGAAAATCCCGCGTTCACCCTGAAAGGCCTCGCCCTCGTGAATCATGCTCTCAAGCGACATGACGAGTCGGACGCTGCTTTGGCGCGCTTGGTATCGGAGGGAGCTTCGATCGCACCAATGTCGATCGCACAGATTTACGCGTTCCGCGGACAGATTGACGAGGCCTTTGAATGGCTTGAGCAAGCGATCGCGCAAAAGGAAATCACTACGGGTTACATCAAGGGCGATCCGCTACTGAGTCCGTTAGTCGCCGATCCTCGCTACGCAAGGTGTCTTCGTAAGATGAACCTAGTTCCTTAACCTCTTAATGGGCGCCCGCTGCGAAACAGTGTCCGCTATACGCTCAACCTACGAGTAGTTAACGACCGACTGCTTTTGGCCGAACTTGCTCGCTTGCGCTCGAGGGCAAAACGTAGAGCGATAGGAGGCCCAACCCATGTCCAAGGTCAAGGTGAGCTTCTCCGTTTCCATCGACGGATTCGGTGCCGCTTCGCGGCAAAGCCTCGAGAATCCCTTGGGCGTCGGCGGGGAGGCGCTGCACGAGTGGGCATTCGCCACACGAACGTTCCTGCACATGCACGACAAGGACTGGACGTTCCAGCGCATTCACGGCAAGGACGGAGACACGACTGGGATCGACGACGACTTCTTCGCTCGGAGGTTCCTTAACGTGGGCGCCTGGATCTTGGGCAGAAACATGTTCGGACCCGTTCGAGGACCGTGGCCTGGTAACTGGCCCCTCGCGCACTCCCCGTGTGCGATCGCCAATTCACTCGACATCGTGGGCGACAAGTGGTCGCTGCTCGTAGTGCGCGACCTACTGCACGGCAAGCGCACCTACGGGCAACTCGTCGATTCGCCGGAACACATTCCTACCAACATTCTTGCGGAGCGTCTCAAGCGCCTCGAAAGCGCCGGCATCATCGTCAGCGCGCCGTACCAGGAGCGCCCCACGCGGTACGCCTACTCACTCACTCCGAAGGGCAGGTCTCTGGGGGACGTTTTGCTCGCCTTTGTGCGTTGGGGACAACAGCACATACCGGGTACCGTGACACTGAACCAGGGTCCTGCGACCGGCGGGCCTTCAGCTTCGCCGAGGAACTCACGGCGCAAGCGCCCGAAGCGCGCGGCATGAGGACGCGGGTCGAGCGTGGGGCGCGGGCGACCCCGGTGCCATGCTTGTCGTGTTGCCTCACGTAATTTTGTTACCGGATGCCTCACCAACGATGTTACCCGTCTGGAGTTCTGCGTCGATAGTCATGCTAGCCACGGGTGTGTCGATGAGACCTCACGCGGTAGATTGCCCACCTCACAAATCAACCGCTCAACAGCGGCTTGCCGCCAAGCTCGAACTCGCTTCTGCAACGTACGAAGCTGGTGGAGACTGTATCGTCCAGGGTATCGGGCCTGGAACTCGACAAGAAGTTCAAGCGCTGTCTGATCTGGATCGGCCTCGAGACATTGAACCATCTCTTCCCAGAGATCCTTGAACATGTCGGGACGGCGACCGCGCGGTTTGTCGCTGAACCGTCGGTACGTTTTCGGACCGCTGGTGACGCCACGTGCTCGAGCATCCTCGAGCCAACCGTCCGGTCCTGGCCCGAAACCAGCCGGGTTCTCCCCATAAAGCCTGATCTCGCGTTCGTCGGCCTCGACCGTCACTGCCCCGACCGCCCGCACTCCTCGTCGGGGAACCCCATCTCAAGTGTTGTCGTCGATGACTGCGTCGCGCAGGTGCCGGTCGGCTGAAATCGCCCCGATTGCCGGTTTAGTGCTCGATCATGATGTGCGCGCCTAGAGTGCCCTCGGCCATGACCCACGGTCCACCATTCGCGGGTCTGCTGTTCGGAAGCGACAGGCTCGCGCCCGTGGCGTTAGGGATCTGAATCGTCTCCCAATGCTTGACCTCTCTCGAAGGCGTGTTCGTGTTCCAATCAAACGCTCTAGCGGGTCCGCCCATCATAAACCCCACAGCAGGACGGGTTGGAGCCTCAATGCGGCCCGATTCGATCTCCTTTTGAAGAGCGGCCTTCAAGTCCGCCCCGGCGGGCGGCTTGCCGTTTCTGCTGAGTTCAGCTTGCAGCTGAGATTGCCGATAGAAATATGCGTCATAGACTCTATCCTGACAGTAGGCGAGGAAATTCTTCGCGCCCGGTTGGATGATCGAGCAAACCATTGAGCCGGTGCCTTTGCGCAACTGCGTGATTTTCAGGTCGGCTGAGATGCTTTGGACGCCGGCCTCTGCGCGAAATGCTTCCGGGAGCGCCAAAGTAGCGGCGGCGATCTGTTGCTCCTCGGTCGGCATTTGCTGACCTGCGGTGCTTTGCGCGTCCTGGCTGCCGTTTCGGGGACTCGGAACGTCGCTGGCGCTGCTGCTTCCACAGACGGCAAGCGATGAAACGAAGAGAAGGAGCGCGATCGTTATAATTCTCGGGATGGCCATGGGCGGCTCCATGTTAGGACTTTTCCAGGGAGACGAGCATTTTCGCTCATCCTGAACGTGGGCGCAGCGCAAGGAGAGGGCCTTGTCACGGGCAGAACAGGGGGCGTGCTGAATGGCACTTTCCACACGGTGAACGGCTCCTCAACGGAGCCGGAGCCGCCAGACAGCGTGCATTGTGAGAAGCCGCTTGCCCGAAGAAGCCGGCAGGCCCGATTCCGAGACGTCGACTCATGGTGTCGGTACCGTTCCGCGGGAGGCTCGGCCTGCTGTGACCCAGCAACCCGACAAGGGATCCAACGAGATCAGCCGGCGAGCGGTGCTGCTGGCGGGAGCTGCAGTAGCCACCACGGTTTCGCCCTTCAAGACCGCTTGATAGCCGAGATCAGACTGCGTCAGCAAGAGCAGTGCACCCTGATGTGGCACTGAAGGGGATTCGATTGCAGACGCATAGCCGCTGCCGCTGTAACGATCAACGTTGCAACTCGCGTTGCGAAGTCAGTATAGAATTCGTCAATGAGCGATCTCCTCGATGATGCTGCGCGCCGCGCCCGGCGTTATCTCGCCTCTCTCGACACACGTGCCGTCGCGCCGACGCCGGAGGCGCTCGCAGGGCTTGCCCGCTTCGAGCGGGCGCTCCCCGAGGAGACATCGCCGCCCGAGCGCGTGCTCGCGGAGCTCGATGAATTCGGCTCACCCGCGACGATGGCCTCGGCGGGCAACCGTTTCTTCGGATTCGTCATCGGCGGCTCGCTACCCGTGACTGTGGCGGCGAGCTGGCTCGCTTCCGCCTGGGATCAGAACGCGGGTCTTGTCGTCACCTCACCGGTGAATGCCACGCTCGAGAAGGTTGCGCTCGAGTGGGTGAAGGATCTCTTTCACCTGCCCGCGGAGAGTGGCGGCGGCTTCGTGACGAGTGCTACTGCCGCGAATTTCTCCGCGCTCGCCGCCGCGCGTCACGCCCTGCTGCAGCGCGCCGGCTGGGATGTCGAGGCACAAGGCCTGTTCGGCGCACCGCCGCTCACCGTCGTAGTGGGCGAGGAAGTGCACGCGAGCGTGCTGAAGGCGCTGTCGATGGCGGGTTTCGGGCGCGAGCGCGTGGTGCGCGTAGCGTGCGACGGTGAGGGACGCATGCGCACCGCGGAGCTTCCCCCGCTCAATGATCGCACCATCGTCTGTGTGCAGACGGGCAATGTGAACACTGGCGCCTTCGATCCGGTCGGCGAGATCTGCCGTCACGCGCGGCGACAAGGCGCCTGGGTGCACGTCGACGGCGCCTTTGGGCTCTGGGCCGCAGCCGCGCCGGCGCGCGCGCATTTCGCGCGCGGCGTGGAGGATGCCGATTCCTGGGCGACCGATGCTCACAAGTGGCTGAATGTCCCGTACGACAGCGGCCTAGTGCTCACACGCGATGCCGCAGCGCTGCGTGCCGCCATGTCGGTCGGCGCCGCCTATCTCGCGCAGGGCGAGGACCGCATCCCCTATCAGTACACACCGGATTTCTCGCGACGCGCGCGTGGCATCGAAGTCTGGGCAGCGCTGCGCCAGCTCGGGCGCGCGGGTCTCGCCGATCTCATCGAGCGCACCTGCCGCTTTGCCGCATCCTTCGCCGAAGGCCTCGCCCGGGGCGGCCACCAGGTGCTGAACGAGGTCGTGCTGAACCAGGTGCTGGTGTCCTTTGGCAGCCCCGAGCGCACGCGTGAGGTGATTGCCCGCGTACAGGCCGATGGCACCTGCTGGTGCGGCGGCACGGTGTGGCAGGGCCACACGGCGATGCGCGTCAGCGTTTCGTCGTGGGCAACCCGCGAGGCGGACATCGAGCGGAGCCTCGCCGCCGTATTGCGCGCCGCGGATTTCTAGCTCCGGAGTGGGCCGGATCTTCGGCTTTCAGCCGCCGGTCAGGGCGCTCAGTCTCGAGCGCGGCGGGCCTTTGAGCTTCGGGATCCGCGCGATGTTCGGCATCAACACCGTGGCGGTCATGGTGTGCGCGCCCGTCTATTCCGGAGCGATTGCGGTCGTTCCAATGGCCGCTCACGCGCAAATGAAGGGGCACCTCCGCGCGACGGCTCCTGGCCGGCATGAGTCGCTTCACCGCTTACGACACACGCCGTCCCTGGCGCACAAAGAAAGGCGAAAGCCGAAGCTTTCGCCCTGTGTCGGAATCAGATCGATACTACTGAACGAGGATCTCTCTTGGCCTCTGGTATTCCGACTTCGGAATGTGCACAGTCAGCACACCATCCTTGCATTCACAACGTACGGCTTCCGCCTTGACGTTGTCTGGCAGCGCAAAGTTACGGGCAAACCGTCCGTAGTAGCACTCTACTCGATGCACCTTCTCGCCCTTCTCTTCCTGCTCCCGCTTGCGCTCGCCTTCGATGGTGAGGAAACCATCCGTCATTGTGACTTTCACATCCTCCTTTTTCAGTCCAGGCAGTTCGGCACGGACTAGATACTCCTTACCTGTCTCGACGATATCTGCCAAGGGTGTGAATTCAACGCCAATCCCACCTTTCTCTTCCATGAACAGCCGCGGCAGGTTAGGCGTCACTCGGTTGAACAGGGTGTCAAACCCTGCAAACGGATCCCAACGTGTGAGGTTCATAAATACCTCCTTGTTAAACCGCGTGTCCTACCGGACACCGGTATATTAGGTCCGCGCATGCGGGGATACCATTCGCAGATGTACGTAACAGACTTCATCCGATACCACCTAACGTGCTCATCGGCCCCGAGTTATGCCGCTCGCTCCCGGACACCACCGATCTCGGGCGCATGGGCTCAGTGATACCGAGATGTCCGGAATCGAGCGAATGACTACCTCGGGCGGAATGACCGGAGGTAGCCGACAGTACCCGTCCGACGCGGTACATCGACCGGCAGGTGACGGCGCAGCTCTGCCACCCGGTCGAACTGGCGCTCCCGACCCTGAACGGTCCGATGGCCTTCCCGTTACCGTTCGACCGGCGAAATGCGGGCGCTCGGGTAGCTGCTTTGCCTGAGACAGGCTCCGCAGGGCATTCTCCCTCGGCCCGTGCAAGATCAAGAGGGCGGGAATGGAAGGGGAGTCGCCCAGGTCGGCAAACACGCTGACGGAGTTCTTAAGCTGCGCCTCACAGGATGCAGAGACTGCTCCGCCGGCACCTCATTCGAGCGGCACGTTCAGGTAGCTGCCCGTGTGGTACTGCACCCGAAGCGGTCGGGTTGCGTCCGCGACCGACTCGTCGCTCACGTCCTTGCCGGTGCCGTAGTTCACCTGTGCGTACGGATTCTTGTTGACATCGAGCAGCACCAACAAGCGGCTGCCGGCCTTGAAACGCCGGCTGGTCACGGTCGTCTCGAAGCGAATCGCCGCGGCCTTCCCGGGAGTCAAGAGTTGACGTACGCGGGCGTCGGCGGAATAGCTCGCCCGACCGAGCCAGTACGCCAGATGGAACAGCTGCCCGTCCGGCTGCTGCTCGAAAACCGTGACGCCGAAATCGGCGTCGCGCTTGTTGAGCGTCACGATCAACTCGCCCGTAAAGGCGCCGCTCAACACGGTCGGCCGCGTGAAGGGCTCGCCCGCAAAGACCAGCTCGGAGGTCTCCCCGAGCCGTTCCTCGATGATCGGATCGGGGTACTGGTGCATGTTGGTGAAGTGCGCGCGATCGGCAAAGTCAACCCGCTGCTCGATGACCGCCGCCGCGGGCGGCTTGCTGCGCAGCAGACGGTAGCGCGTGCCGTCCTGGACGGTGGAGAAGTAGAGCGCGAGCTGACGCGAGCTCATCTGCGCGAGCGTCGCGACGTGGCGCCACTCGTCGAGGCCCATGACCTCGTAGTTGATCCGGTCGCGGAGCATCGCCGGCTTCGGTCCGCCGCGCAGCACGTAGTCCATCCAGGCGTAAACGAGCTCGGGCGTGCTGAACTGCGCTGCAGGATCGATGGGGTAACCGCGCAGCACCGCGGGCTTCGTGCTCCAGTGAGTCCCGAAATGGTCATAAGGGCCGATGACCAGGAAGTGCTCGGCGTGTGGGTTGTACGCCATGTGCTGCCTGAGATAGCCGAGCGCTGAGAGCTGCGCATCGTCGTAGTAGCCGGTGATGGTGAGGACCGGGAGGTTGATGCGGGCGAAATCACCGCGATACGGCACCATGTCCTGCCAGTAGCGATCGTAGTCCGGATGCAGCAGCCAGCGCTGCAGCCACGGATTCGGCCGGCCATCGACCGCATCGATCTCGCGGTAGGGCCGGCCGCTCGCGAACCAGGCACCGGGCAGCCGCTCCCAGCGCGCACTGTCCTCGTAAGTGGCAGTGTCGAGATACTTGTTGTCGCCGACGTAGAACGCCCAGGCGTAGTTCGCGGTGAGGAAGATGTTGTTGCACATGGGCAGACCCTGACCCGGAATCGCCGCCGCGGATACCGCCAGGGTCTTCAACGCCGGGTGCAGCCGCTTCGTTGCGGCCCACGCCGTGAACCCGGAGTAGCTGCCGCCGCGCATGCCAACCTGACCGTCGCTCCAGGGCTGGTGCGCGATCCAGTCGATCACCGCGTAAGCATCCGCCGCCTCGTGCTCGTAGGGCTCGACTGGCCCGGGGCTGAGCCGCTTGCCACGGGTGTCCGCGATCACCGCCGCGTAGCCATGATCGACGGCATCACGGCCCCGTGCACGGAAGGCCTCGGGATCGGTGTAAATATCCAGGGTGAACAGTGTCGGCAGAGGCCGCTCGAGCGGTCGCGGGAGCACCACCGTCGCCGAGAGCGTCGCGCCGTCTTCCATGCGAATCAGCACATCGTCGCGGATCTCGTAGCGCGCATCCGCCGCCGGCTGTGGCGCAGCTGCGGCCAGGGAAGAAAGCTGCAGCAGGACAGCCGTCAGGAAATGCGCAGCCGACCCCCTCGCGGACGGCGAGCTTCCACATTGACACGCGGTACTTGACGCATGAACGCGTGACATCGCTACAAGATAACATGGTGTTTTGCAGTCGGACGACCGCTTCCTGGAAATCTGAGCTCGCACCACCGACGTCTCAAACCGACCTGGGCCGTTCACGCCAGTTCGGCGAACGGGTGATCCCAACCCCTCAGAAACGGCGCGGTCGCTCGTGAAACGTTCACGCGTCGTGCAGCGGACATTCACCCGAGGAATGTTGCTCGGACACTGCAACTCTCATACACGGCCGCCGCACGACGGTCACAGGTAGCAAGCCCCGCCTCGTGCTGAGCAGCAGTGGCGGCCACGAGTGCATCATACGCAGCCCCGCCGCTGATGCGATGTTCCGGCAAGTTCGGGACAAACTCCCGGTAAGCGGCGCCGCTCAATCGCAAATACGGATCGGGGAACCGAGCTCGGACAAAATCCCGCACGACTGCGCCGGCGCATCGATGCGGCGGGGGCAGACGCGTCAGTAGCGAATACGCTTCGACGGCGCAGTGCTCGATGAGACGCACTCCCTTGTCGAGCGCTGTTCGCGCCTGCTCATGACGCTCGTGCCAGGACGCAAAAGCGGCGACAACCACGCTCGTGTCCGCTGCCCTCATCGACGAACGCGCTTCAGTGTCTCGCGCACTTCGTCGGCCGTCAGTGGAGGGAGCGGCGATTCCGGTAAGCCCACCACGCCTTTACCGCGCTTCGCGAGTTTCACCCGCGTAGCGGCGATCTCCACTTCGAGACGTCCGTCCCCGGCGCGCACCTCCAGGGGCTGGCCCGGCTTCAAGCCCAACGCCTCGCGCAATGCCTTGGGCGCCACGATTCGCCCGGCCGCGTCCATGGTGGTTTTCATGGCATGGATAATGGCATAACAAATTGCCATCAACTCAACCATGGGCGGACTCAACTTGCCTACTTCCTCGGCATGTACAGATCGGTCAGCGTGCCCTCGAACGCTTCCGCGGCGCCCGCGACCGTCTCGGTGAGCGTCGGATGCGGGTGGATCGTGAGCCCGATGTCGGCGGCGTCGCAGCCGGTCTCGATCGCGAGCGCCACCTCGCTGATCAGCTCGCCGGCGTTGCTGCCGACGATGCCGCCGCCCAGCACGCGGTGCGTTTCGGGATCGAACAGCAGCTTGGTGAAGCCCTCCTCACGCCCGAGTGACAGTGAGCGCCCGTTGGCCACCCACGGAAAGACGCCCTTCCTGAAGGCTGTGCCGCGCTCGCGTGCCTCGCCCTCGCTGAGCCCGACCCAGGCGATCTCCGGATCGGTGTAGGCGACCGAGGGGATCACGCGCCAGTCAGCGGCGCGCCTTTGTCCTGCGGCCACTTCCGCGGCGACCTTGCCCTCGTGCATCGCCTTGTGCGCCAGCATCGGCGGCCCGGCGATGTCACCGACCGCGAAGATGTGCGGCACGTTGGTGCGCATCTGCCGATCCACGGCGATAAAGCCGCGATCGGAAACCTTCACTCCGGCCTGCTCGGCGCCGATGCTCAGACCGTTGGGTACGCGACCGACTGCCACCAGCACCCGCTCGAACAGCTGCGGCACCGGCGCCTTCCCGCCCGCGAAGCTCACGCGCAGCCCGGTGGCCTGCGGCTCGATGCCCGCCACCCTGGTGCCGAGCAGCACGTGCTGGTAGCGCGCGCGGATGCGCCGCTCGAGCGGGCGCACCAGGTCCGCGTCGCAGCCCGGCATGAGTTGCGGCGTGAGCTCGACGACGCTCACGCGGCTGCCGAGGGCGTCGAACACGCACGCCATCTCCAGCCCGATGATGCCGCCACCGACCACCAGCAACCCGCCGGCGAATTGTGGCAGCTCGAGTGCGTCGGTGGAGTCGAGGATGCGCGGGTCCGACGGCAGCCCCGGCAGCTGGATCGGCTCAGAGCCCGCGGCGATGATGCACTGCTCGAAGCGGATGCGCTCCGGGCCGCTCGCGCCCATGACCTCCAGCACGTGGGCACTCACGAAGCGCCCGGCGCCGCGCACCACCTCGACTTTGCGCTGCTTCGCCAGCGCCCGCAGCCCTCCGGTCAGTTTCGCGACCACCGACGCTTTCCAGGTACGCAGGCGCGAGCGATCGATCTGCGGCGTGCCGAAGGCGATGCCGCGCTCGCTCATCTCCACGGCCTCCTCGATGACCTTGGCCGCGTGCAGCAGCGCCTTGGACGGAATGCAGCCGACGTTCAGGCACACGCCCCCCAGTTCCTGCCAGCGTTCCACCAGCATGACCTTGAGCCCGAGGTCGGCGGCGCGAAACGCGGCGGTGTAGCCGCCAGGTCCTGCTCCGAGCACCAGCAGCTGCGTCGCCCGCGCGGCTTCCGCGGCGCGGTCGCCGGCCTGTGCCTGCGGCATGCGCACCGTGTCGCCGGCGGCCTCGGGGCGTGCGGGAGCCGCCGTTGCCGCGCCGGACGCGGAAGCGCCGGGGGCCGCTGCGCCGGCCGTGGCCGCCGCACTCGCCGGCGCACCGGCCTCCAGGCGGGCGATCAGCGAGCCCTTGGACACTTTGTCACCGCGCTTGAGCAGCACCTCGGTAATGCGGCCCGCCGCGGTGGCCGGTACATCCATCGAGGCCTTGTCGGTCTCGAGCGTGACGAGCGGTGCATCGATCTCGACGACGTCGCCCGCCTTCACCAGCACGTCGACCACGTCCACGTCGGTGAAATTGCCGATGTCGGGTATCGTCAGTTCCACGCTCACGGCACCGCCTCGAGCAGGCCCCGCGGCTCAGCGAGCGTGTGGGCGAGCCAGGTGGTGAAGCGCGCAGCCATCGCGCCATCGATGACGCGGTGATCGTAGGACAGCGACAGCGGCAACATCAGGCGCGGCACGAATCCCCCTTCGCGGTACACCGCGCGCAGCGACGAGCGCGAGACGCCGAGGATCGCCACTTCGGGAGCATTGATGATCGGAGTGAAGGCCGTCCCGCCGATGCCGCCGAGGCTCGAGATGGTGAAGCAGCCGCCCTGCAGGTCCGCCGGCGGCAGCTTGCCGGCGCGCGCCTTCTCCGAGAGCTGCCCGAGATGGCGCGCCAGCTCATACACGTCCTTGCGGTCCGCATCGCGCACCACCGGCACGACGAGCCCGTTGGGCGTGTCGGCGGCGAAGCCGATATGCACGTACTTGCGCACGATGAGATTGGCGCCGCCGGCATCGAGCGAGGCGTTGAAGCGCGGAAACTCCTGCAGCGCCTTGACACACGCGCGCATGATGAAGGCGAGCGGCGTCAGCTTGACGCCGGCCGCCTGCGCGCGGTCCTTCAAGCTGGCGCGCAGCTGCTCGAGCTCGGTGATATCCGCCTCGTCGAACTGCGTGACGTGCGGGACGTTCACCCAGCTCGCGTGCAGCCGCGGCCCGGAGATGCGCTGGATGCGCGACAGCGGCTCGACCGCGGTCGGCCCGAACTGCGTGAAGTCGACCGCCGGTACCGCCGGCAGCGCCGGCGCCGCCGGTGCAGCCGGTGCCGCCACCGGGGGTGCGGCGGCTGGCGCCGCCGCAGCCGCTGACGGTGCCGGCTTTGCTGGGGGCGCCGCGGGCGCGACGAACGCGGCCTTGACGAACGCTTTGACGTCCTCGTGCGTGATGCGGTCCTTGAAACCGTGTCCGGTCACCTGTGCGAGATTGACGCCGAGCTCGCGCGCAAACTTGCGCACCGAGGGACCCGCGTGCGCCCGGGAGAACCCCGGCTCATCGATCGGCGCGAGATCGCTGCGGTACGAGGTGGGCATACCCAGGAGTGAGCGCGGAGTGAGAGTGCCGCGCGGCGCCGCAGCGGGGGCGCCGGGGGCCGGCGACCCCGAGCCGGCTGGCGGTGCGGCTGGTGCCGGGGGCGATGGCGGTGGCGCTGCGGCGACGGCCGGCCGGCTTGACCGCGGCGCAGCCGCCGCCGGCGCAGTCACCGCCGGCGCGGTCGCCGGCGGGGCGGCCACCTGCGGTGCGGCTGCTGTCTGCGGCGCGCCCGCGCCCGGCCGTTGAGCCCCGTCCGCCCGCAGCGTCGCGATGAGATCACCGCTGTTGACCTTGCCGCCCTTGCTGGTGTGCAGCGACTCGACGATTCCCGCCGCGGTCGACGGCACGTCCATGGTGGCCTTGTCGGATTCGAGCGTGACCAGCGGCGTGTCGAGCGCAATGCTGTCACCGGGCTTGACCAGCACGTCGATGACCGCGACGTCCCGGAAGTTGCCGAGATCCGGCACGCGCACTTCAGTGAGGCCGACTGCGGCGTTCATGTCGCTCCCGCGTACCTTCAGACCTTCCAGGGGACCGGCTTGTCCGGATCGACGCCGAGCGCCTCGATGGCGCGGCCGACGGTCGCCTGGTCGACCCGCCCGTCGTCGGCCAGGGCCTTGAGCGCCGCCACGGCGATGTAGTTGCGGTCCATCTCGAAGTGCCGCCGCAGCGCCGCACGCGAGTCGGAACGGCCGAAGCCGTCGGTGCCGAGCGTCACGTAGCGGCCGTCGATCCACTGGCGGATCTGGTCGGGGACGGTGCGCAGGTAGTCGGTCGCGGCGACCACCGGGCCCTCGCGCCCCTGCAGCATCTGCCGCACGTACGGCACGCGCGCCGGCTCGCCAGGGTGCAGCAGATTCCAGCGCTCGCACTCGAGCGCCTCCCGGCGCAGCTCGCTGAAGCTCGTGATCGAGAGCACGTCGGCGGGGATGCCGTAGTGGTCCTCGAGAATCTTCGCCGCCGCCAGGCACTCGCGCAGAATGGTGCCCGAACCGAGCAGCGTCGCGCGCACCTTGCCGCGGCCGCCACTCTGCAGCCGATAGCCGCCGCTCAGGATTCCCGCCTGCACCCCCGTGGGCATCGGCGGCTGCGGGTAGTTCTCGTTCATCACCGTGATGTAATAGAAGATGCTCTGCTGCTCGGCGTACATGCGGCGCAGGCCGTCGTGCACGATCACGGCGAGCTCGTAGGCGAACGCCGGATCGTAGGCGACGCAGTTGGGCACGGTGGTCGCGACCAGCTGGCTGTGACCGTCCTGGTGCTGCAGGCCCTCGCCGGCGAGGGTCGTGCGCCCGGCGGTCGCCCCGAGGAGAAAGCCGCGCGCCTGGATATCGCCCGCGGCCCAGATGAAATCCCCCACCCGCTGGAAGCCGAACATCGAGTAGAAGATGTAGAACGGCACCATGTTGATACCGTGGTTGCTGTAGGCGGTGCCGGCGGCGGTCCACGAGCACAGCGAGCCCGCCTCGTTGATGCCCTCCTCCAGCATCTGCCCCTTCTTGTCCTCACGATAGGACATGAGCGTCTCGGCATCCTGCGGCGTGTACAGCTGGCCGACCGAGGAGTAGATGCCGATCTGGCGGAACAGGCCCTCCATGCCGAAGGTGCGCGCTTCGTCCGGCACGATCGGCACCACGTTGCGCCCGATACTCTTGTCCTTGAGGAGGATGGTGAGCAGGCGCACGAAAGCCATGGTGGTGGAGATCTCGCGCTCGCCGGTGCCCTCGAGGAGCGAGGCGAACGCCTCGAGCGGCGGGATCGTGAGCGCCGGCGCCGTGCGGCGGCGGCTCGGCAGAAACCCGCCGAGGGCCGCGCGCTTCTCCATCAGATAGCGCGCCTCGTCCGAGCCCTCCGCCGGCTTGCGGAACGGGAGGCTGGGAAGCTCCTCGTCGGAGACCGGGATGTTGAAGCGATCCCGAAAGGTGCGCAGATCCTCCTCGGAGAGCTTCTTCTGCTGATGCGCCACCATCTGCCCCTCGCCGCCCTTGCCGAGACCGAAGCCCTTCACGGTCTTGGCGAGAATGACGGTCGGCTGACCGCGGTGCGCCATGGCCGCGGCGTAGGCGGCGTACACCTTCAGCGGGTCGTGGCCGCCGCGGTTCAGCCGCCAGATCTCGTCGTCGGACATGTTGGCGACCATCGCCTTGAGCTCGGGGTACTTGCCGAAGAAATGCTCGCGCGTGTACGCCCCGCCTTTGGCCTTGAAATTCTGGTACTCGCCGTCGACGCACTCCTCCATCACCCGGCGCAGCAGCCCGCTGGTGTCGCGTGCCAGCAGCGGATCCCAGCGCGAGCCCCACAGCACCTTGATGACGTTCCAGCCCGCGCCGAGGAAGGCGGCCTCGAGCTCCTGGATGATCTTGCCGTTGCCGCGCACCGGGCCGTCGAGGCGCTGCAGGTTGCAGTTGATGACGAAGATGAGGTTGTCGAGTCCCTCGCGCACCGGCATGGTGAGCGCGCCCATCGACTCCGGCTCGTCCATCTCGCCGTCGCCGAGAAACGCCCACACCTTCTGGTCGGAGGGTTCCACCAGTCCCCGGTGCTCGAGGTAGCGCGTGAAGCGCGCCTGGAACATTGCCGCCATCGGGCCGAGGCCCATCGACACGGTCGGGAACTGCCAGAAATCCGGCATCAGCCAGGGATGCGGATAGGACGAGAGCCCCACGCCCGGGCCGCCCGCCTCCTGACGGAAGTGCCGCAGCTGCTCCTCGCTCAAACGCCCCTCGAGGTAGGCGCGCGCGTAGATGCCCGGCGCCGAATGGCCCTGAATGAACACCAGGTCCCCCGGATGCTGCTCGGAGGGCGCGCGCCACACGTGATTGAAGCCGACCTCGTAGAGCGTGGCCGAGGAGGCGTAGCTCGCGAGATGCCCGCCGTACTCGGAAGACTTCTTGTTCGCGAGCAACACCATGGCCAGCGCATTCCAGCGGATGTAGGCCTCGATGCGCCGCTCGAGCGCGCGGTTGCCCGGGTACTCCGGCTCGCGTCCGGCGGCGATGGTGTTGACGTAGGCGGTGTTGGCCTTGAACGGCAGGTATGCGCCGCTGCGGCGCGTGTAGTCGATGAGCCGCTCGAGCAGGTAGTGGGCGCGCTCCGGGCCGTGGATCTTCAGCACCGAATCGATCGATTCGAGCCACTCGCGCGTCTCAACGGGATCGAGATCTTCCAGCTTCGGTGGTTCGGTCATGCGATCTGCTCGCGATCCGCGCGATCCGGCACCGTAACGGCGCGCCGCGAACCTAAGGTCGCGCGCGTGTTGTCCGTGTCGCGTTAGAATGAGCAATGATGGCGAGCGGCTGCAGGTAAAGCAAGTGAGGCGCGGTGCTTCCGGCGCGCGCGGACGCCTGCTGCTGCCCGGCGCGCACGCCCCGGCCATCGTCAGCGCTGACCCCCTCGAAGCGGACGAGCTCGATGCGCTGCTGGCCATTGTGCCCCATCCGCCGGGCAGCGCCGCGTGGCGTCATCTGCCGCATGCCTCGCGCTGGCGGGAGCTGGACGCACGCGCACCGGCGCGCGCCGGGACGGTGCGCACCACGGCACTCGCCAACCGCCGCCACACGCTCGCGGTGCTCGGCTACCTTGGCCGCGACGCCAGCAGCTTCGAGCGGCTGTCGCTCGCCGGACGCATGCTGAAGGAAGCCGCGGCGCGCAATCCCGAGGTGCTGGCGCTCGCCGCGGCAGGCCCTGCGAACGCCGCACAGGCGGCGCTCGAGGCGTTGCTGGCCGCGAGTCTCGCGCACGCGTTTACGCTGCCGAGCTGGCGCGCGCCCCCGGGCGACGAGCGGCGCATCCGCCGCATCGTCCTGCCGGCACGACACGGCATCGACCTGCGCTATGCCACGGCCGCAGCCCGCGGCACGAACCTCGCACGCTGGCTGACGGCACTGCCACCCAACATCCTCGACGCTCCCAGCTATCGCCGGGCGATCGCGCGCCTCGCGCGCGCACACCGGCTCATCCTGCGCTGGCTCGATGAGCGCGCCCTGCGGCGCGCCGGCGCCAATGCCTTCCTCGCCGTGGCGGCCGGCAACGCCGCAAGTGGCGCGGGCATCGCGCACCTCCGCTATCGTCCGGCGCGACGCGGGCGGCGCGCGCGGCCCGACGTCGCGCTGATCGGCAAGGGCATCCTGTTCGACACCGGCGGAATCAACCTCAAGACGCATCGCTCCATGCTGGACATGCATACCGACATGGCCGGCAGCGCCGTGGCGCTCGCTACGCTGCTCGCGCTCGCGGAGCTGCGCGCCCCGTTCGCCGCCGATGCCTGGCTGGCGATCACCGAGAATCGCATCGGACCGCACGCCTACCGTCCGCAGGAGGTGGTGCGCGCGGCGAACGGCCTCACCATCCAGGTCATCCACACCGACGCCGAGGGCCGCATGGTGCTCGCCGATACTCTCGCCCTCGCCGGCCGCGCCCGGCCGCGCCTGATGATCGACTTCGCTACCCTCACCGGCGCGTGCGTCCACTCGCTCACCGAGCGCATGAGCGGAGTGTTCACCAACCGCCCGGCGCTCGTCGCGCCGCTCGTCGAGGCGGGCAAGGCAAGCGGCGAGCGCGTGTGGAACTTCCCGTACGAGCCGGACTATGACGCCGAGCTCGAGAGCAAAGTGGCGGACATCGTGCAGTGCGCGCCCGAGGGCAAGGGCGATCACATCCTGGCGACGCGCTTTCTCGGGCGCTTCGTGCCCGACGGCACGCCCTGGGCGCACATCGACCTGTCCTCGGCCACCCGCGCCGGAGGGCTGGCGCACGTCAACAGCGACGTCACCGGTTTCGGGGTGCGCTTTGCCCTCGAGCTGCTGCTGCGCCAACGGGTGCTAGAGGCCCTGGAGAGCGGGTAAGTGAGCGCCCTCACCATCCGCCGCCCGGATGACTGGCATGTGCACCTGCGCGATGGCGCCGCACTGGCGGCGGTGCTGCCCTTCACCGCCGCGCGCTTCGCGCGCGCCGTCGTGATGCCGAACCTGGTGCCGCCGGTCACTACGACTGCGGCGGCGCTCGCCTACCGCGGCCGCATTCTGGCCGCCCTGCCGGCGCAGACGCCGTTCGAGCCGCTGATGACGCTGTATCTCACTGACAGCACTCCCGTCGAGGAGATCGCCCACGCGCGCTCGGCCGGGTGCGTCGTGGGATGCAAGCTCTACCCGGCCGGCGCCACCACCCACTCCGCGGCCGGCGTACGCGACGTGCGGCGTCTCGATGCGGTGTTCGCCCGCATGGCGGACCTTGGCCTGGTGCTCGAGGTACACGGCGAGGTGACCGACCCCCAAGTCGACGTGTTCGATCGTGAGGCGCGCTTCATCGACACGGTGCTCGCGCCGCTCACCGAGCGCCACCCCGGGCTGCGCGTCGTCTTCGAGCACATCACCACCCGCGCCGCCGTCGATTTCGTGCTCGGTGCGCGCGCCGGAGTCGCGGCGACCATCACGCCGCAGCACCTGCTGATGAACCGCAACGCGCTGTTCGCGGGGGGCCTGCGGCCGCACCACTACTGCAGCCCGGTGCTCAAGGCCGAGGCCGATCGCGCCGCGCTGCTCGAGGCGGTGGCGCGCGGCTCACCAAGGCTGTTTCTCGGCACCGACAGCGCCCCGCACGCCCGCGCCGCCAAGGAGGCGGCCTGCGGCTGCGCCGGTGTGTTCTCTGCGCATGCCGGCATCGAGCTGTATGCCGAGGCCTTCGCCTGCGCCGGCGCGCTCGCGCAGCTCGAGGGCTTCGCCTCGTGCCACGGTGCGGACTTCTACGGCCTGCCGCGCAACGGCGGCACGATCACACTGGTGCCGCAGCCGTGGCAAGTGCCGGCGCATTATGCGTTCGGTGCCGATGAGCTCGTGCCGCTGCGGGCCGGCGAACGGATCGCCTGGCGCCTCGCCGCCCCGGGCGTGCCGTAAAATCGCGCCATGAGTGAACCACTGTCCGATGCCGCCGCGCAGCCGCTCGCATCCGCGGCCGCGCTCATGTCACGGCGCTTTCGCGGTTACCTGCCGGTCGCGGTCGATGTGGAAACCGGCGGCTTTCAGGCCGCGACCGATGCACTGCTGGAGATCGCGGCGGTGCTCATCGACATCGACAGCGACGGCGTATTGAAGCGCGGCGCCACTCACAACTTCCACGTGCAGCCGTTCGCCGGCGCGCGCCTCGATCCGGCGGCGCTCTCGATCACCGGGATCGACCCGTACCACCCGCTGCGCCCGGCGTTGCCGGAGCGCGATGCACTGCAGCGGGTGTTCCGCGAGATCCGCCACGCGGTACGCGCCTACGGCTGCCGGCGCGCGATTCTCGTCGGCCACAACGCCGCCTTCGACCTCGGGTTTCTCAATGCCGCCGTCGCGCGCGCCGACGTCAAGCGCAATCCGTTTCACCCGTTCTCCTGCTTCGACACGGCGACGCTCGCCGGCGCGGCGCTCGGGCAGACCGTGCTCGCCAAGGCGGTCACCGTGGCGGGGCTCGAGTGGGACGCCGGCAGTGCACACAACGCCCGCTATGACGCCGAGCGCAGCGCCGACATTTTCTGCCTGGTGTGCAACCGGCTGCGCGACAGCCACCGCTGCGCCGAGGAGCGGGCGCGCGCGCTCGGCTGGCTGGGGGAGGCCGACGCGGCGACGGAGGTGGCCGCGGATGAGCCGCGGCTCGAGGCCGAGGCGGAACTGCCGCCGCTGTAGGGGTTTGGATCAGCCGGCGGCCGCGTCGCTGAGAGCGCCCACCTCGCCGAGGAGCTTGCGCAGCTCACCGCTGCGGTACATCTCGAGCGCGATGTCGCACCCACCGATCAGCTCGCCGTTGACGTACAGCTGGGGGTACGTCGGCCAGTTGGAATAGCGCTTGAGCGCTTCGCGCAGCTCGGGCTCCTCGAAGATGTTCACGTGCCTGAACCGCGCGCCGACGGCGCGCAGGGCGGCGACCGTCTGCGCGGAAAATCCGCATTGCGGAAAATCCGGCGTGCCCTTCATGAACAGCACCACCGGGCTCGAGCCGAGCTCGGCCTTGATCTTCTCGACGACATCCATTGCAACTACCTCGTAAATTTGCGTCGCTCGGCGAGCTCGGCGAGCAGCCGCCACTGCTCGGCCGGGCTCATCGACAGCCAGCGCGCGATCTCGTCTGCGGTGCGCAGACAACCGACGCACCAGCCCCGGCTATCCAGGGAGCAGAGGCTGATACACGGGGACGGCGGGCGCTCCAGGCACTCGGTCGCCGTGGGTTCACAGCGCATTCATCCTTCTCGCCACGGAGCGAGCCGACCCGCGCCACCGCAGGCATGCGTTGAATTATGGGGGTCCCTCGCCTATTCTTCAAACGCCCTGCGGCGCCTGATCCCATAGAAACAATAACTTGGAGATCTGAAGCCATGAATCCCCTGAACAACCACCGCCAGTCCCTGATCCTCGGCATCATCGTCGCACTGGTACTGACGGTGCTGATCGGCGGTGTGCACTTCAACGAGCTGGGGTTCATGCGCTGGTTCCACATCGTCGCGGGCGTGTTCTGGATCGGCTTGCTGTACTACTTCAACGTGGCGCAGACGCCGGGTCTGGCGGATGCAGCTGCCGACAAGGGCGGTCCCGGCGGCGCCGGCGTCACCAAGTACGTCGCGCCGCGGGCGCTGTTCTGGTTCCGCTGGGGCGCAGTCGCCACCTGGCTCGGGGGCGCCTGGCTGCTCGCCCGGGCGGGAAAGTTCGTCGGCGCCTTCACGCTCGGTGCGGGCCTGGATGATCCGACCCATTACTTCCTCACCATCGGCACGGGCGCCTGGCTCGGCACCATCATGTTCTTCAACGTCTGGGTGCTGATCTGGCCGAATCAGAAAAAGATACTCGGTATCGTGGCGGCGACGGACGAGGAGAAAGCGAAGGCACGCAAGGTGGCAGGCATGGCCTCGCGGGTCAACTTCGTGCTGTCGATCCCGATGCTGATGTGCATGGCGGCCGCGAGTCACGGCCTGCCGTTCGTCAGCCAGTAGAACCCGCCGCTGGTCATCCCACGGGGCCGCCGTGCCGCAGCTGCCCGCCGATCTGCCCGCTCAGGTCGATGCAGCGCTGCGCGAGGACATCGGCAGCGGCGATGTGACCGCGGCACTGGTGCCTGCGGCCCAGCAGGTGCGCGGCCGGCTCATCACGCGGGAGGACGCAGTACTGTGCGGGCGCGCGTGGGCGGAAGAGACCTTCCGGCGCCTCGATCCACGGGTACGGCTCAGCTGGCACGCAGCTGACGGCGATCGCCTGACCGCCGGGCAAACGATCCTCGAGATCGCCGGCCCGGCGCGGGCGGTGCTCACCGGCGAGCGCACGGCGCTGAACTTCCTGCAGCTGCTGTCCGCCGCCGCGACCGAGGCGCAGCGCTTCGTCGCTGCGGTCGCCGGCACCGGCTGCCGGATCCTCGACACGCGCAAGACCGTCCCGGGGCTGCGCAGCGCACAGAAGTACGCGGTGCGCTGCGGCGGCGCGGACAACCATCGCATGGGTCTCTACGACCGCGTGCTCATCAAGGAAAACCATATCGCGGCCGCAGGCTCGATCACCGGCGCCATCGAGGCGGCGCGGCGCAGCGCGCCGGGCGTGAGCGTCGAAGTGGAGGTCGAATCGCTCGCCGAGCTGCGCGAGGCGCTCGAGGCCGGGCCCGACGTCATCATGCTCGACGAGTTCAGCCTGGCGGACCTCGAAACCGCTGTGGCGCTCAACCGCGCGCGCGGCACACCGGCGAAGCTCGAAGCCTCGGGCAGCGTGTCGCTCGAGGCGGTGCGCGCGATCGCCGCGACCGGCGTTGACTACGTGTCTGTGGGCGCGCTCACCAAACACGTGCGCGCGGTGGATCTGTCGATGCGGCTGGAGTTCAGCGGCGGCTGAGGCTGCCAGGCGGGATTTCCGTGCGGCGCAATCACCCTTGGCCGCGCCGGGATGGCACGGCTGGCGCGGGGTGCTTATGCTAGGGCCGGCTCGGTCGCAAGCTCATACGCAAACCAACAACTGGGGGGCCGCGAGCGATGAATACGACCATGGTCGCGCTGCTGGCGTTCGGCTGCACCTTCGCCGCGGCTGTCGTCGGGATCGCGCTGCGCGAGCGATTGCCGGCGCACCATCTGGATGCGGATTCCAAGGACGCCGTGAAGCTGGTGATGGGCCTGATCGCCACCATCACCGCGCTGGTGCTCGGGCTGCTCATTTCCTCGGCGCATTCTGCCTACGATCAGCAGGCCGGCGAGCTGCAGCAACTCGGCGTTCACCTCACCGAAATCGATCGCATCCTCGCTCACTTCGGGCAGGACGCGGCGCCGCAACGCGAGCTGCTGCGCCGGGTAGTGGCCGCCGACATTGCACGGGTCTGGCCCAGGGACCGTGCCGAGGCGGCCACCGATATCCCGCCGGCGGCACAACGGGAGGCTCAGGGGCTGTTCGACGGCATCGCCAGCCTGACACCGACGACGGACCTGCAGAGATTCGGTCAGAGCCGCGCGCTGCAGCTGCTCGCCAGCGTCGGGGAAACCCGGCGCCTGCTCTCTGAACAGGTGAGCAGTGCGGTGTCCTGGCCGCTGGTATTCGTGCTCATCGCCTGGCTGACGCTGCTGTTCTTCGGATTCGGGCTGTTCGCGCGCATGAACGCCACCGTCGTCGCGGCCTTCTTCGTCGGTGCCGTGTCGGTCGCGGGTGCGCTGTTTCTCATTCTCGAGATGAGCCAGCCCTACAGCGGCTGGATTCAGGTTTCCAGCGCGCCGCTGCGCAATGCGCTGGCGCAGATGAGCCGATAGCGCGCCTTGTGGCGCGGGTCGCGCTGCGCGCCCCGGGGGCTAGTGCGCTGTAGCGGGCGGGGGGTTGGCGTTATCTGCCGGATTCCCGCTGCCCGCCGGATTCGGCGCGCCGGCCGGTGGCAAAGGCGGCGCTGGTGGCGCGCCCCGGCCCTCGGGCCCGAACCTCCCGCCGCCGCCCCACGGGCCATATATGCCCCCGTGGGTGCCGCGCATCCCGTAAGGGGGGCAGCGATGCCCGCTGTGGGCCGCCGCGAACAGGGCCCCGAGTATCACCAGGCCGGCGAGCGTGAATGCCCAGAAGGCGAGGTATTTTCCGAACGTCCGCAGCGCGCCCTCCGAGCGGTTCGAGACAAAGAGGACCAGGTAGCCGCCGATCGTGAGCGCGGTCGCTGGCAGCAGGGCCAGGAGATAGATCATCCAACACCTCGTGCCGTCTCAAACGGATGCGTCGATGTTACTCCAAGCGACGAAGTGCGCCAGGTTTCCTGCGTGTTTCACTGGCACGCGGAATGGAGCGGGGAAGCCGAAGCGCCGCCGCGACTTCAGGCCACTGCCGACTTCACCACGCGCTGCGGCTGGCCGACGCCGTAGCCCTGGGCGTAGTCGACGCCGAGGCTGGTGAGCATCTGGATGATCTCGGCGTTCTCGGCGAATTCGGCGATGGTCTGCTTGCCGGTGAGATGGCCGATCTCGTTGATGGAGCGCACCATCTCGCGATCGATCGGGTCGCGCAGGATCTCGCGCACGAAGCTGCCGTCGATCTTGAGGAAGTCGACCGGGAAGTGCTTGAGGTAGCCGAACGAGGACAGTCCGGTGCCGAAGTCGTCGAGCGCGAACTTGCAGCCGAGCTCCTTGAGCGCCTGGATGAAGCGGTTCGCCTGGCTGAAGCTCGCCACTGCCGCGGTCTCGGTGATCTCGAAGCAGATCTTGGAGGCGTCGAGTCCGCTCTTGTGGAACTGGTCGATGACGAACGGCAGGAACTTGTCGTCGCCCAGGCTCTGCCCGGAGAGGTTGATCGAGCACTGCAGCAGCTTCTCGCGCTCGTCCGCCTCGGACACCAGCCAGCGGAAGGCGTTCTCGATCACCCAGCGATCGATCGCCGGGGTGATGCCGTAGCGCTCGGCGGCGGCGATGAAGTCATTCGGCGCGACGATGCGCCCGGTCTCGTCCTTCAGGCGCAGCAGCAGCTCGTAGTGCGCGCCGGTCTCCACCCGCTGCAGCGGCTGGATCATCATGCGGAACAGCTCGAAGCGCCCCTCCTCGAGCGCGGCGTTGATGCGCGCCGCCCACTGCATCTCGCGCCGCCGGCGCATGAGCTCGATGTCGTTCTCGGCGAAGCTGTGCACGCGGTTGCGGCCGCTCTCCTTGGCGGCGGCGCAGGCGCTGTCGGCCGCCGACAGAATGGAGGCGACGTCCTCGTTGTCGGCCGTGATCGGCACCACGCCGATACTGGCGCCGAGGCGAAACACCCGGTCCTCCCAGGTGAAGCGGAAGTTGCGCACGCCTTCGCGCAGCGTCTCGGCGGTGCGCATCGCCTCATCGAGCGAGCAGCTCTCGAGCAGTATGCCGAACTCGTCGCCGCCGAGGCGCGACAGGGTGTCGCGCCAGCGCACCTTGGACTTCAGCAGCGCCCCCACCTGACCGAGCAGGGCATCGCCGGCGCTGTGACCGCAGGTGTCGTTGACGATCTTGAACTGGTCGATATCGAGATAGCACAGGGCGTAGGAGGCCTCGCGCGCCTTGGCGCTCTTCAGCGCCCGCTCCAGGCGGCTCTCGAACTCGCGCCGGTTGACGAGCCCGGTGAGCAGGTCGTGGCTCGCGTGATACGAGAGGCGCCGATTGAGCTCGCGCGACTCGCTGACGTCGTGGAACACCAGCACGCCGCCCGCGACATGCCCGGAGCCGTCGCGGATCGGAGCAGCGGTGCTCTCGACGTACAGCTCGTTGCCGTCGCGGCGGATGAGCAGCATCGGCCGCACCGACTTGATGGGACGGATGCGGCGGATTGACACCGACAGCGGGTTCTCGAGCGGCTCGCAGGTCTCCTCGTGGAAGGCGCGGAAGATCTCCTCCACCGGGCGCCCCATGGCATCTTCCAGCCGCCAGCCGGTCAGCTCCTCGGCCACCGGGTTGATGTAGTCGATGGTCGAGTTGGCGTCGGTGGTGATCACTCCGTCGCCGATCGACTGCAGGGTGATCTGCGCGCTCTCCTTCTCGCGAAACAGCGCCTCCTCGTACAGCTTGCGCTCGGTGATGTCGAGCTCCACGCCCACCAGGCGCAGGAGCCGTCCGTGCTTGTCGACCCGCGCGGTCGCACGGCTGATGACCCAGCGCCACTCGCCGTTGCGGTGGCGCATGCGGTGGGTGCTCTCGAAGATCGGGGTCTTGCCGGCGACATGGTCGCGGATCGCCGCCTGCACGCGCGACAGGTCATCGGGGTGCACCAGGCTGCGCCAGTCCGGGGAGCCGCGCATGTCGTCGTCGCCGTAACCGAGCATCGCCTTCCAGCGCGGGGAGAAGTAGACCTCGTTGCTCTCGACGTCGAAGTCCCACAGACCGTCGTTGGCGGCGGCCTGGAACAGATTGGTGCGCTCCTCGAGCTTGGCGAGGCGCGCCTCGGTGCGGATGCGCTCGAGTCCGGTGGCGAGACTGGTGCCGATGAGCTTCATCAGCAGCTGCAGGTTCACGTCCCAGGCGCCGCGCGGCATGGCATGAGCGAGCGCCAGGATTCCGATCGGCTTACCCTGGGCGCGCAGCGCGACCATGAGGGCCGAGCCGATGTGCAGCTCGGCGAGCCTGGCGGCCTCGACCGCCTGCTCCTTGCGCGGCGCGCTCGTGTCGCGCAGCTCCGTGAGACGCAGGTGCTCGAGGCGCCCCTTCAGCCACGGCAATGACTCGAGTGCCGTGCCGACGAGCCCTTCGGGGCGAGACTGCGCGAAGGCGCTGCGCGCGAGCTGCACTTCGGCGATGGTGCCGTCATCGCTGTTGATCGCGGCGAGGAAGGCGCAGTCCGATCCGGCCGCCCCGCGCAGCAACTCGAGATTGCGGCGGATGCACTCCTCCATCGACTCGCGGCGCATGTTCTGGAAGTCGACGGCGATCTTGGTGCACACCACGTCGATGCCGACCACGGGCTTGGGAACCCGGCCGGTCCAGGCATCGGCCGAGAGCAGGTCGGACGCGGTGAAGTCCGCCGGCTGATCCGGCGGCGGAGTCGTCATTGCAGGCCTCTGGCCTCCCACTGCCCCAAGGAAAGCAGCCTAATCACATTGTTGCCTGCGGTGCGTGACCTTCCGTCACGGACTCGAGGATTCACCATCGCTATCTTCCAAGTGGTTACAGAGGATTCTCGCACACTGATTCAGGAACACAAGCTAACTGACTGTTCACTCTCGCTTTCGGGACTTTACAGAACCACCCCCGCCCTCGACGGCCTTGCAACCCTTCGGGTCCACGCCCCTGTCAATACTCCACCGACGGCCCTCCCCCGACGTGCGCCACAAGCTCGGGGCTGCGCCGCGGTCGCTCAACGCTTGCCATCAAGTGCAGCGCGCGCCACCGCGTACAGCCGCGCGAGCTCCTCTTCCATCTGCCCCTGCAGGCGCACCAGCCCCGCCGCGTCACTGACCCGCGGCACATAGCGCGGCGGCCCGATGGCGATGGCGATGCGCGAGAAGGGAACCGGGATCACGAACCGGTCCCACTTGATGAGCCAGGCGCGCGAGGCGGCATAGG
>DASPPI010000058.1:0-14940 GCA_035625615.1 Steroidobacteraceae bacterium | reverse complement strand
CAGGCCGAGGGAAACTGCCACTCGCTCGCCATGGACCTGTACGACCAGTGGGTGTACATGCAGAAGACCACGCAATGGCGCTTCACGCCGCCTACGCACGTGGTGGCCGCTTTCGATGCCGCGATCGAGCAGTACCTCGAGGAAGGCGGCCAGCCGGCGCGCGAGGCGCGCTATGCCGGCAACTGCCGCACCCTGCTCGCGGGCATGGCACGCCTCGGCCTGCGCAGCTTCCTGCCCGCCGCCATCCAGGCGCCGATCATCGTCACCTTCTATGCGCCCGACACGCCGCGTTACTCCTTCAAGGGCTTCTACAACGCGGTGAAAGCGCAGGGTTATATCCTCTATCCGGGCAAACTGACCACGGTCGAGACCTTCCGCGTCGGTTGCATGGGCCAGCTCGGCGAGCGGGGCATCGCCGGCGCAGTGGAAGCCGTCGGCAGGGTGCTCGCGGAGCTGCGCGCGGTGGCCTGACGCGCACACGGAAACTCATGTCCCGCATCGAAGTGAACGGACGCAGCTATCGGCTGCCCGAGGGCGCCCGGGTGGTGGTGTGCGTCGACGGCTGCGAGCCGGACTACATCGCCCAGGCGGTTGCCGGCGGTCACATGCCCTGGATGGCGCGGGTGCTGGCGCAGGGCGCGGCCGTCATCGCCGACTGCGTCATACCGAGCTTCACCAACCCGAACAATCTCTCGATCGTCACGGGCGTCACCCCTGCGGTGCACGGCATCTGCGGCAACTACCTCTACGATGCCGAGAACGGCGTCGAGGTCATGATGAATGACCCGAAGTGGCTGCGCGCCCCCACCCTGCTGGCCGCTCTGGCGGAGGCAGGCTGCAAGGTCGCGGTAGTCACCGCCAAGGACAAGCTGCGCAGGCTCCTCGGGCACCGGCTGCGCGGCGTGTGCTTCTCGGCGGAGCAGGCCGATCGTGCCACGCTGGCCGAGCACGGCATCGAGGGCGTGCTGCAGCTGGTCGGCAGGCCGGTGCCAGGCGTCTACAGCGCCGAGCTGTCGGAGTTCGTGTTCGCCGCGGGCGTCAAGCTGATGCAGACACGCCGCCCGGACGTGATGTACCTCTCGACGACCGACTACGTGCAGCACAAGCACGCACCCGGCTCGGCCGAAGCCAACTCCTTCTGCCGCATGATGGACCACTACCTGGCCGAGCTCGATGCCCTCGGGTGTGTCATCGCAGTCACCGCGGATCACGGCATGAACGCCAAGACGCGGCTCGACGCGAGCCCCAACGTGATCTACCTGCAGGACCTGCTGGACGGCTGGCTGGGCAGCGGGCGGGCTCGCGTGATTCTGCCGATCACCGATCCCTATGTCGTGCACCACGGGGCGCTGGGCTCGTACGCGACGGTGTACCTGCCCGGCGATCTCGATGCCGCAGGGCTCGCCACGCGGATCGCGGCGCGCCGCGGCATAGAAATGGTGCTGACGCGCGCCCAGGCGGCCAGCCGCTTCGAGCTGCCGGACGACCGGATCGGCGATCTGGTGGTGGTCTCGGAGCGCTCGGTGGCGCTGGGCGGGGCGGCGGCCAAGCACGACCTGTCCGGCCTCGACGCGCCGCTGCGCTCGCACGGCGGCCTCTCCGAGCAGCGGGTGCCGCTGGTGATGAATCGCCCCATACCCAACCTCGACGACAACCGGCGTTGGCGCAATTTCGACGCGTTCGACTGGGTGCTGAACCATGCCGGGTGATGGCTGCGCCGGCGCGACCGCGAGCGGCCCGGTGCCAGCGCCGAGGTGCGAGACCCTGCGGATCGGCGGCGCCCGCGTCGCCACCGGGCGCAGCAGCCCGGTCCACAACCCCTACAGCGGAGCGGTCGTGGGCACCGTGGCCAAGGCCGCGGTGGCCGAGGTCCGCCGGGCGATCGAGATCGCCCGGGCCTTCCGCTCGCCTCTGACGCGCTACGAGCGTTACCGCATCTGCCATCAGACCGCCGTGGCACTGCGCGCGCGCACCGAGGAGATCGCCGACCTCATCACCGCCGAGAGCGGCCTGTGCAAGAAGGATTCGCTCTACGAGGTGGGCCGCGCCTGCGACGTGTTCATCTTCGCCGGCAACGCGGCGCTCCAGGACGATGGGCAGATCTTCTCCTGCGACCTCACCGCACACGGCAAGCGCCGCAAGGTCTACACGCTGCGGGAGCCGCTGCTGGGCGTGATCTGCGCCATAACACCGTTCAACCATCCGCTCAACCAGGTCGCCCACAAGGTCGCGCCCAGCATCGCCAGCAACAACCGCATGGTCCTCAAGCCCTCGGAGAAGACCCCGCTCAGCGCGCTGCTGCTCGCCGACATTCTCTACGAGGCGGGCCTGCCGCCGGCGATGTTCAGCGTGCTGACCGGCGACCCCGCCGAGATCGCCGACGAGATGCTGACGCACCCGGACGTGGACCTGATCACCTTCACCGGGGGCGTGCCGGCCGGCAAGTACATCGCCGCCAAGGCCGTCTACAAGCGCCAAGTGCTCGAGCTCGGCGGCAACGATCCGATCATCGTCATGGAGGACGCCGACCTCGAGGAAGCCGCGACGCTTGCGGCGCTCGGCTCTTACAAGAACTCCGGGCAGCGTTGCACCGCGATCAAGCGCATGCTGGTGCAAGACTCGGTGGCCGAGCGCTTCCTCGAGCTGCTGCTCGCGAAGACGCGTGCCGTCAAGTACGGCGACCCGATGGATCCCGAGACCGACATGGGCACGGTGATCGATGAGGCGGCGGCCCGCTCGTTCGAGAGCCGGGTGAACGACGCCGTCGCCCGCGGCGCCCGGCTCCTTTACGGCAACATCCGCACCGGCGCGCTCTATTCGCCCACGGTGCTCGATCAGGTCACCCCGGAGATGCCGCTCGTCAAGGAGGAAACCTTCGGTCCGGTGTCGCCCGTCATCCGCTTCCGCAGCATCGATGATGCGATCCGCATCGCGAACTCCACCCCCTACGGTCTCTCCTCGGCCGTGTGCACCAACCGCCTGGACTACATCACGCGCTTCGTCGCGGAACTCAACGTCGGCAGCGTGAACGTGCGCGAGGTTCCCGGCTACCGCCTCGAGCTCACGCCGTTCGGCGGCATCAAAAACTCGGGCCTCGGCTACAAGGAAGGAGTTCAGGAAGCGATCAGGAGCTTCAGCAACGTCAAGACGTATTCGCTGCCGTGGCCGGCGTGATCGGGCGGACGACGGCGGATGCGCCGCTCATCCGCGCGCTGCGCATCGCGCAGTGCCGCACGGTGCTGCTGCTGTTCTTCGGCTACGCCTCCTGCTACTTCTGCCGCTCCAACCTGTCGGTGGCGACGCCGCTGCTGGTGGAGGAGCTCGGGCGGCGCGGCATCAGCCACGCGGAGGCGATCGTCAGCATCGGCTCGATGGCTTCGTGGGGCGTGCTCGCCTACGCCTGCGGCAAGTGGTTCCTCACCAGCCTCGGCGACTACTGGGGCGGCAAGCCCAACCTGCTGATTGCCACCGGTGGTGCGACGGTCTTCACGCTGCTGTTCGCAGCGAGCTCCACCTTGCCGATGTTCACCCTCGCGTGGGTGGCGAATCGGCTGACGCAGTCGGTCGGCTGGTCGGCACTCGTCAAGGTTTCTTCCAAGTGGTTTCACTACTCCCGCTACGGCACCGTCGCCGCGGTGCTCACCTGTAGCTACCTCCTCGGGGACGCCGCGGCGCGCGAGAGCATGGGGCTGCTGCTCGAGCACGGCGTCGGCTGGCGCGGGCTGTTCCTGTTCGGCGCGAGCATTGCGGGCGGCATGTTTCTCGCCAACCTGCTGTGGCTGCGCGAGTCGCGCGCCGCCGCGGGTCACCGGCCCGCGGTCGCCAATCCATGCAACGTGTTCGCGGGGGCGCAGTCGGGGCCGAGCAATTACCTGACGCTGGTGCTGCCGCTGCTGCGCAGCCGCGCCTTCCTGATGGTCTGTCTGCTGAGCTTCGCCGCCACCATGGTGCGCGAGACCTTCAATACCTGGACGCCGGTGTACCTGCGCGATTTCCTCGGCTATAGCGTGAGTCACGCCGCGGCGCTGTCGGCGATCTTCCCGGGAGTCGGAGCGCTCTCGGTGCTGATCGCCGGCTGGGCCAGCGACCGCCTCGGCTCGAACGCGCGTGCGCTGCTGCTGCTGCTCGGCCTCGCCGCAACGGCCGCGGCGCTGCTGGTGCTCACCTCGCTGCAGCCGGCCTCCTCCGGCCTGGTGCTGCCGGTTACGATGATCGGCCTGGTGGCCTTCTGCCTCCTCGGACCCTACGCCTTCTTGCCCGGCGCCTTTGCGCTCGATTTCGGCGGCCTGCAGGCGGCCGCGGTCGCCTCGGGGCTGGTCGACGGAACCGGTTACCTGGGCGGCGTGCTGGCGGGCACCGTCATGGCGAGGATCTCGGTGGCGTTCGGCTGGGGAGGCGTGTTCGTCACGCTCGCGGTGGTCAGTGCGCTCGCCGCGCTCGGCGCTGCCTACCTGTACGTGCTCGGTGCGCGGCCCACGGCGGGAACATGAGGATCCGCAGCCTCGAGACCTTCGCCACTGAGTTCGTGTGCTTCGTGCGCCTGACGACGGATACCGGCGCCGTCGGCTGGGGCCAGACGTCAACCTACAATGCCGACATCACGGCGAGCATCTTTCACCGCCAGGTCGCTCCCTGGGCGCTCGGCGCCAACGCCTTCGACCTTCCGGCCCTGGTCGAGCGCATCGAGGAGCGTGAGCACAAGTTCCCGGGCAGCTATCGCTGCCGGGCAATCGCCGGTCTCGATACGGCGCTCTGGGACCTGCGCGGCAAGCTCGAAGGTAAACCGGTCGTCGAGCTGCTCGGCGGCCGGCCGCGGCGGCTGCGGGCGTACGCCTCCTCCATGCGGCGTGACATTTCGCCCGGGGACGAGGCCGAGCGGCTCGTGCGGCTGCGCGACGAGCAGGGCTTCGACGCCTTCAAGTGGCGCGTCGGCGCCGAATGCGGCCACGACGTCGATGAATGGCCCGGCCGCACCGAAGCCATCGTGCCGCAGGTGGCGCACGCCCTCGGCGACGGCGTGGCGAAACTCGTCGATGCGAACAGCGGCTTCACGCCGCGCCGCGCGATCGAGGTCGGCCGGCTGCTCGAGGCCGAGGGCGTCAGCCATTACGAGGAGCCGTGTCCCTACTGGAAGCTCGAGGAGACCAAGCAGGTCGCCGATGCGCTCGAGCTCGACGTCGCCGGGGGCGAGCAGGACTGGGATCTGGCGACCTGGGCACGCATGATCGACATGCGCGCCGTCGACATCGTGCAGCCGGACGTCATGTACATGGGGGGAATGTCGAGGACACTGCAGGTGGCGCACATGGCGGCGGCGGCAGACCTGCCGTGCACGCCGCACAGTGCCAATCTCTCGCTGGTCACGCTATGCACGATGCACCTGCTGGGCGCCATCCCGAACGCCGGCAAGTACCTCGAGTTGTCGATCGAGGGGGCGGATTACTACCCGTGGCAGCAGGGGCTGTTCACTGCCGATCCCTACCGGGTCGAAGCCGGCCACGTGACCATCCCGTCGGCACCGGGATGGGGCGTCGAGATCAGTCCCGAGTGGCTGCGGGCGGCCGCGTATCGGTGCAGCAGCCTGTCACGCTAAGATGCGCTCGCCGAAGAACTAACGCCGCTTGGGACCGGCGCCGCCGGATCCGCAGGAGTTCTCTCCATGCAGCCAGAAGAGGTGCGCACGGTCGCACAGGCCCGCACCATTGTCGAGGAGCGGGGACTGCAGCACGTCAAGGTCGGGGTGTTCGACAACGACGGGATCCTGCGCGGCAAGTACATCGATCGGCACAAGTTCTTCTCCGCGCTCGAGCAGGGCATGGGCTTCTGTGACGTGGTGCTGGGGTGGGACTCCAACGACCAGCAGTACGACAACAGTGCTTTCACCGGCTGGCACACCGCCTTTCCCGATGCTCCCGTGCGGCTGCTCCCCGAAACGTGCCGGGCACTGCCGCTGGAAGGCAACATGCTGCTGTTCCTCGGCGAGTTTGCCGGTGCCGCCGAGGAGATCTGCCCGCGGGCGACGCTGCGCCGCGTGCTCAGGCGCGCCGCCGACATGGGCTACGGCGCGAGCGCGGCGGCCGAGTACGAATTCTTCCTCTTCAGCGAGACACCCGCCAGCGTGCGCGCCAAGGGTTATCGCGGGCTCACCAATTTCACGCCTGGCTATTTCGGCTATTCGATGTTGCGCAGCGCGGTGCACGCCGAGCTTCATCAGGCGCTGTTGCAGCTCACCGCCGACATGCGCCTGCCGCTCGAAGGGCTGCACACCGAGACCGGTCCCGGCGTGATCGAGGCGGCGCTGCGCTACACCGAGGCGCTCGAAGCGGCCGATCGCGCCGCGCTGTTCAAGACCTTCGTGAAGGTGCTGGCGCAGCGGCGCGGGCTGATGGCGACCTTCATGGCCAAGTGGTCCGAGCAGCTGCCGGGTCAGAGCGGTCACCTGCACGTCTCGCTCGCGCGCCGCGACGGCTCGTCCGCCTTCTACGACGCGGCGCGGCCGCACACCATGTCCGAGGAGATGCGTTGGTTCGTCGGCGGCCAGCAAGCGCTGATGCCCGAGCTGCTCGCAATGGTCGCCCCCACGGTCAACAGCTACACGCGCCTGGTGCCGGGGTTCTGGGCGCCGACCGCCGCCACCTGGGGTGTGGAGAACCGCACCTGCGCCCTGCGGGTGATCCAGGGCGGCGCCAAGGCGCAGCGGGTCGAGTATCGCATCGCCGCCGCGGACATCAACCCCTACCTCGCCATCGCCGTGGCGATCGGCTCGGGCCTGTGGGGCATCGCGCACCGGATCGAACCCGACGAGCCGATCACCGGCAATGCCTATGACCGCAGGCTTCCCGCCAAGCGCCAGCTGCCGCGCACGCTCAGCGAGGCGGCCGAGCGGCTGGCGCATTCCAAGGCGGCGCAGGAACTGTTCGGCGCGCCGTTCGTGGCGCATTTCGCCGGCACCCGCCAGTGGGAAGAGCGCCAGTTCCGCCGCGCCGTCACCGACTGGGAGCTTGCCCGCTATTTCGAGATCATATGAGCATCCGCTGTGTCTCTCCGGTCGATGGCCGCGTGTATGCGGAGCGCACCGCCGCGACCGCGGCGCAGATCGATCAGGCTCTGCACCGCGCCCGCGTGGCGCAGCCGCTGTGGCGGCGAGTGCCGCTCGCCGAACGCACGGCGCTGATCGAGCGCTTCTGCCGGGAATTCGAGCAGCGCGGCCCGGCGGTCGCGCACGAGCTCAGCTGGCAGATGGGCCGCCCGACACGCTTCGCGCCGAGCGAGGTGCGCGGCACTCTCGAGCGCGCCCGCCACATGGCCGGGATCGCCGCGACGGCGCTCGCGGACCTCGACGCCGGGCCCAAGCCCGCCTTCCGGCGCTTCATCCGCCGCGAGCCGCTCGGCGTCGTCTTTACCGTTGCGGCCTGGAATTACCCCTACCTGATCGCGGTCAACAGCGTGGTGCCGGCGCTGCTCGCCGGCAACGCCGTGGTGCTGAAGCACTCGGCACAGACCCCCTTGTGCGGCGAGCGCTTCGCCGAGTGCTTCGCGGCCGCGGGATTGCCGCCGGGCCTGTTCCAGGTGCTGCACCTGACGCACGCCGACACCGAGGCGGTGATCCGCGACCCGCGGATCGACTTCGTCGCCTTCACCGGCTCGGTCGCCGGCGGCCGCGCCGTGCAGCGGGTCGCCGCCGAGCGCTTCATCGGGGTCGGGCTCGAGCTCGGTGGCTGTGATCCGGTCTACGTGCGGCCCGATGCCGATCTGTCGCACGCGATCGAGAACATCGTGGACGGCGCCTACTTCAATTCCGGTCAGTCCTGCTGCGGACTGCAGCGCATCTACGTCCACGAGAGCGTCCACGAGCGCTTCGTGCGCGGCTGTATCGAGCTGATCGGACAATACCGGCTCGGCGATCCTCTCGAGCCGGAGACCACGCTCGGGCCGGTGGTGCGCACGGCGGCAGCCGACACCATCCGCGCACAGGTGCGCGCGACGATCGCCTGCGGCGCACGGCCGGCGATCGACGAGCGCGCCTTCCCCCGCAGCCGGGCGGGTACGCCGTACCTCGCGCCGCAGCTGCTGCTCGACGCCCCGGCGACCTCCTCGGTCATGCGCGAGGAGATTTTCGGCCCGGTCGCCGGTGTCATGAAGGTTCACTCCGATGCCGAGGCCGTGGCGCAGATGAACGATAGCGCCTTCGGACTCACTGCGGCGGTGTGGACGGGCGATGAGCGCGCGGCCGTGGCGCTCGGCGAGCAGGTGCAGACGGGCACGTGGTTCATGAACCGCTGCGACTACCTCGACCCGGCGCTCGCCTGGGTCGGCGTCAAGGATTCCGGGCGTGGCTGTACACTCTCGGTGGTGGGATTCGAGCATCTGACGCGGCCCAAATCGTTCCATCTGCGGGTGACGACGTGAGCGTGACTCTCAAGGCGAACTGGAGCTATCCCACCACCGTGTGGGCGGGCCCGGGCCGCATCGCGGAATTGCCGGCCGCATGCGCGCAGCTGCGCATCGCTCGCCCCCTGCTGGTCACCGACCAGGGGCTGCGCGATGCGCCGATGGTGCGGCGCGCGCGCGAGCTGGTGCCGGCAGCGGGCCTGTTCGCCGATGTGCGCGGCAACCCGGTCTCCTCCAACATCGCGGCGGGTCTGGCGGCCTACCGCGCCGGCGCTCACGACGGCGTGATCGCGCTCGGCGGCGGCTCGGCGCTCGATGCCGGCAAGGTCATCGCGTTCATGTCCGGGCAGACGCGCCCGCTGTGGGATTTCGAGGACGTAGGCGACTGGTGGACGCGCGCCGACCCGCGCGGCATTGCACCGACGGTCGCCGTGCCGACCACGGCCGGGACCGGCTCGGAGGTGGGTCGCGCCGGCGTGGTCATCAACGAGGAGAGCCGGCAGAAGAAGATCATCTTCCACCCGCAGATGATGCCGGGGGTGGTGATCAGCGATCCGGAGCTCACCGTCGGCCTGCCGCCGGCGATCACCGCCGCCACCGGCATGGACGCCTTGGTGCACTGCTTCGAGGCATTCTGTGCGCCGGGCTTCCACCCGATCGCCGATGGCATCGCGCTCGAAGGCATGCGGCTGATTCAGGTGTATCTGCCGCGCGCCTACGACGACGGCCAGGACCTCGAGGCCCGCTCGCGCATGCTGGCGGCGGCGAGCATGGGGGCCATGGCGTTCCAGAAGGGACTCGGAGGGGTGCACGCCATCGCCCACCCGGTAGGAGCGCATTACAATACGCATCACGGTCTCACCAACGCAGTGCTGCTGCCCTACCTCATGGTGCACAACCATCCCGCGATCGAGGCGCACCTGCCCGTCATCGCCCGAACGCTCGATCTGTCCGGGGAGCCCTTCGAGGCGGTGTTGGAGTGGGTGCTGGGCTTTCGCCAGCGGCTCGGCATTCCGCACTCCCTGGCTCAGATCGGCGTACCGCTCACCGACCCGGACACCATCGGGCGCGAGGCGGCGCTCGATCCTTCCGCGGCCGGCAATCCACGGCCGACGCACGCGGCCGCCTACGCGCGTATCTTCCGCTCGGCGGTCACCGGCGATCTCACGCTCGCCGGTTGAGCACGGTCAGCCGCTCAACGCGCTCACCGCCTCTCGCCACAGCGCCTCGGTGGCGGCCGCCACCGCGCGCCCGTCGGAGCTTCTGCCGAGCGGTGCCCCGCGCCAGTCGCTGATCCTGCCGCCGGCACCCTCCACAACCGGTATCACTGCCATGAAATCGTGCGCCTTCAGCTGCACCTCGATCACCAGGTCGCAGTGACCACTGGCGAGCATGCCGTAGAGGTAGCAATCCCCGCCGAAGCGCCGCAACCAGGCGCGTGCCCCGAGGACTTCGAAACGCCGGCGCTCTTCGGCGTTGAACGCCTCGGCCGTGGTGGTGTAGAGGCTCGCCTGCTCGATCGCGCGGCAGGCACTGGTGCGCACCGGCGTGCCGTTGCGGAGCGTCGCGCGGCCCTCACAGCCGACCCAGCGCTCGGCGAGCGCCGGTGCCTCGATCACGCCGATCACCGGGCGCTCGCCCTGCAGCAGCGCAATCAGGGATCCGAACAGTGGAAATCCGGTGACGAAGCTCTTGGTCCCGTCGATGGGGTCGAGCACCCAGGTGAACTCGCCGTCTCCCTCGGCCGCAAACTCCTCACCCTGGATGGCGTGCCCGGGAAAGGCGGCGCGGATCAGCCGGCGCATTTGCGTTTCGATGCCGCGATCGACGGCGGTGACCGGAGTGCCGTCGGGCTTGCGCTCGACCGCGAGCCTCGCGCGGAAGTGACGCAGCGCCAGCTCGCGGGCGACGTCGGCGAGACGTTCAGCGAGCGCGAGCGCGGCCGGAAAGTCCGGGTGCTGGCTGAAGCTCATCGGCTCAACCGCGCTGGTGCGCGTGCGGCAGCACCTGTCGCTGCAGCCAGTTGCGCAGCTCCGCCCTCTGGCACGCTTCCTCCTGCATGGCCGGTCCCAGACCGTGCTTCCACGTCAGCCGCCGGTCGCGCGGATCGCGCATGAGCATGCGCATATCGGCGACGAACGCTTCGAGCTCCGCGCGGCCGGCGAACAGCCGATCCTCGATCAACGCCTCACCGTAGCGCAGCGCCGTGGCGGCGATCTCGTCGAAGCTGTATTCGGGATGATACTGCACGCCCCAGAATGCGCCCCGCGCATGCCGCAGCTCGAGCGCTTGCAGCCCCATGTCGTTGCTCGCCAGCACTACTGCCCCCTCCGGGAGCTGCTCGACATCGTCGCGGTGAACCGTGATCGCCTCGAACACCGCGGGCTTCCCGTTGAACATCGGATGCCGGCGACCTGCTGCGCCGAGCTCGATGCGGCGGGCAAACCCGAATTCCCGTCCGAGCGGGTTGCGGCGAACACGGCCGCCCGCGGCGCACACCGCCACCTGCAGGCCCCAGCAGCTGCCGAAGAACGGCACGCCCGCGGCGAACACCGCGCTCGCCAGCTCGATCTGCCGCTCGATGTGTGCGCCGCCGTCGTAGACGTTCAGCGCCGAACCGGTAATCACCACGCCAGCGTAGCTGACGAGCCCCGCGCCGGGAGCGAAGTGCACTGCGCCGTCCGCCGGCCGCACGATATCGCAGCTCACTTCGGCCAGGCTCTCGAGCACCCGCGCGTAGCCTTCGCCTGAAGGCTGGCCGCCGGCGGCGACCTGCTGCGCACGGATCGTTGCGCGGTTGCCGTCGATTACCAGAATGCCCGGCCCGGCCATGTCAGGAACGCTCCTGCGGGCGGGGCGGGACCGCCATGCCCCGATCCTCGAGCAGCGCGCGCAGTACATCCGGCCGGTCGGTGGTCATGCCGTCCACGGCGAGCGCGAGCAATCGCTCCATGTCGGCCGGTTCGTTGACGGTCCACGGAACCACTCGCAGTCCGAGGGCGTGCGCCGCGGCGATCGCTGGCGCATCGACATCCAGGTAGTCCGGGCCCCAGGTGCCGGCGCCGGTGGCTGCGACGAGGCGCGTCACCGAGCGGCCGAAGCGCTCCGGATCGAGTCCGCCGAGCCACGGCGATGGCTGCGGCGCGCCGATTCGCACCGTGTCATCGCCGGGCTGCTGCTCGGTCAGGGCGGTAGTCGCGACCTGCGGCATCAGCCGCTGCATGGCGCTCAGTACCCGCCAGTCAAAGGCCATGACGTCGACCAGTGCGGCGGTGCCGGTGTGCTGCAAGTCCCGCTGCAGTGCCTCGACGAACGGCTCGGGGGCGAGGGTGAGCTCCGGCCGCTCCGGGAACGTCTTCACCTCGATGGCGACGCGCACCCGGCCGCGGCCGCGCGCACTCGCCAGGTTGAGCACGTCGGCGAGGCGTGGGATGCGCTCGCCATCGAGCGGCTGCTGGTGCGGGAAGCGGGCGGCGTATGCGCTTCCAGGCCGCAGCCGTCCGACATCGTAGGATTGCAGCTGCGTATAGGTGAGCGCGCAGATCGGCGGACCGGGCCTCGCCAGAAAGCGTCCGTGCGCGTCGCGGGTGCAGTCGGGATTGAGCTCCGGATCGTGCGTGACGACCACCACGCCATCACGGCTGACCGCGCAATCGAGCTCCAGGGCGCAAACGCCGAGCTCGAGCGCGCGGGTGAATCCGGCGAGGGTATTTTCCGGCCACAGACCGCGTGCGCCGCGGTGACCCTGCAGGTCGAACATGATGGCGGCAGCGCCTGTGCTATCGTTTGGGCGTGAAATCAAAGTCGCCTTGAGACTATCTTGCCAAAACATTCGCCTGTCAACGTGACGGCAGGCGGCTTGCAGGGGCGCCTACCCGCTATGTGCATCTCCGACCCGCGTCGCGGACGCGTCAGCCGCGCCATACTGATCGCATTGCTCCTCGCGTTGCTGCCGGCGACGCTCCCGACGCACGCTGACGATTCCAAGGTTCTCAAGATCATCAGCTGGGCCGACTACGTGCCCGCGGACGTCGTCGCCGAGTTCAAGAAGGAAACCGGCATCCAGGTGCAGGTGACGCTGTCGAACAACGAGGAGATGATCTCGAAGTTGCGCGCCACCGGAGGCGCAGGCTTCGATCTTGCCCAGCCCTCGCAGGATCGCATCTTCGGCGCGCAGCAGGAGTTTCGCATCTACAAGCCGCTCGATACGAGCAAGGTGCGGCTGGAGGAATTCGTGCCGGAGCTGCTCGATACGGTCAGAAAGAACGCCACGGTGGACGGCAAGCTCTACGGCCTGCCCTACGTGTGGGGCACCGAGGGCCTGGTCTACAACTCCAAGCGCACGACCATCAGCGACTATCGCGACCTCTGCAGGCCCGAGCTGCGCGGCCGGACGGCCGTGCGCCTGAAACGCCCGACGCTGATGGCCTTCGCCCTCGCCCTCGGCAAGAATCCCTTTGCGCTGTACGGCGATACCAAGGCGTATACCGCTCTCATGGACGAAGTCGGCCGGACACTCATCGCCTGCAAGGTCAACTTCCGCTTCTTCTACGACAACAAGGACCAGCTGCTGAACGGCGTGCGCTCCGGGGAGATCTACGCGGCGATGATGTGGGACTCGGGCGGTTGGTTGCTGAATCGCGAGAACCCGGAGATGAAGTTCATCAATCCCCGCTCGGGCGCGATCGCCTGGATGGATACGTTCGCGCTGCCGGCACGGGGGCGCAACGACGCCGCCGCCTACGCCTGGATCAATTTCGTCATGCGCCCGGAGATGGCCGCCAGGGTGGCCCGGTCCATCGGCAATTTCACCGCCGCCCGGGGGGCTGACCAGCTCATGGACCCGCGCGTCCGCGGGCAGTTCGCCGCGACCTTCCCCGAGGGACTGAAGAACATCAAGTGGTACCCGGCCATCCCGCCCGGCCTCGAGGAGATCGAGGGCGGGGTCCTCGATCGCATCAAGGCCGCCGATTGAGCACACTCACCATGGCCGCAGCGGGCGCGACACCCGATCTGGAAGTGCGTTCGCTCACCAAGCGCTTCGCCGATCACCTCGCGGTGGACGATCTGTCCTTCAGCGTTGCGCGCGGCAGCTTCTTCTCGATCCTCGGCCCCTCCGGTTGCGGCAAGACCACGCTGCTGCGGATGATCGCCGGCTTCATACAGCCGGATCGCGGCGACATTGCCATCGGCGGCCGCAGCATGGCGCAGGTTGCGCCCAATCGACGCCCAGTCAACATGGTGTTCCAGCACCTCGCGCTGTTTCCGATGATGTCGGTGGCACAGAACGTGGCGTTCGGGCTCGCGCGGCGCGGCGTGGGGCGCGCCGAACGCACCCGTCGCGCCGAGGCCATGCTCGAGCGGGTCGGCCTGGGCGGCGCGGGCCACAAGCGCACCGACGAACTCTCCGGCGGCCAGCGCCAGCGCGTCGCGATCGCCCGCAGCATGGTCCTCGAGCCCACGCTGCTGCTGCTCGACGAGCCGCTCGGGGCGCTCGACCTGAAGCTGCGCGAGCACATGAAGCTCGAGCTCAAGCAGCTGCAGAGCGCCTTCGGCACCACGTTCGTCTACATCACCCACGATCAGTCCGAGGCGCTGGTCCTGTCCGATCACGTCGGCGTGATGAACCACGGCCGCTTCGAGCAGCTCGGGCCGCCGCAGGAGCTGTACTACTCACCGGCCACGGCGTTCGTCGCCGGCTTCGTCGGCGCCAACAACCGCCTCGCCGGCAAGGCGCTCGCGGTCGATGGCGCGATCGTGGAGCTGGTCACCAGCGGCGGCTGGCTGGTGCGTGCCCGGCGGCACGGCGCCGTCACCGCCGGAGCAGCCGTGGAAGCATTCGTCAGGCCCGAGGCTACCGCGCTCGGACGCACGCGCAGCGAGCTGCCGGCCGGGCAGCCGGTGCATGACGGCGAGGTGATCAGCCTGCTGTTCGACGGCGCGAACTCGGCGGTGCTGCTGCGCGAGCGGGACAGTGGCAGCACGTTGCGCATCGCGCTGCCGCAGACCGGCGCCTATGCCGACCTGCAGCCCGGGGCACGTGTGAGTTTCAGTTTCGATCCCGAGCGCGCGATCTGCTTCGCGACCGCCGCGCCAGCCCATGCCTGACACGCCGGCACCGGCGAGCGGCTTCGGCCGCCTGGTGCTCGCCTTGCTGCTCGCGCCGGCGCTGCTGTGGCTCGTTGGCCTCATTATCCTGCCGCACGTGGATTTGGGCGTACTGTCGTTCCGCGAGCGCATCGCACCACGGCAGTACGTGGCGAGCCTCGCGCAGTACCGCGCGTTCTTCAGCGAGCCGCTGTACTGGCACGTGTTCGTCCGCACCGCACTGCTCTCCGCGCTCGCCACCGCGCTGACGCTGCTGCTGGCATTCCCGATCGCCTGGACCATCGCCAAGCTGGCGCGCGGGCGCATGGCGGCGCTGCTGTTCCTCGTGTGCCTGATTCCCTTCTGGGTGAGCGAGACCGTGCGCACACTCGGCTGGATGATCCTGCTGCGCGAATCGGGAGTGCTGCCGGCGCTGCTGGTGCATCTCGGGCTCACCGCGCA
>DASPPI010000057.1:0-4387 GCA_035625615.1 Steroidobacteraceae bacterium | reverse complement strand
ACGGATGCGGTCGACGTGATCCACCCCCATGTGCTCCATCAGCAAGGCCACGCCTGCGCGCAGCGCTGCCTTGGCGAGCTGGATGGCACGCACGTCGTTTTGGGTGATCTGCAACCCTGGCGTGCCACGGTGCACGGTGTATGCGTAGGTGCGTCCGGTCTGGGCGATGCGGTCGCTGCGCCTGGCGAGCTCACCGTCGATGACGCCGTCCTGGGTGATGATGCCGGCAAGGTACATTTCGGCAATCACTTCGATGATCCCTGAGCCGCAGATGCCGGTCACCCCGGTGGCCGCCACCGCCTGTTCGAACCCGGGCTGATTCGACCACAGGTTCGAGCCGATCACCTTGAACTTCGCTGCGAGCGTGTCGCGATCGATGCGCACGCGCTCGATGGCGCCGGGCGCGGCGCGCTGGCCGCTGCTGATCTGGGCGCCCTCGAACGCAGGTCCGGTCGGGCTCGAGCACGCGAGCAGCCGCTCGCGGTTGCCGAGCACGATCTCGGCGTTCGTGCCGACGTCCACCAGCAACGTCAGCTGGTCGGACAGGTCCGGGCGCTCCGCGAGGAGCATCCCGGCGGTATCGGCGCCCACGTGACCTGCGATGCAGGGGAGGGTGTAGACGCGCGCGCCGGGGTGCAGCTGCAGGCCGAGCTCGCTCGCGTGCAGGCCGAGCGCCGAGTCGGTCGCGAGCGCAAACGGCGCGCCGCCGAGCTCGGTCGGATCGATGCCGAGCAGCAGGTGATGCATGATGGGGTTGCCCACCACGGTCAGCTCGAGGATATCGGTCACCTCGATCTGCGCCTCACGCGCCACATCGGCTGCGAGCGTGTTAAGTGCGCCGCGCACCGCCTCGGTCATCTGCTGGGCGCCGCCGGGGTGCATCATCGCGTAGGACACCCGGCTCATGAGATCCTCGCCGAAGCGAATCTGCGGATTCATCGCACCGCTCGAGGCCGCCACTTCGCCGGTCTCGAGGTTGCACAGGTGGGCGGCGATCGTGGTCGAGCCGACATCGACCGCCAACCCGTAGACTCGGTCGTGGAATCCCGGCCACACGGCGATGAGCTGCGTGCCGGCATGCACAGCGACCGTGATGCGCCACTCGCCCTGGCGCAGCGCCGCCTGCAGCTTCTGCAACACCTGCAGATCGGCACGCAGTGGGCCGAAGTTCCATTCACGATTGAGCGCCTCGAGGAGCCGCTGCAGATCGCCGGCCGGGTCGTGCATGTCCGGCTCGCGTACCTCCACGTAGTGCAGGTGCACCAGCGGATTCAGCGTGATCGGCCGCGCGTCGGCGGCCTTGCGCACCACCTGGCGGTGTACCTGGCTGCTCGCCGGCACGTCGATCACCAGGTCGCCCTGGATCTGCGTGGAGCAGGACAGGCGATGGCCGGCGGGTAGCGGGCGGCGCTCGGCGTAGCTCTGCTCCACCGCACTGAGCGGGGAGAGATGGTCGGCATGCGAACTCACCCCATGCTTGGGAAAATCGCCCTCCATGACGAGCACCTGACAGCGACCGCAGAGCGCCCGGCCACCGCACACCGAGTCGACGTCCACCCCGAGGCTGCGCGCCGCCTGCAGCAGCTGCGTTCCATAAGGGAAGCGTCCGCGCTTCCCCGAGGGGGTAAAGACGACCCATGCGCTGGGCTCGCCCGTGCGACGCTCTTGTGCGTCCTTGTCGCTCATGAGCAAGCCCGGCCGCTCATGCGGAGCTCTGCACGCGCCTCCGGTGACCGCCTTCACGCCGGCCGCGCGCCGCGGCCGGCGGCGCGCTCGCGGCACCGCCGCCGGCCTGCAGCGGTGGCGCCTCGCGGAAGCGCTTGATCCAGCGCGCGCAATCCGGGTCGTGGCCCATCATGACGTCGGCGGCCATGCAGGCCCTGACGATCTCCAGATGCATCGGGTTCATGATGGCGGAAGTGAGCCCCGCGCCGATCGCCATGGTGAGGAAGGTGGCCGAGATGCCCTCGCGCGCCGGCAGCCCGAAGCTGACGTTCGAGGCACCGCAGGTGGTGTTCACCTTCAGCTCGTTCTTCAGCCGCCGCAACAGGTGCATCACCTGCACCCCCGCCTGATTGATGGCGCCGATCGGCATGACCAGCGGATCGACCACCACGTCGCTCGCCGGGATGCCGTGATCGGCGGCCCGGTGCACGATCTTCTTCGCCACCTCGAAGCGCACGTCGGGATTCTCGGAGATGCCGGTCTCGTCGTTGGAGATCGCCACCACGGCCGCACCGTACTTCTTGACGAGCGGCAGCACCGACTCGAGGCGCTCCTCCTCGCCGGTGACGGAGTTGACGAGTGGCTTGCCCTTGTACACCGCGAGCCCGGCCTCCAGCGCCTTGACGATCGAGGAGTCGATCGACAGCGGCACGTCGGTGATCGACTGCACCAGCCGCACGGCCTTGGCGAGGATCGCCGGCTCGTCGGCGAGCGGAATGCCGGCATTCACATCCAGCATGTGCGCACCGGCGGCGACCTGCGCCAGAGCGTCCGACTCGACGCGGCTGAAGTTCCCGGCAGCCATCTCGGCGGCGAGGATCTTGCGTCCGGTGGGGTTGATGCGCTCGCCGATCATGACGAACGGGCGCTCGAGGCCGAGCACGACCTCGCGGGTTTGGGAGCTGATCACAGTGTCGGTCATGAAGCCATCCTGTCGGTGTTCGCTTGTGGGTCGCGCCCCGGGTACCACGGTCTGCGGCCGTTCAGCACGCCGGAGCGCTCGATGATTTCGGCGACGGTGTGTTCCTGACGGAACGCCATGACGTGCACGCCATGCACACCCTTGATCGTGCGGATCTCCTGGATGAGGTCGATGCACAGACGGCGGCCCTCGGCGGCGGGATCGGCGGCGCCGGCCAGCCGTTCGATGACCGCATCGGGGATGTGCACCCCCGGCACATGAGTGCGGATCCACTCCGCTGATTTGGCGGAGCGCAGCGGGCCGACCCCTACGAGGATGAAGACCTTGTCGGTCAGTCCCAGCTCTGCCACGTGCTGCATGAACGTGCGCAGCAGCGGCACGTCGTAGCACCACTGGGTCTGGATGAACTGCGCGCCGGCAGCGACTTTCTTCGCGAGCCGCTGCGCGCGCCACTCGATGGGCCGTGCGAAGGGATTCTCGGCTGCGCCGAGCAGCACACGCGGAGCGTAGGTGATCTTGCGCCCGGAGAGGAAACGATGCTCGTCGCGCAACGTGCGGGCGGTCTCGAGCAGCGTCATGCAGTCGAGATCGAATACCGGCAGCGCCTGCGGATGATCGCCTGCCTGCACACCGTCCCCCGTCAGGCAGAGCAGGTTGCACACGCCCATCGCCGCCCCGCCGAGGATGTCGCCCTGGATGGCGATGCGATTCTTGTCGCGGCAGGAGATCTGCATCACCGGGGCGTAGCCCACGCGCGTGAGGAGGGCGCAGACCGCCATGCTCGACATGTGGCAGTTGGCGCCGCTGCCGTCGGTGGCATTGATGGCGTCCACGTAACCGTCGAAGACCCGTGCGCGGCGGTAAACGTCCTCCGGGTCGGCGGAGTCGGGCGGGTCGAGCTCCGTCGTCACGGCGAACTGCCCGGCCCGCAGCACGCGCTCGAAGCGGCCCGGAGAGGTATGACCCGGGCGGATCGGCAGCGGGTAACCCGGAACCGGCTCGTCCTCGAAGATCACGACGCCTCTCCGACGCGCTGGCGCACCACGCGCAGCCACGAGGATTCCCCCTGTAGCCGCCGGTCGACCGCGACCTGCACCGCAGCGAGCGCATCGCGGCCGCCGGGGATGCGCTCACTGCCAGCGACCGCCTCGACCCACACGCACCTCATTTCCGGGCGCACTTCGCAGTGACCGTTGGCCCGCACGCCGCCGCAGGGACCGTTGCGCAGACTCTTCGGGCAGTTCATGGGACAGGACATGCCGGTGGAGGTCAGGATGCACTGGCCACACATGCGGCAATCGAACAGCAGGCCCTTGACGCTGCGTTCCACCGCCGCCACCGGGCGCTCGAGCCGCTGGTAGCCGAGCCGCTTCCACAGCGGATGCAGCGCAACGAGTACGCGCTCGAACGCTGTGTAGAGCGCGTTCATGCCACGCGCGTGACGCACCGACCATTGTCTGAGCGCGTACACCTCAGGAATCCGCCGCGAGGCCTTTCGCCTTGATCAGCGCCTCGAGCGCCTCATCGGTGTAGCGCGCCTCGATGCGGGCCGCCTCGGCGGCCGCTTCCGCCGGCAGGTCCTCACCGCAGGATCGCGCCTCGCTGCGCTTCCAGTCGGCGATGTAGGCATCCGAGCTGCCCCGGCCGGCGCGCATGGCGGCGCGATCGACCGCCTCCTGGAAGCGGGCCGACAACTGCACTTTGGCGGTTTCCCGGCCGCGCTTGACGACCACCTGCGCG
>DASPPI010000056.1:0-67027 GCA_035625615.1 Steroidobacteraceae bacterium | reverse complement strand
ACTACATGGGAACAGCTTGAGGGCGCCGCGCTCTCGCTTGCGCGCTCAGGACCGATCAAGGACCGTCTCACCGATGCCTATCGCAATCATCTGGCGCTGGTGAGCGCCGATGAGCTTCCCGCGTGCCTGCGTGCAGACTTCCGCGCCTGTCATCAAGCTTTAACCCGCGAGCCGCCGCTGCTGCGCGGCGAGGATGCCGTGCGCGCCACGGTGCGCAAGATGTCCAGCCTCGAGGCCGACGAGGTGGCGTGCAGCGTGGTGCGGCTGTTCGCGGCGCTGGTGCGTGAAGCTGCGCGTGAGGATGCGCGTGCGGGGCTGCGCGCGGAAGCGCGCAAGGCACAAGAGGCCGCCGGTGAGGACGCGCGCGCTGAGGCTCCGGTGATGAGCGAGCGGCTGTTGAACGGGGCGGCGGCGAATGCCGCGCGCCACCAGATGATCAAGGCCGTCCCGCAGGTGATCTCGCGCTGCGCGGCCGAGGCGTGAGGGCCGGCGGCGGCGCTCGCGCCGGCATCAGTCGAGCTTGAACTCGATCGTGTCCCAGCGCGTCGTCTCCTCGTGACGCGCCTGGCGGCGGATCGCATCCACCAGCGCCCGCTCGTCCCACTCGACCACCTCGCTCGCGAGGTCGAGGAGGGCTTTCGGCACCTCCTTGCGTGCCCCGAAGGGCTTCATGAGGATCACCGGCTTGTGGCTCGCGTGGGTAAAGGCCAGCTCGAAGGTGAGCAGGTCCTGATGGGTATCGAACAGACTCGAGAGCGCGATCACCGCCTCCGCGGGCGCGATCTGCTGGCGCAGATTCTCGCGCAGCGCCTCCTTGTCGCCGCTCGGCCGGCGCTCGGGCGTGCTGTAATTCTTGTAGAAGAAATTGCGCGCGCTCTCCAGGTACTCGAACACCCGCAGGTAGTCGTCGCTCGTTTCCCAGGCGTGCGTGACGAAGAGGCGAAGCGGATTGGCCTGCGACATCAGCCTGCAGTCTGGCACAAGGTGGCGCGCGGGGGAACGTGGCGCTGCGCGTCCTTGCAAGGCGAGGCCCCGGGGCCGGTGCGGCACGCGCGTGCCACATAACGCGGCGCAGCACGATACAATGCCGCATCCCTGCCAGCGACGTTCCCCTGACGATGCGATTGCTCGTTTACAACATCCGCTATGCCACCGGCACCGGGCCGGCGTTTCACCTGCCGCTGCCGGGCGCGGGCTACCTGCGCAGCAACCGCAAGGTGCTGAGCGGCATCACCGAGTTCATCCGCGCCGAGCACCCGGACATCGTCGGCCTGATTGAGGTGGACACCGGCTCGATCCGCACCGGCATGCTGAATCAGGCCGAGCACATCGCCGGCGAGCTCGGTCACTACTCGACCTACCAGTGCAAGTACGGCGCCGACTCGATCAACCAGTTCATGCCGATCGTGCGCAAGCAGGGTAATGCCTTCCTGTCGGCGCCCAGCGTGCACGGCGAGCGTTTCCATTACTTCGACACCGGCATCAAGCGCCTCATCATCGAGCTGGAGCTCTCGGACCTGTGCGTTTTCCTGGTGCACCTGTCGGTCAAGTTCCGCCATCGCCAGTACCAGCTGCGCTCGCTCCACGACCTGATCATGCAATCGGCGAAGCCGGTGATCGTCGCCGGGGACTTCAATACTTTCTGGGGGACGCACGAGATCTACCTGTTCATGCGCGCCGCCGGCCTGCGCAGCGCCAACACCGCGGGACTGCCGTCGTTCCCGGCGCGCGTGCCGCGCATCGAGCTCGATTTCATCCTGGTGAGCGCCGGCATCGAGGTGACCGAGTTCCGCGTACCGGACGTGCGCTTCTCGGATCATCGCCCGCTGGTGTGCGACTTCCGCGTCGGCGCGGACTCGACCGTGCGCCCCGCCTCGGCTGCCTGAAAACTCATCGCTGCGCCCGGGAGGGCCGGACATGAACGACCCCACTGCCGCCTGGACGCTCGAGCGCGACGCCGATGGTCTCGCCTGGCTCACCCTCGACAAGCCGGGCACCTCCGCCAACGTGCTCTCCGGCAGCGTGCTCGCGGAGCTCGATGGCCTGCTCGAGCCGCTCGAGCAGGATCCGCCCCGCGGCCTCGTGGTGCTGTCGGCCAAGAAGAGCGGCTTCGTCGCCGGCGCCGACATCAAGGAGTTCACCGCACTCAGCGACGAGGCCGGCGGCTATCAGCTCATTCACCGCGGGCAGCAGGTGCTCAACCGCCTCGCAGCGCTTAAGTGCCCGACGGTGGCGGCGATTCACGGCTTTGCGCTCGGCGGCGGGCTCGAGCTGGCCCTCGCCTGCCGCTATCGCGTGGCGGTAGGCGACCAGCGGCTGTCGCTCGGGCTGCCGGAGGTGCTGCTCGGCATTCACCCGGGATTCGGCGGCACGGTGCGCAGCGTGCGCGTGGCCGGCGTGCGCACCGCCATGCAGATGATGCTCACCGGCAAGCCGCTGCGCGCCGAGCAGGCACGGGCCGCCGGTCTCATCGACCGCCTGGTGCCGGCGGAGCAGCTGCGCAGCGCCGCCCGCGAGATGGTCTTGAGCCCGCGCGCGCCCCGGCGGCCGCCGCTCGCCGCGCGGCTGCTCGGCACGCCGCTGGTACGCCCGTTGGTGCGCCGCTCGCTGATCGCCGAGGTCGCCCGGCGCGCGCCGCGCGAGCATTACCCGGCCCCCTACGCCATCATCGAGCTGTGGGCGCGCTACGGCGCCCGCGGCGCGGCCGCCTTCGAGGCCGAGGCGCGCTCGATCGCCCACCTGTTCACCACCGCGACCTCGCGCAACCTGGTGCGCGTGTTCCTGCTGCAGGACTCGCTCAAGAGCGCCGGCGGCAAGAGCGGCGCCGACATCCGCAACGTGCACGTCGTCGGCGCCGGCGTCATGGGCGGTGATATCGCCGCCTGGGCGGCGCTGCGCGGCTTCGAGGTGACGCTCGAGGACCGTGGGCCGGAGTTCGTCGAGCCGGCCGTGCGGCGCGCCCACGAGCTGTTCGACAAGCGCCTGCGCGACCCGGCGCAGAATGCGGCGGCCCGCGCCCGGCTGCGCGCCGACGTGGCCGGCGACGGCGTCGCCGCCGCCGACGTCGTCATCGAGGCGATCTTCGAGAACCTCGCCGCCAAGCAGGAGCTGTACGCACGGCTCGAGCCGCGCATGAAGCCCGGCGCCCTGCTCGCCACCAACACCTCGAGCATCATGCTCGAGCCGCTGGCGGCGAAACTCGCCCGTCCCGAGCGACTCGTCGGCCTGCACTTCTTCAATCCCGTGGCGCAGATGCCGCTCATCGAGGTCGTGCACGCCGAGCGTACCGCGCCGGCGGCGGTGCAGACCGCCACCGGCTTTGCGCGGCGCCTGGAGAAGCTCCCGGTACCCTGCCGCAGCGCTCCCGGGTTCATGGTGAACCGCGTGCTGACGCCTTACCTGTTTGAGGCGATGCTGGCCGCCCAGGAGGGCACACCGCCCGCCGTCATCGACGCGTGCGCCGTGAGCTTCGGCATGCCGGTCGGTCCCATCGAGCTGATCGACGTGGTCGGTCTCGATGTGGCTGCCCATGTGGGCGAGATCATCGCGCAGGAGCTGCACCGCCCGGTCGCGCAGATCCCGCGCCTCGCCGAGCTGCTGGCGGCGCGCAAGCTCGGCCGCAAGAGCGGTGAGGGCTTCTATGTCTGGCAGGACGGCAAGGCGGTCAAGCCGGCCGCCGCCGGCGCGAGCGTGCCGCCCGATCTGATCGATCGCCTGATCCTGGTGCTGGTCAACGAGTGCGTCGCCTGCGTGCGCGAGCGCGTGGTCGAGACCGCCGACCTCGCCGATGCAGCGGTGCTGTTCGGCACGGGCTTCGCTCCCTTCCGCGGCGGACCGCTCGCCTACGCGCGGGCACGCGGGGTCGCGCAGGTGCTCACGCGGCTGCAGGAGCTCGCCGCGCGCTACGGCGAGCGCTTCCGGCCCGACGCCGGCTGGACACTGCTCGAGGGCACGCCAAAAGCGTGACGGGTCTGAAGGCGCGGATAACACCCTGTGCTACCATCCAACAGCGATCGCGCCGCGACCGCACCCGCGAGTGCGATGTAGGTCACATCAGGCGTTGAGTCAATGCCCGAAGAACAGGCAGCATCGGTCAAATTGCTGCAGACATTCACGCCGCTCGATGGCATGAAGCGCGAGAACCTGACCGCGCTCGCCAAGAAAGTGAGCGTGCGCACACTCTCCGCCGGACGGGCGCTGTTCAGTCAGGGGGACACCGACAAGCGCACGCTGTGGCTGGTGAGCGGCGTGGTCGAGATCGACGACGGCGCGAAGAAGAAACCGGCGCTGCTGCGCAGCGGCACTCCCGAGGCGCGCAACCCGCTCGACCCGCACGTGCCGCGGCGCGTGACGGTGCGCGCGGTCAACGACATCAGTTTCCTGTCCATCGACAGCGACCTGCTGGACGTCATGATCACCTGGGATCAGACCGGCAGCTACGAGGTCGAGGAGCTGCAGGCGCAGCTGCAGAGCGCCGGCTCCGATGACTGGATGACGACGCTGCTGCAGACCAACGCCTTCCACCGCATTCCGCCGGCGAACATCCAGGCGATCTTTCAGCGCCTGCAGCGTACGCCGTGCAAGGCGGGCGAAGTGGTGATCAAGCAGGGCGATGAGGGTGATTACTTCTACATCATCGTGAACGGCAAGTGCGCCGTGACGCGCGAGACTCCTCTCAGCCGCGACGGCATCAAGCTCGCCGAGCTCGGCGTCGGCGACACCTTCGGCGAGGAGGCGCTGATTGCCGAGGCCAAGCGCAACGCCACCGTCTCCATGATCACCGACGGGGTGCTGATGCGGCTCAACAAGCAGGATTTCCGCGAGCTCATGAACGAGCCGCTGCTGCAATGGGTGACGGTCGACGCCGCCCGCAAGATCATCGAGCGCGGCGGGCGCTGGCTCGACGTGCGCCTCCCGAGCGAGCACCAGAACCTGGCGATCGAAGGGGCACTCAACGTGCCGCTGTACCTGATCCGCCTGAAGCTCTCGACGCTCGATCGCACCAAGCCCTACGTCGTCTACTGCGATACCGGCCGGCGCAGCTCCGCCGCCGCCTATATCCTGGTCGAACGCGGCTTCGACGCCTACGTGCTCACCGGCGGCATGAGCAGCAGCGGCTTGCCGCTCACGCGCGGGGGCGCAGAGAAGCCCTGAAGCTCTCGCTCGCCGCCCGGCGCGCGCGCGGCGCTCACATCGTATGGGTGGCCTTGTCGCCCGAGAGCGCGCCGGCGAGATAGGTCTCGATCTTTTTCTGCGTCTGGCCGCGGTCCTGCTCGCTGAACTGCACGCCGATGCCGGCGGTGCGCTTGCCCTGGTTGCCCTGCGCGCCCTTGGGCGTGACCCAGATGACCCGCCCGGCCACCGGCAGCTTCTCGTCCTCGCCCATGAGATTCAGCAGCATGAACACCTCGTCGCCGAGGCGGTAATTGCTGTTGGTCGGTATGAAGAGTCCGCCGTTCTTGACGAACGGCATGTACGCCAGATACAGCGCGCTCTTGTCCTTGATGGTCAGGGTCAGAAGACCCGGCTTGTTTACGCCCGCTCGCAAGTTTCGGTCCCCACTGAGGTATGCCGGCCGTGCACTCATCCCTGTACCCCCCTGAGCGCCCGTCCCGCCGGCGCGAGCCGCCGGAACAGCGCCTCGAGCGCCAATCCCCGGTTGAGCGGCACGTCCAGCGCGGCCCGCAGGTCCCGCACCTCGTCAACCAGCCCGAACAGCTCGCGTATATTCAAGAACGCGCCACCGCTTGACAAGTAGGGGCCAGCCCGCATTTCCGTCAAAAATGCCCCCTCGCGCTCACCGCGCCGGATCCGTTCTGTGAGCCAATTCTCAAAGCACAGGAGGCGCAGCGGCAAATCGGAGCGCGCCCAGCGCTCGGCAGCAGCCACCGGGTCGGTGCTGCCGGCGGCCAGGGCATCGAGCGTGCGGCGGCTGTCCGCGCCGACCTCGGCGAGCGTGGCCGGATCGGCCTCGGCCGCGAGCAGCGGCGCCTCCCCGATCGCGGCCAGTGCGGCCTCCCAGTTCGCCGGTCCACGCGCCGCGGCGAGCCAGGCTACGCCCACGGCACGCGCCGGTGCGCGCACGCGCAGCCGCTGGCAGCGGCTGAGGACCGTCGGCGGCAGCCGCGAGGGCTGGGTCGCGACCAGCACCAGCAGCGTGCGGGCCGGCGGCTCCTCGAGCGTCTTCAGCAGCGCGTTCGCCGCAAAGCGATTGAGCGCGTCGGCGGGACTGAGGACGCCGACCTTGTAACCGCCTGCGTGGCTGGTGAGCGCAAGCCCAGCGGACAGGTCACGGACCTGCTCGATGCGGATCTGGCGCGAATCCTCCAGCGGGCGCACCCACGCGACATCGGGATGCTGGAAGGCGGCGACCCGGCGGCACGCCGGGCAGGTCTGGCACGGCGCCGCCGTTCCCTCACGGCACAGCACCAGCTGCGCCGCCCAGGTCGCGAGCCACTCGCCGCCTGCCCCCGGCGCCTCGTGAATGAGCAACGCATGCGGCAGCCGTCCGCTGCCGTGCGCGGCCGCGAGCGCGGCGGTCTCGCCGGCGAGCCACGGCGGTGCCGGTGTCATGGCCGCTGCAGCCCGGTGAGAATCCCGGCGATGCGCTGCTCGACGTCGGTGAGCGGAGCGCTGGCGTCGACGATGCGGAAACGCTGCGGCTCGCGCCGCGCCTGCAGCAGATAGCCCGAGCGCACCCGCTCGAAGAAGCCCGGAGCCTCGGCTTCGAAGCGGTCGGCGCTCGCCCCGGGGCGCGTGCGCGCGCGCGCCAGCCCGAGGGCGACCGGCAGATCGAGCAGCAGCGTGCAGTCGGGGGTCAGCCCGCCGTGCACCGCCTGTGCCAGGGTATCGATGAGCGCCGTGTCCACCCCGCGGCCGCTGCCCTGATAGGCGCGTGTGGCGTCGGTGAAGCGATCGCACACCACCCACTCCCCCCGGGCGAGCGCCGGCGAGATGACGCTGCGCACGTGCTGCGCGCGCGCCGCGAACATGAGCAGCGTCTCGGTCACCGGCGAGAGCGGCTCCGCGCCGTGCTCGAGCACCACCTGGCGCACGCGCTCGGCGAGCGGCGTGCCGCCGGGCTCGCGCGTCGGGCGCACGCTGATGCCTTTCGTCACGAGCCAGTCGTAGACGAAGCGCGCGACAGTGGATTTGCCGGCGCCCTCGATGCCCTCGAGCGTGATGAACATCCCCCGGCTCATGGGCCGTGTACCGGGCGCTGGCGGCGCAGGCGCTCCAGATAGGTCTGCACCGCGGAATTATGCTCTTCCAGCGTGCTGGAGAAGTGATGCGCGCCGTCGCCGCGGCCGGTCGCCACGAAATACAGCGCGCCGGTGTCCGCCGGCTGCATCGCGGCCAGCAGCGACTCGCGCCCCGGGAGCGCGATCGGCGTCGGCGGCAGTCCCGCGCGTGTGTAGGTGTTGTAGGCGGTGTCACGCTGCAGGTCGCGGGTGTGGATGCTGCCGTCGTATTGCCCACCGAGGCCGTAGACCACGGTCGGATCGGACTGCAGGCGCATGCCCTTGCGCAGGCGGTTGACGAACACACCGGCAATCAGGGCGCGCTCGCCCTTGAGCGCCGCTTCCTTCTCGACCATGGACGCGAGGATCAGGGCCTGGTACGGCGTATCGAAGGGCAGTCCCGGCCGGCGCGCTTCCCAGGACGCTGCCAGGACGGTCTGCATGTTCTCGTAGGCCTGCGCCAGGATCGTGAGGTCGGGCGTCTCGGCCGCGAAGCGGTAGGTATCCGGGAAAAACTCACCCTCGGCGGCCTCACCAGGATGCCCGAGGAGCACCATGATCTCGGCGGGGGACTTGCCCTGCAGCGTGTGCGCCACGCGCGGATGCTGCTCGAGGGCCGCGAGGAAGTCCGCGAACGTCGCCCCTTCCACTACGGTGAGCTGTTCGAGCACGACCTTGCCCTCCTCGAACAGCTCGACAATCTGCGCCGCGCTGGCCCCCGGCTGGATCTCGTAGGTTCCCGCCTGTACCCGCGGCTTGAGCCCGCGCAGGCGCAGGTACCACTCGACGGCGCGGGCGTTGCGCACCGCGCCGGAGCTCTCCAGGCGCGTCAGCACGCTGCGCACGCTGGTGCCGGGGCCGACCTCGATGCGTAAGGCGGCCGCGGCCGGCCCCGGGGCCTGAAACTCCTTCTGCAGCCACAGGTACCCGCCGGTAGCCGCTCCAGCCAGCAGCAGGAGCGGCCCGGCGAGCGCGAGCAGCCACGCCGTGCGCTTACGCATCGACATCCCCGGCCGCCGGCGGCTCCGCAGCGAGCAACGGCGCAAGCCGCGCCTGCAGCACGCGCGTCACGGGGCCCGGTGCGAGAGTTACGCCCGCGAGCTCCCGCACGGGCCGGATGCCGGTGAGCGCGCTGGTGAGGAACACCTCCTGCGCACGGGCGAGGTCCTGCGCATCGAGCAGGCGCTCTTCGGCGGCGATACCGGCCGCGGCCGCTGCACCGAGCACGGCCGCGCGCATGACGCCGGCTACGCCGCAGCGGTCCACGCGCGGCGTGAAGAGCATCGAGTCGCGCACGAGGAACACGTTGGTCATGGTGCCCGAAACGAGCGCTCCGGCGCTGCTGAACATCAGGCTTTCTGTGATGCCGGTATCAGACCACTCGCTGCGTGCCAGCACCTGCTCGAGACGGTTGCAGTGCTTGAGTCCGGCCAGCGCCGGGTTCTCCCCCAGGCGCACGCTGGCGATGCGCACCCGCACGCCGTCGCGGGCGAGCGCGGGGTCGTCGGGCGGCCACGGGTAGCGCAGCGTGATGCGCGTCGGCTGCTCGCGCCCGGTGAGTGCGTAGCCGCGCGTCACGGCCGTGCCCCGGGTCACCAGCACCTTGATGACGGCGCGGGCGGCGCCGGCCGCCAGGGCCTCGATCTCGCGGGTGAGCCCGGCCGCGTCGGCGAACGCAATGCCGAGGCGCGCACAGCCGGCCGCGAGACGGCGCACGTGCCGCTCGAGCAGGCGCGCCCGGCCGCCGACGCAGGCGATCGTCTCGAACAGGCCGTCGCCGTAGTGCAGGCCGCGCTCGAGCACCGACACGGTGCGCGCTGCGCGCCCATTGATCAACGCGATCTGCGGAGCCTGCTCGCCCTCGCGGGGGCGCGCGCCGGTCACGGCTCGCCTCGCAGCGCCGCGAGCAGCCCGCGCGCCTTGGCGCGCGTCTCCTCGAGCTCGCGCTGCGGATCGGAGTCCGCGACGATGCCGGCGCCGGCGCGAAAGGTGAGCTCCTGCCCGCTGAGGGTCATGGTGCGGATGAGGATATTGAGGTCGAGGTGCCCGTCGCGCGTCAGGTAGCCGAGCGAGCCGGTGTAGGCGCCCCGCCCCGTGCCTTCGAGCTCGGCGATGATCTGCATGCAGCGGAACTTCGGGCAGCCGGTGATCGTGCCGCCCGGGAACACGGCACGCAGCGCGCCGATCGGCGTGACATCGGCGCGCAGCAGGCCGCTCACGTTGGACACGATGTGATGCACGTGCTGATAGGACTCGATGGTCATCAGCTCGTCCACACGCACCGAGCCCGCCTCGCACACGCGCCCGAGATCGTTGCGCTCCAGATCGATCAGCATGACGTGCTCCGCGCGCTCCTTGGGATGCGCCGCCAGCGCGCTCATCTCGCTCACGTCCCGGCCCGGCTGACGGCTGCGTGGACGGGTGCCGGCAATGGGGCGGGTATCCACGCGGCCTTGCGCGACGCGCACCAGCCGCTCGGGCGAGGAGCTCAAGATCGCAATCCCGCGCCACTGGGCGAGCGCCGCGAACGGCGCCGGGTTGGCCGCGCGCAGACGCCGATAGAGCGCCGCCGCGCAGCTCGGGGCGCCGTCGTCCCCCGCAGCGGCGCCGGCGCTCACGCTCACCTCCCACCAGCGCGACAGGTTCGCCTGGTAGATGTCGCCGGCGCGCACATATTCCTTGGCGCGCTGCACCCGCGCGAGGAACGCCGCCGGGTCCTCTTCGCGCACCCGCTCGATGCGCAGCGTATCGGCCGCCGGCGGCGCGCGCGCGGCGGCCCGGGCCTCCGCCACGATACGCTCCAGGGCCGCCTCGGCCCCGGGCTCCGCCACGGCGTAGAGGCGCGCCTGCACCAGATCGTGCACCAGGGCGCACCGGGTGCGCAGGGCGAACGCCTGCCACGGCAGCGGCGTGCGCGGCAGGGTGAGCTTCGGCTCGATCTCCTGCGCGAGCTCGTAGCCGAGGAACACCGCCCAGCCGCCGGCGAAAGGCAGCTGCGCCGCATCGGCTGCGCCCGGCAGGTGACGCTCGGCCAGCCACCAGTTCTCGAGGGCGGTGAGGAAGCCTGCTCCCGCCGGCGTGAGCCCGTGCGCGCCCAGGCGCCCGTCGGCGTCGAGCCACAGCGCTGCGCCCGGTTCGGCGAGCAGCACGCTCGCGCGGCTCAACGGACCGGCGGAGGCGCTGTCGAGCAGCAGCGGGTAGCGCTGCGGGTCGCGCGCGGCGAGCACTCGCAGCACCGCGGCCGGGACATCGAGCTCGCGGACCAGAAGGGGATGCGTGGGCGGGCCCTGCGCCTGACGCGGGCTCAGGCGCTGAAGCGCCGGAAGATCAGCGTGCCGTTGGTACCGCCGAAGCCGAACGAGTTCGACAGGCTCACGTCGATCTTCATGCGACGCGCAGTGTTGGGAACGTAATCCAGATCGCACGCGGGATCGGGCGTGTGGTAGTTGATGGTCGGCGGCGCCACCGAGTCGCGGATCGCCAGCATCGAGAAGATCGCCTCCACCACTCCTGCCGCACCGAGCAGGTGCCCGGTCATGGACTTGGTCGAGCTCACCGCGATGCGCCGGGCATGGTCGCCGAAGGCGCGCTTGATCGCCACCGTCTCGGCGGTGTCCCCGAGCGGCGTCGAGGTGGCATGAGCGTTGATGTACTGCACTCCGCCCGGATCGAGGCCGGCATCGCGCAGCGCATTCACCATCGCGAGGCGCGCGCCCTCGCCGTCCTCGGGCGGCGCGGTGATGTGGTGCGCATCGCCGCTCATGCCGAAGCCCACGAGCTCGGCGTAGATGCGCGCGCCGCGCCGGCGGGCATGCTCGAGCTCCTCGAGCAGCACGGCGCCGCCGCCGTCGCTGAGCACGAAGCCGTCGCGATCCTTGTCCCAGGGGCGGCTCGCCTCGGCCGGCGCGTCATTACGGGTCGAGAGCGCCTTCGCCTGGCCGAAGCTGCCAAGCCCGGATTTGGTGGTCGCCATCTCGCCGCCGCCGGCGATGATCACATCCGCGTCTCCGTACTGGATGGTGCGCATGGCGAGCCCGATGGCGTGTGTCGAGGTGGTGCACGCGGTCACGACACCGAGGTTCGGCCCTTTAAGTCCGTAGCGGATCGAAAGATGTCCCGCGATCATGTTGATGATGGTCGCGGGCACAAAGAACGGCGAGATCTTGCGCGGGCTCATCGCCTTGAGGTATTCGCCGTACTCGACCTCGATGGTCCAGAGTCCGCCGATGCCGGCGCCGCACACCGCGCCACAGCGGGTCGGGTCGGTCCTGGAGAAATCGATGCCGGAGTCCGTGACGGCCTGCACACCGGCGGCCACGCCGTAGTGCTGGAACTCGTCCATGCGCCGGGCTTCCTTGGGCGGGATGTAGTCGCCGATCTCGAAGCCGCGCACCTGCCCGCCGATGCGCACCGGAAATGCCGACACATCGAAACGCGTCACCGGCCCGATGCCGCTCTCTCCGCGCAGGACGGCGTCCCAGGCCGACTGGACGGTGCTCCCGACCGGAGACACCACGCCCAGTCCCGTCACGACGACACGGCGCTTGCTCACACGCTTCCCATAGGCGCCCCGTGAGTCGCGTCAGGACTTGCTGCGACGCTCGTTGATGTAGTCGATGGCCTGGTGGACGGTGGTGATCTTCTCGGCGTCTTCATCCGGGATCTCGATCTCGAACTCCTCTTCGAGGGCCATCACCAGCTCGACGGTGTCGAGCGAATCGGCTCCCAGATCGTCGACGAACGAGGCGTCGTTCGTGACCTGCTCCTGTTTGACGCCCAGCTGTTCGGCAACGATGGCTTTGACCTGCTGCTCAACTGTGCTCATTAGCGGTTGGTCCTTGTAGGCTTGGGGATTAGCGGGCGCGGTATTGTAGGGGAACACCCCCCGGGGTGCCACTCGCCTGCACCGGCCGCGAGTGATTGTTTTTGCTGGTGAATCTGCCCCGGCGGCTGGCCCGGTGGCGCACCCTCAGGCGCCCGCCTGAATCGGCTGTGGCGCCTCGCCAACGCAAGCCCCGGCGGCGCCCGTGCTAGGGCATGTACATGCCGCCGTTGACGTGCAGCGTCTCGCCGGTGATGTAGGAGGCCTGCGGCGACACCAGGAACAGCACCGCTGCGGCCACGTCCTCGGGTGCGCCGAGGCGGCCGACGGGGATCTGCGCGAGCAGCCCCTGCCGCTGCTCGTCGCTGAGCGCACGCGTCATGTCGGTGTCGATGAATCCCGGTGCCACGGCATTCACCGTGATGCCGCGCGAGGCGAGCTCCCGGGCAAGCGACTTGGTGAATCCCAGGAGCCCCGCTTTCGCGGCCGCGTAATTGACCTGCCCGGGATTGCCCGTCAGTCCCACCACCGAGGTGAGATTCACGATCCGGCCGCGGCGCTCCTTCATCATTTGCCGCACGCACGCCTTGCACAGGCGAAACACCGCGGTGAGATTGGTGGCGATGACGGCATCCCAGTCTTCCGGCTTCATGCGCAGCAGCAGCGTGTCGCGCGTGATCGCGGCATTGTTGACGAGGATGCCCGGCAGCTCGTCCGACTTCTCCAGCTGGCTCATCAGTGCGTCGATGGAGGCGGGGTTGCCGGCATCGAGCAGCGCGCCGTGGCCGTTGCATCCGTGCGACGCGAGCGCCGCATCGATCCGGGCGACACCCGCGGCGCCGGTGGCGGTGCCGATGATGCGCGCGCCGGCGCCCCCGAGCGCAATGGCGATGGCCTGTCCGATGCCCCGCGAGGCGCCGGTGATGAGGGCAACTTGATTGTCAAGCATGGGCCTGTCCCTTGGTGGCGGCGAGCGCCGCATCGATGGAGGCTGGATCGTCGATGGCGAGGAAACTCAGCCCGGCGCGCCGCTCGATGCGGCGATTGAGTCCGGTGAGTACCTTGCCCGGGCTGCACTCGATCACCTGCGCAACGTCGCCCGCGCTCACGGCACGCAGCGTATCGGTCCAGCGCACCGGGCTCGAGAGCTGGCGCACCAGGAGCGCGCGAATATCGTCGGGCTGCGCGTGCGCCCGTGCGTCGACGGCGCTCAGGTAACGGATCCGTGGCGGGCGCACGTCGAGCCCGGCGAGGTGCTCCTGCAGCCGCACGCCCGCCCCTCTCATCAGACTGCTGTGCGAGGGCACGCTCACCGGCAGCGTCAGCACGCGCTTCGCGCCGCGCACCCTGGCTGCCTCCATCGCGCGCGTCACGGCCGCCACCTCGCCGGCAATCACCACCTGGCCCGGGGAGTTGAAATTGACCGGCTCGACCACCGCGCCCCGGGCTGCCTCAAGGCACACGCCGATTACCGCTTCGTCATCGAGGCCGAGGATCGCAGCCATCGCGCCGCTGCCGGCCGGCACCGCCTCCTGCATGACCCGGCCGCGAAAGCGCACCAGCTCGATCGCAGCCCCGAACCCGAGAGCCTCGGCACACACCAGCGCGGTGAATTCCCCGAGGCTGTGGCCCGCCACGAGCGCCGGCAGGCCACCGCCCCGCGCGCGCCATACGCGCCACGTGGCGGTGCCCGCGGCCAGCATCGCCGGCTGCGTGCGCTCGGTCGCGTTGAGCGCCGCTTCGGGCCCCTCGCTGACGAGCTTCCACAGGTCGTAACCGAGCACCTGAGAGGCTTCCTCGAAGGTCGCACCGACCACGGGCTCGGCCGCCGCCAGCGCCCCGAGCATGCCGACCGACTGCGAGCCCTGACCGGCGAACACGAACGCAAACGACATGAGCTCTCCCACCGCAGCACGCAGTGCGAAATTATAACGACCCGGCCCGCGGCTTCAGGAACGCCGCCATGGCCGCGCCGCCCAGTACGCCATAGAGGTGCGCGTCGACCACCACCGGATCGCTTCCGGAAAACGGCAGCGCCCCGAGCCACTGCTCGTAGGCGAGCTTCACGGCCAGCACCGCCGCCAGGATCCAGCCGTCGCGCTCGCCGGCGCGCAGATGCGCGAGCGCCCCTGCCGCCATCACCCCGTGCAGCGCGCCCGAGGAACCCACGTACCACCGCACGGTCGAATCGCCGAGCCACAGGCCCGCATCGATGGCTGCGACGCTTGCCAGAACGATGGCGAGCCAGCCCTTCGCCGAGTAATCACGGACGAACAGCGCCCACAGCAGGATGAGACCCAGGCAATTGAGCAGGGCATGCCGCAGATCGAGGTGCACCAGATGGGCGCTCAGCAACCGCCAATACTGCCCCGCGGCGAGCCCGCTGCGGTCGTAGCGCAGCAGCTGGCGGCCGTGCTCGCCGGTGAGCGCCGGCAGCAGCAGCACGAGGCAGCCGGACAGCAGCGCCAGGCCCCGGCGACCGTCGCAATTGAGAGACTTGAGTGCCACGTGCACGCGGTTCACGAAGCCGCCGACCCCCATTTGTTATGATCCCGTCAGACTTACACGGCGGCTGCGCCGCCCGGACATGCAGCGCATGAATCACATCAGGCACGAGGTTAGCAGAGGCCGGGCGCGCGGGCGTGCGGCCGGCTTCACCCTGATCGAGATCATGGTCGTGGTGGTCATCATCGGGCTGCTCGCGGCCGTCATCGTGCCGACCGTCATCAGCAAGGTGGACGAGGCGCGCGTGGTCAAGGCGAAGCAGGACATCCAGAGCCTGGAGACCGCACTCACCATGTTCCGGCTGGACAATTCCAGGTACCCGACCACCGAGCAGGGACTGGCCGCCCTGGTGACCCAGCCGACCGACCCGTCGATCAAGCACTGGAGACCGGGCGGCTACCTGCAGCGCGTGAGCAAGGACCCCTGGGGCAACGAGTACCAGTACGTGTATCCCGGCACGCACGGCAAGGAGTACGACCTCTACAGCCTCGGAGCCGACGGCCAGCCCGGCGGGGAAGGCATCGATGCCGATATCGGCAACTGGAACATCGGCGACTAGAGGCGCCGCGCCGAGCGCTCGCGGGCGCGCGGCCGCCGGATTCACGCTGATCGAGATCCTGGTCGTGGTGCTCATCATCGCCCTGATCACGGCGGGGATGCTGCTGTCGGTGAGCCTCACCGGTCGCGACCACGAGCTCGAACGGGAAAGCGACCGGCTGCTCGCGCTGTTCACCTACGCGCGCGAGCAGGCGGAGCTGCAGACCCGCGAGTACGGCGTGCTGTTTGCGGACGATGGCTACCAGTTCGTCACTTACGACGCACGCCGCGACGGCTGGCGTACCGTGTTCGAGGACGATGCGCTGGCAGCGCGCAAGCTCCCTGACGGCCTGGGGGTCAAGCTCACCGTCGAAGCGCGTCCCGTGGTGCTGACGCGCCCCGACGCTGCCGACCTGAAGCCGCAGGTCATGATCTTCTCCAACGGCGATCTCACCAGCTTCAGCGCGACGCTGCAGCGCGACGGCGGGGTGCGCAGCGTCACGCTCACGCAGGACGACAAGGGTGCGATCATCGAGCAGCCGATGGTGGAGTCGCAGCCGTGAGGCGCACCGCTGGCTTGGCGCTGCGCGCGGGCGGCTTCACGCTGATCGAGGTGCTGGTCGCCCTCGCGATCGTGGCGGTCGGCATGGCAGCGGTACTGAGCGCCCTGTCCTCCTCTGCCAGCACCGTCGCGTACCTGCGCGATAAGACCTTCGCCCAGTGGGTGGCCCTCAACCAGATCTCCACGCTGCGCCTGTCCGGGCAGATCGCCCCGGTCGGCAACAGCGACGGCGACGTCGACTTCGGCGGCCGCAGCTGGCATTGGCGGCGGGAGGTCGTCGCCACCGAGGTACCGGGCGTGGTGCGCATCGACGTGAAAGTGCGGCCCGCCGAGATCAAGGGGAATGAGGACAACGACTGGTTCACGACCGTGAGCGGCATCCAGGGTGATGCGGTCGGCATACCGAACGGTTACCAGCCCGACTGGGGGACGCAGCAGCTGCCCGGACAGGGCCCGCAGGGTCCCGGGTCGCAGACGGGCGCACCGGGCTCGCAGACCCCGGGCGCCGGCAACGCCGGGGCGGGTGCGACCGCGATGCCGGGCTTCTCGTCCCAGGCGGGCACGCCCGGAACGCTCGGCGGCACCAGCGGAACGCTCGGCGGGCCCGACACTCTCGGCAGCCCGTCCACGCCGCCCACTCCCCCGCCGCAGAGCGATCCCAGCGTCACGCCGGATTCCTCACAATGACGGGGCACAGCCGCGGATTCACGCTGATCGAGCTGCTCGTCGCGCTGTTCATCGCTGCGCTCATGTTCGCCATGGGTTACGGCGCCCTGCGGCAGGCGCTCACCAGCCACGACGCGCTCAAGGGGCAGCAGGCGCAGCTGCTGGCCCTCCAGACCGCCGTGCGCGTCCTCGAGCAGGACTTCGTGCAGCTCGCTCCCCGCCCCGTACGCCAGCCGGTCGGCGACGAGCCGGCGCAACCGGCGCTGCAGGGCGGCGCGCCCGGCTCGCAGCCCTTCGTGGCGCTCACCCGGGAGGGCTGGGCCAACCCGGCGGGGCTGCAGCGACCGGGACTGCAGCGTGTGGCCTATTACCTGGAGAACGGTACGCTGCGGCGCGAGTATTGGGACGTGCTCGACCCGACCCTCGCCAGCACCACCGAGCGGCGCAACCTCCTCACGCGCGTGAAGACGGTCACCATCCGCTACCTCGACGTCAGCCGCCAGTGGCAGGAGCAATGGCCGCCGGCCACATCGACTACGCTGGTCGGCCAGCCCCTGGAAGCCGTGCTGCGCGAGCGCCCGCTGGCGGTCGAGATCACGCTCGACACCGAGGACTGGGGCAAGATCGTGCGCATCATCGAGATCGCCGCATGAGCGCCGCACGGCCGAGGTGCTCGCGCGCGCAGCGCCAGCGTCGGCGCCCGCCGCCGCGCGCGCAGCGCGGCATCGCCCTGCTGGTGGCAGTGCTGCTGGTGGCGCTCGGCACCATCCTCGCTGCCGCCATCGCTTACGAGAACGCCATGACGGCGCGGCGCGGCACGGCCACCTACGCATTCGATCAATCGCTGCTGATCCAACAGGGCGCCGAGGCGCTGGCCGCGTACGGTCTGCGCCAGATCCGCCAGAGCGATCCCACGCACACCTACCCGGGCCAGGGGTGGGACAAGCCCTACGGGCCGCTGGAAGTGGTGCCGGGCATCATGCTGGAGGCGTCACTCGAGGATCTGCAGGGACGGCTGAATATCAACAATCTGGTCAACCATGACGGCACGCCCAATCAGGACTACGTCGGCGCCTTCACGCAGCTGCTGGCGATGTTGGGGCTGGAGCCGAAATGGGCGGGCTTCCTGATCGACTGGATCGATGCCGACATCGTGCCGCAGAACCCCGACGGCGCGGAGGACAGTGTCTACATGGGCCAGACGCCGCCCTATCGCACGCCCAACCGCTACATCACCAGCATCAGCGAGCTGCTGGCGCTGCCGGGCTTCGGCCGCGACCGCTACCTGCTGCTGGCGCCGTACGTGACCGCGCTCCCCTGGGGCACGAAGATCAACGTGTGTACCGCCAAGGACAAAGTGCTGGATGCGTTCCTCGGCGCGGGACACAGCGAGTTCAGCGCCGACGCGGGGGCGCTCGCCAAGAACCGCTCCGCGAGCAGCGGCTGTTTCCCGACGCTCGCCAACTACCAGGCAGCGTTCGATCCGAAGAAGTGGCAGAAGAGCATGGCCAACTACTTTGCGCAGAGCTCGAGCTACTTCCGCCTCACGAGTTTCATCACCATTGGCAGCACGGAATTCAATTTGTACAGTCTGCTGTACCAGGATCCTACCAACTCGGTACGGCCCATCCAGCGCAGCTTCACGCCCGAGTGACACCATGACAGTGACGCAATCGCCGCGCACGCTGCGGCAAATGATGCCAGTATCCGCCCATGTCTGACTGGCTGCTGCTGCGCCTGCCGCGCACGCCCGAGCAGGCGGCGACCTGGCTGGTGGTGGACGCGCGCGGGGCGCCGCTCGGGCCACCGCAGAGCGGTCCGCTGTCGCTCGCAGTCCCGCGAACCGCCGGCCGGCGCGTGTGCGCGCTGGTGCCGGGCGCGGACGTGCTGCTCGCCGAGCCGGAGGTGCCGGCCAGGGCCGGTGCCAAGCTGCCGCAGCTGGTGCCGTTCGCGCTCGAGGAGCATCTGGCCGAGGACATCGAGGCGCTGCACTTCGCCATCGGCAAGCGGGCGGCGGATTCCGCGCGGGTGCCGGTCGCGGTAGTGGCGCGCGCGCTGCTCGATGAATGGCTGAGCACGTTGCGGGCCGGGGGGATCGAGCCCGATGTCGTGTACGCCGACAGCGATCTGCTGCCGCAGAATCCCGGCCAGGCGGTCGCACTGCTCGAGGAAGACGGCGTGTACGTGCGTCCCCCGGGTGGCTCTCCCGTGACGCTGCCGGCGGATGCGCTCGAGGAGGCGCTGCAGATCGCGCAGACGGGCGCGGAGGCCACCGCCAGCGGGGCGCGCGGCCTCATTCTCTACACCGGTCCGGCCGAGTGGCAGCAGCACGCCGCCCAGGTCGAGGCGGCCCGCCCGCAGTTCGACGGCATCAAGGTGCAGCTGCTCACCGGAGGGCCGCTGGCGCTGTTCGCCCTGCAGTTGCCCTCAAGCTCACCGATCAACCTGCTGCAGGGCGCGTACGCGCCGACCTCCACGCGCGCCATCGGCTTCAAGGCGTGGCGGGTGGCGGCGATCCTGCTGGCGTGCCTCATCGGGCTGCACGTGGTCGGCAAGACCGCCGAGCTGCAACTGCTGAAGAAGCGCGAGCGTCAGGTCGATGCCTCCATCCGCGAAGCGTTCCGCAGCGCCCTGCCCGGCCAGCCGGTCGCCGCCGACGCGCGGCGTCTCATGGAGCAGCGCCTGGCCGCGGTGCGCGGTGCGGGCGGTGGGCTGCTGCCGGCACTGCAGGCGCTGGCGCAGGCGCGCGACGTGGCCCCCGGCACCAGCGTGCAGGCGCTAAGCTTCCATGGCGGCGCGGTCGAGATGAAGCTGTCAGCGCCCGATGCCGCGAGCCTCGATCGCGTCAGTCAGTCACTGCGCAACAACGGCTGGCAGGCCGACCTCGCCGGCGGCACCAACGTCGGCTCCGGTTACGAGGGACGCATCCAGATGCATGCCAAGGGAACCTGAGAGCACGCGATGAAGCTGTCGCTCGGATCGCTGTCCCTCGAATCGCTCGCGGCGCTCTCTGCGCGCGAACGGCGCCTGGTGGTCGGTGGCGGTGTGCTGGCCGCGCTGCTGGTGCTGTTCGGCATCCTACTGCCGCTCGATCGCAGCGTTGCGCACGCCCAGCAGCGCCTCGCCAAGAAGCACGCGGACCTGAGCTGGATGCAGAGCGTAGCGCCCGAGATCGCCGCCTCCGCCCCACCGCCGGCCGCCACGGGCGAATCGCTGCTCGTCATCGTCGACCGCTCGGCGCGCGAGTCAGGTCTCGCCGGCGCGCTCGCCGGCAGCGAACCCGGCGGAGCGGGAAGCCTGTCGGTGCGGCTCGAAAAGGCGCCGTTCGATACCCTGGTGGCGTGGCTGGCGCGCCTGGCACAGCAGAACGGGGTGACGGTCGACTCGGTCAACATCGAGAAGGCGGGCGCTCCCGGTCAGGTGAACGCCGCCATCGTCCTGCACGCGGGCTGAAGTGAGGCGCGGCGTCTGGATCGGACTGCTGGCCGCAGTCGCCTTCGCGGCCGTCGTGCTCGTGCGTCTCCCGGCCGCCTGGATCATCCCGGCAGGCCGGACGCAGGGCTGCGCGAGCGTGGATGGCTCGCTGTGGAGCGGCGGCTGTACCGGCCTCACCGTCGGCGGCACGCCGGTCGGCGACGTGAGCTGGGACCTGCTGCCTCTGAGACTGCTGCGCGGCCGGCTGGCGGCGCATGTGACCGTGCACGGCGCGGCGAACGCCAGCGCTGACGTCGAGCTCGGCTTCGCTCAGCGGGTCACCGCGCGCAACATCGTCGCCGATGCGCCGCTCGACCCGAGCCTCATGCCCGGGGTGCCGCCGAGCCTGCACGGACAGGCACATCTCGAGCTCGCGCTGGTTGAGATCGAGCACGGCATCATCATGCAGCTGCAGGGTCGAATCGAAGCACGCAACCTCGAAGATCGCAGCGACGCCAACACGCCGCTCGGCAGCTTCGTGCTGGTCTTCCCCGGCGGCAGCGGCGAGCCGGTCGGCAAGCTTCACGACCTCGACGGACCGCTGGCGCTCGAGGGCACGCTGCGCCTGACACGCGCGCCCGGCTTCGAGCTCGAAGGCCTCATCGCCCCGCGGCGCGGCGCGGCACCCGCGATCGTCAGCAACATCCGCTTCCTCGGCTCGCCGGACGCCTCCGGCCGGCGCCCGTTCTCGCTGGCCGGCACGTTCTGACGATCACCCCGGCCGCCTGCATCCTTCAGGCCAGCTCGCGAAACGCCCCGAGCAGCGGGAAGTACAGCGCGGCGCGTACCGGCTCGGGTCCGAGCTGGGCGGCGAGCGCCCGGTAGCCCTCGAGCTGCGGCCGGTAGCGCTCGAGCTCCCGCGCGAGAAATCCTTCGAGATCAGCGCCCTCGTGGCGGCTGGTCTTGTAGTCGATGACCCAGCGGGTGCCGGTCTCGTCCACGAAGCTGCGATCGATCTTCAGGCTGCGCAGCCGCCCGCCACTCACGCCGCTCAGCTCCCACTCGCTGTGCGCGTCGCGGTGCTCGCCACTCAGGATCCAGCGGCCGCGCGCGTCGGCGAGCGTGCGGCGCACGGCCGCCAGAGCTTCCTCCAGCGCGCGCGGCTGCTCGCGCTCGGCAACGCCGAGGCGCTGCAGCTCGGCGAGCAGCAGGGCGCGCTCGGCCTCGGGCGCCGCGGGCGGCAGCGGCTGTCCGCTCAGGCGCGCGAGCCAGGCATGCACCACCGTGCCGATGTCGCGCTGCGTCTCGCGTACCCAGCTGAATTCGGGCGGGGTGGTCTCGAGCCACGCGGCCGGAAGCCGGCGCAGCAGCACCGATGAGGGCGGATCTGGAGGCTGCCAGGTGGCCGCCAGGCGGATCAGAGATGCGGCTCGCGGGGACGATGCGAGCGGCGCGCCGGCTCCCGGGACGGTCTCGAACTGCCCGGCGAGCGCCGGCCAGAGGGTCGCCAGGAAGCTGCGGCGGTCAGGTTTCACCGTGCCGTCGGCGGATGGTGCCGGGGCGGCGGACAGCCATAAGGTGCGGCGGGCGCGGGTTGCCGCCACATACATCAGGCGGCAGCGCTCGTGCCGCTCGTGCTGGCGGATGAGATCCCTGACATAGAGGTTGAGAGCGCCCTCCCCGGCCGCTCCCACCGGCGCAATGGGCGCGATCAGCAGATGGCTCTCGCTGGCCGCACTCGGCACGTCGATCCAGCGCAGCAGGCGACGCTCGCCGGTGCGTGTCGGACGGTCGAGTGCCGGAACGATGACGTGATCGAACTCGAGCCCCTTGGCGCGGTGGATGGTCATCACCTGCACCGGGCGGTCGCCGGCTGCCGGGGCGCCGTAGAGATGCTCGAGCAGCGTAGGAAAATCCGCTGGCGTGATCCATTCGGACGCCGCAGCGCGCGCCGCGAGGGCGGCGAAGAACGTGCGCGCGTCCTCGAGCTCGGGGCCCGAATAGGCATCCGCCGCGCCGAGACGCAGCCACGTCGTCTCCAGCCAATCGGTCACCGTCGCCCCCGGCTGCGCCGCGAGCGCGCTCTCGAGCACGGCGCGCAGCCGCGCGAGCCGCGGCAGGTCCGACGGATCACAGCGCGCCAGGCGGTCCGGACGGGTGAGCGCCTCGAGGATCACCTGCTCATCCTCGCGGGACGAGAGCGCCGTGAGTGTGCGCAACCGTGCCCCGCACCAGGGAGCGCGCAGCACCGCGAGCCAGGCGCTGCGGTCGGCGAGGTCGTACAGAGCCCGCGCCAGCTGCACCAGATCGCGCACCACCAGCCGCTCGCGCAACGGCACGAGATCGACACCGAGGGCGGGCAAAGCCGCGGCCTCGAGCGCGGCGATCACCGGGACCGCGTGCGCGTGCGCGACCACCAGCACCGCAATCGTGCTCTGCGGCTCGAGGCGCCGCAGGCGTGCCACGTGCGCCGCGATCGCCCCGGCCTCGGCGCGACGATCGTCGGCGAACAGCTGCAGCGACACCGGCGGAACGTCCTCGGGCGCGGGCGCGCTGCGCGGCGCGGCGACGGACGGACGGTAGCTCACGCCGCCCGTCTGTGGCTCATCGGCGCGGGGAAACACCCGCGTGAAAGTGTCGTTCACGAACTCGATGAGCTGCCGGGTGGCGCGAAAGTTGTGTGCGAGGCGCAGTACCCGGAGCTTCAACCGGCCGATGCCTGCGGCACGCGCCCGCAGGAACAGGCCGACTTCCGCGTCGCGGAAGCGGTAGATCGACTGCATCGGGTCACCGACCACGAACAGCGTCCGCCCGTCGCCCTCCTCCCAGCCGACGGTGAGACTCTCGAGCAGCTGAACCTGAGCGAGCGAGGTGTCCTGAAACTCATCGACCAGGATGTGCCGCAGCGCGAGCCCGGCCGCGAGCGCGAGCTCTGTGGGCTCGCCCGCTTCGGTCAGCGCCGCGCGCGCCGCGCCCGTCACATAGGTGTAGTCGACCCGCCCCGCCTGGGCGAACTCGGTGTGCAGCTCGGCCGCCGCGCGCGCCAACACGCGCGACAGCGCGCGCAACGTCGCCCCCTCGTCCTCTGTCAGCTGCGCCCCCGGGGCGTGCGCGAGCTCGAGCAGCGCCTCACGGAGGCCGGGGAGCGGCGTGAGCTCGGCGATGAGACCGCGGACCCGCTCGCGCAGCGCCGGGTCCGAGAAAGCCGCGTCGTGGCGCGCGCTCAGCTGGCGGCGCCAGTCGTGGCGGGTCAGCACCAGGTGGGCGAACCGCTGCCAGTGGCCGAGGTCCCCGGGCTCGCTGCCGAGCGCGCGGCAACCAGGCAGCGTCTCGGCGCGGCGCCGCTCGGGTTCGGGAAAGAGCGCGCACAGTGACTCGAGCCGCAGGCGGGTAAGCGCCGCGAGGCTTTCGTCCACGCGGCGGCACAGACGCTGCGGATCCTCACGGACCACGAAATGCAGCCAGTGCCCGCGCTCACTGAGCATCTGCGCGATCAGCCGCTCGAGGCTGAGCCAGTGGTTGTCGAGCCGCTCGAACAGGCGCTGCGCATCGGACGCGAGCTCCGGCTCCGCATCCGCAGCGAGCAGTGCCCGGCGTGCCGCGCGCTGATAGAGCTCGCCGGCGGTCTCGGTGACGGTGAGCTGGGCACCCGCACGCGAGGCGACCGGCAGCTGACTTGCCAGCCAGTAATTGAAGGAGTCGATCGTCTGAATGCGCAGGCTCTGCGGCTCGCTGTCGATACGCCAGCCGCGCGCTGCGCCGTGCGCCAGAGCCGCCTCGGCGAGCGCACGCAGCGGCTCGGCTTCCGGGTCGTCCATGGGGATCGCGCCGCGCAGCGCGCGCACGACCCGCGAGCGCATCTCCGCCGCCGCCTTGCGCGTGAAGGTGATCGCGAGGACCTCGCCCGGATCTTCCACGGTGCAGAGGAGCCGCAGGTAACGCCGCGTCAGCACCGCGGTCTTGCCGGAGCCGGCCGGCGCCTCCAGCAGGATCGACACCGAGGGCTCGCTCGCCTCGGCCCGCGCTGCCTCATCGAGCCGTGCCTGCGCCTCACTCATCGGTTTCGTCCGCGTGCGTGACTGCCTCGGGAGCGAGATGCGCACCGATTCGGCAGACATCGGTGAGGTGGCAGTAATCGCACGCTCCCGGCGCCGGGTCGACGCTCGCCTCGCCCGCAAGGAAGGCGCGGATGAGCCGCTCGATGAGCGCGCGCCAGCGCTCCTGCTGCACGCTCCAGCTCGCGGCGGCGCCGGCCTCGCCCGAGAGTGCCGGCACCTTCGGCAGCAGGTCACCCGTCGCCGCGACTCCCTTGAAGCGCACCTCGCGCGCCGTCAGGTTGACGGTCGCGAGTGCCATGACATCGCCGCCGAGCGCGGTGAGATAGGCGAGCAGCTGCGGATGCGACGGCCGCTCGCCGTACCAGTCGGGGCTGCCGGGCCGGCCGCTCTTGTAGTCGAGCACGGCGCGCCCGCCGGCCACCCGGTCGATGCGATCGAGCCGCATACGCACCCGCCCGCCCCCGAGCGTCAGCTCCATCGGCTCTTCGGTCGCTTCCACGGTGAAGGGAGCGCGGGTCCGCTCGAGCGCGCACAGCCGCCGAATGAGCGCCTGGGCGCGGCGGCACTCGCGCTCGAGCGCCGGCGAGAGCGCGCTGAAAAGGTCGAACTGCCCTTCGACGATACGGCGACGCCGATGGCGGCCGCGTGCCGCCACCTGCAGCGTCCCGGCCGCCTGGCGCACACAGTCCCTGATCGCCGCATCGAGGCCGGGCTCATCGAGCGCGCTGAGTGATAGTGAGCCGGACAGGCGCTGCCACAGCATCTGCAGGGCCGCGTGCAGCAGGAGCCCCCGCTGGTCCATCGCGACCCCGGGCTCGGCCGATTCCGGGGGCGCGGCGCCGAGACGCAGTTCCGCGTAGGCGCGGAAGGCGCAGGCATTCTGCAGCGTCAGCGACCGTGTTCCGGAGGGAAGCGGGGTGAGCGGGTTGAACGGCGTGCCGGTCGTGTCCGCAATCGTCTCGGTGCAGCCCGGCCGCCGCAGGCGCACTGCCAGCCACGCAGTCGGCGGCCGCTCGTCGTGAAGCGCGACGCCCGCGAGATGCGGGCTCGGCAGGAGCTCGAGATCCTGCTCGCGCTCCGGAACGGAGAGCGTCAGCTCCCCCGCCGCCGCGCGCCACGCCGCGAGCAACGCCTGTGCCTCGGCGCGGCGGCCGGCGCTGCTGGCCTCCGGCATTCCGGCCTCGATCTGCGCCACATGCGGCAGAAACGGGTTGGGCGCCACCGGCTGCGGCAGCACGTCGGCGCTCAGATGTCCGACCCAGATGCCGTCGTAACGCACCACGGGATCGGCCAGCAGCGGCGCGATCGTCACCGGCGCATCTTCGTCCGGCGGACCGTAGCGGGTTCGCTGCGCGAGCGCCCGCAGCAGGGTCAGCGCGTCCTCACGGCCGAGCGTCCCGAGGCTGCCCGCGAGCTCGCCGAATTCCTCGAGCAGTCTCACCCAGTGCACATGGGTCTGATGAACGGCGCTGTCGGCCGGCAGCAAACCCGGCCAGCCGAGCGCCGCCAGCGCCGCGCGGAAGCGCTCCGACCAGCGCCGCGGCGTGGCGCTGCCCTCGCCGAGTTGTCCGGCCGCGCGGCGCAGCTGCGTATCGAGCTCCCGGGCCGCGGACCTGAGCTGCCCGGGCGCGAGCTGCAGCGCCCCGAGGAGCTCCCGCAAGCTCACCCGCGCCGGACCGCCTTCCCGCAGCAGCTGCGCGAGCACGGCCCGCGCACCCGGCCGCGGGGTGTTCCAGAAAGGGGCTGTCAGCCAGCCGCTGACCGACTGCAGGTCAATCCCGCTCCCGGCGAGCACCGTGAGAGCGAGCAGTGCCTGCGACGGCAGCGCGAGAGCGGCGAGCGGCGCACCGCCCTCGATGCCGGCGAGCCGCGGCGCCGGCGCGCCATCGCGAAGCACCGCGCCGGGATCGAGGCTCGAGCGGATGAGCGCGGCCAGGCGCTCGCGCTCGCCTGCGGCGCCGGGGAGCATGATGAAGAGCCGCGCGTCGGGCTGGCGGCTGAGTCGCTCGTGGCACCACATCGCAATCGCCTCGAGCTGCGAGGTCGCATTGTGCGTGCGGACGGCTCGCGGCCCCGCGGCCGGAGTGGGCTCGGCGGCGGGCGCGCGGGCGTCGGCGAAACGCGCAAATGCCGGCGGCAGCCGGGCGAAGCCGCGCCACAGCGGCGGCGCGGCGATCGGGCCGAGGCGAGCGATGAGCGCGCTCACGCGGGCGGCGTGCTGTGCCCGGCAGCGCGACTCGACCAGGCGCTGCGCTTCGAACAGCAGCTGCGCCTCGCTCCCGGCACGGCCTGGGCGGATCGGCACGCCCCATTCGGCGGCGCGCTCGCTCGAGTGCTGCAGGGACTCGCCCAGCGCGCCGGCATCGAGAAGCGGCAGCCCGTGCGCGGCCTCGCGCGCGGCCTGCCGCCACAGCAGCCATTCCTCGGTGGCGGTCAGAATGCGCGGCCACTCGAGCGGGGCGGCCTCGGCGCGCCGCTCGACCTCGCGGCGCGCCCAGGTCAGCGGCGTCAGCACCTGTGGGCTCGCCCAGACGCGGCTGCTGCCCTCGAGCTGCGCTGCGGCGTACGCCAGCTTCACGGCGCGCAGACGCTGCTCGCTGGGAACGATGAGCGTCCCACCGCCGCGGAGATGAGCGTCTAGGTCGCTTGGAAGATTAAACAAATCCGAATGTTACGGGCTCTTTAGCGGAATCACTTGAACCGTGCGGCGGCGCTCACGACCTTGCCCGCGTCAGCCTCGCCGGGGCTGCCCGCGCGCCCGGCCGCGGCATAGGCGCCGAGCAGCTCCTCGATGCGCACGAACACCTCGCGCAGCGTCGCCGCGTCCGGAAGGTTGGTGATGCGGAAGTGATTGCTGTAGGGCACGTTGAAACTGACGCCCGGCGCGATCAGCACGTGCTTCTGCTCGAGCAGCTCGAGGGCGAATTGCTGATCGTCGAAATCGGGGAGCGTGCGCGGATCGACGCCGACGAAGGCGTACATCGCCCCCGCGGGCGGCGCCAGCGTGAGAAAGCGGCTGCGCTGCACGGCCGCGACAATCGCGGCGCGCGATTCGTACAGCCGCCCGCCGGCGGACACCAGCTCGGCGATGCTTTGGTGGCCGCCGAGCGCGGTCTGGACTGCCCACTGCGCCGTCACGTTGCTGCAGAGGCGCAGCGAGGCGAGCAGCTCCAGGGCCTGCAGATACTCGGTCGCCGCATGCGTGCGTCCCGAGAATACCGCCCAGCCGACGCGGTAGCCGCAGGCGCGATAGACCTTCGACAGCCCCGCCAGCGTCGCGCACAGGGTGTCATGCACCAGCGTGGCCATGGGCACGAACTGCGCGCCGTCGTAAGTCATCTGGTCGTAGATCTCGTCGCTGAACACGACCAGGCCCCGGCGCTCGGCCAGTGCGGCGAGCGCCTCGAGCACCGGTCGCGGATAAACCGCGCCGGTGGGATTGTTAGGATTGATGATGACCATGGCGCGGGTGCGCGGCGTGACGAGGGCCGCGACTTCCTGCGGGTCGGGCACGAAGGCGTTCTCGGGCCGGCAGGGATAATGCAGCGCGCGGCCGCGATTGAGCGTCACCGCGGCGGTCCACAGCGGGTAGTCCGGGCTCGGCACCAGCACTTCGTCGCCGTCGTTGAGCAGCGCGCGCAATGTGAGGTCGATCAGCTCGCTCACGCCGTTGCCGATGTAGACCTCCTCGGCCGTCACGCCGCTGATGCCACGCTCCTGCTGCTGCATGACCACCGCTTCGCGCGCCGGGAAGATGCCCTTCTGATGGCAGTAGCCCTCGGCGTCGGCCAGGTTCTCGATCATGGCGAGCCGCATGGTCTCGGGCGTGCGCAGCCCGAAGGCGCGCGGATTGCCGATGTTGAGCGAGACGATCTCGTAGCCCTGGCGCTCGAGCTCGTGCGCCCGCCGCGCGAGGCGCCCGCGGATCTCGTAACGCACGTGCTTCAGGCCCTCGCTGGGGCGAACGCTAGGCGCGGTCTGCATCGGGCAAGAATAGCTCAAGTGGCGCGCCCGGCTCGACCGCCGCGGCGGGAACTGTGATGCCGCCGTCAGGCGAGCTCGCGCCAGCGATGGCATGCCACCTGCCGTCCCGCACCGGCCTCCTCCCACGCGGGCACGCGTTGCTCACACGCCGGCGCGGCATGCGGGCAGCGAGTGCGGTAGACGCAGCCGCTCGGCGGCGCCAGGGGCGACGGCGGCTCGCCGCTCAGGACGCGCGCGAGGCGTGCGGGCTGGATGTCCGGATCGATACTCGGAATGGCGGCGAGAAGCTCACGACTGTAGGGATGCCGGGGAGCCGCGTACAGTGCCTGCGTGGGCGCGAGCTCCATCATGCGCCCGAGATACAGCACCAGCACGCGCTCGCACAGGCGCTTCACCAGCGCGAGATTGTGACTGATGAAGAGCAGCGCCATGCCGCCCGCCTGCTGCAGCTGCGCGAGCAGGGTGACGATCTGCAGCTGGGTCGGCACGTCGAGTGCGCTGAGCGGCTCATCGCACACCAGCAGCCGGGGCTTGAGGATCAGGGCGCGCGCAATCGCCACGCGCTGGCACTGCCCGCCGCTCAGCTCGTGCGGGTAACGCCGTGCCAACTCGGGCGCGAGCGCCACCCGCGCCAGCGCTGCCGCCACGGCCGCGGCGCGCGCCGACGGTGTGAGGGCACGCTCGTGCACGCGCAGCGGCTCTGCCAGGAGCTCGCCGACGCTCATGCGCGGGTCGAGGCTGCCGGGCGGATCCTGGAACACGATCTGCAGCTCGCGGCGCAGGGAGCGCAGCTCACCTGCCGGCAGCTCACCGAGCGCGCGCCCCATCCACACCACCCGCCCGCTCGAGGCGCGCAGCAGCTGCAGCGCCGCGCGGGCCAGCGTCGATTTGCCGCAGCCGGACTCGCCCACGATGCCGAGCGACTCGCCCAGCTGCACGACCAAGCTGACCCCCCGCAGCGCCGCGAGCCGGCCGCGCGCGCGCCAGACTCCCTGCCCGACCGGGTAGTCCACACCGAGCTCGGTGAGCGCGAGTGCCACCGTGGTGTGCGTGCGCGGCGGCGCCGCCGATCCCTCCAGCAGGCCGGCGGCCTGCTGCACCAGCGTGCGCGTGTACGGCTCGCGCGGAGACTTAAGCACCGCGGCAGTGGTCCCGGTCTCGATCAGCCGGCCGCGCTGCATGACCGCCACCCGATCGGCCACGCCCGCCACAGCTGCAAGGTCATGGCTGATCAGCACCATCGCCATGCCGTGCGCGCGCCGCAACTCGGCGAGCAACGCCAGGATCTGCGCCTGAATGGTGGCGTCGAGCGCAGTGGTGGGCTCATCGGCGATGAGCAGCTGCGGTCGGCTGGCGAGTGCCAGTGCGATCAGTACGCGCTGGCGCATGCCCCCGGAAAGCTCGTGCGGATATTGCCGCAGGCGTCGCTGCGCATCGCTCACGTGCACGCGGTTGAGCAGCGCGAGCGAGCGCTCGCTTGCCTCCGCCCGGGAGACGCGCGTGCGCCGCCGCACCACCTCCACCAGCTGCTGCCCGATGCTCAGGTGTGGGGTGAGGGCACTCATCGGATCCTGGAACACCATGCCGAGGCCTGCCCCGCGCAGCCGGTCGAGCGCGGCCGGGGGAAGCTGCAGCAACTCCGCGCCGCCGAAGCGCGCGCTCCCCAGCGCCCGGCCGTTCGCGGCCAGCAGGCCCAGCACCGCGAGGAATACCTGGCTTTTGCCGGCGCCCGATTCGCCCACCACCCCGAGGCATTCCCCGCGCGCGACCGACAGCGTGACGTCCTCGGCGGCGGTCACGGTGCCGGCGGGCGTGTCGAAGCTGACGCCGAGGCCGGTGAGCGTCAGCACCGCGGACGCCGCGGCGGAGGCGGTGTCAGCGCTCGCGGGGGTCGAAGGCATCGCGCAGCCCGTCGCCCAGCAGGTTGAGGCACAGCAGCAGCGCCACCAAGAAGCCCGCCGGCACCAGCAGCATCCAGGGGGCGGATTCCATTTCCTGTGCGCCGCCATAGATCAGATTGCCGAGACTCGCCTGCGGCTCCTGCACGCCCAGGCCGAGGAACGAGAGGAAGCTTTCGAACGTGATCATCTGCGGGACAACGAGTGTGGCGTACACCAGCACCGGACCGAGCACGTTCGGGACCACGTGCCGCAACAGGATCGCGCCCGGTGCGACCCCAAGGGCGCGAGCAGCCTCGATGAACTCGCGTCGCTTCAGCGCCAGTGTCTGGGCGCGCACGATGCGCGCGGTCGTCAGCCAGCCCACCGCCCCGAGCGCTAGCAGCAGCACCGCGAGGCTCCCACGCGGAAACAGCGTCGTCAGGATGATGACCACGAACAGGTACGGCAGCGAATAGAGTACGTCCACCAGGCGCATCATCCAGCCGTCGGTGCGTCCGCCGGCCAGACCCGCCGCAGCGCCCCACAGCACGCCGATGACCAGACTCACCGCGCTCGCCAGCACGCTGATGAGGAGCGACAAACGCACGCCGTAGAGCGTGCGCACGAACAGATCGCGCCCCAGCCGGTCGGTGCCGAACCAGTGCGCCGCCGTCGGCCCGGGCGGCTGCGCGAGGTGGCGCCAGTCGAGGCTGTCGTAGGCCCAGGGACTCAGCGCCGGTGCCAGCAGCGCAAGCGCCGTCACCGCTGCGATCACGGCCAGCGCCCCGCAGGCCAGGGGGTTGGCCGCCAGCCGCCGCCCCGCGACGCTCCACAGGCCGTGCTTCAGGCCGGCATCGGCCTCACTCATGGCGAACGCCCGGCTCAAGCCATCCAACGGCAAGGTCGGCGAGCAGATTGAGCAGCAGCGTCAGGGTGCCGTAGACGATGACCATCCCCATGACGAGCGGATAATCGCGATCGATCGCGCCCTGCACCAGGTAGCGCCCGCTCCCCGGCAGACCAAACACGGACTCGACGACCAGCGAGCCGGTTACGACGAAGGCCACCGCGGGACCGAGGTAGCTCACGACTGGCAGCAACGCCGGCGGCAAGGCATGACGCCAGAGCACGCGCAGCGCGCCGAGCCCGCGGGCCCGGGCGCTGCGCACGAACGGCGCGCGCAGCACCTCGAGGAGGCTGGCGCGCGTCAGGCGCGCCAGGTACGCGGCCACCGGCAGCGCCAGTGTCAGCACCGGTAGCACCAGATAGCGCGGCGAGCCCGCCACCCAGCCGCCGACCGGCAGCCAGTGCAGCCGCAGGCCGAACACCAGCGCGAGCAGCGGGCCGATCACGAAGCTCGGCAGCGCGATCCCGAGCGCCGTGAGCGCCGCGAGGCTGAAATCCGCGCGCGGCGAGCGGGACAGCGCCGCCAGCACACCCGCGGGAATGCCGCTGAGTATCGCCACGGCGATCGCACCGAGGCCGAGCGTCGCACTCAGCGGCAACCCCTGCTGGATGAGCTCGCTGACCGTGAAGTCGCGCTGCCGCAGCGACGGCCCGAAATCCCCATGCAGCAGGGCCGCGAGATAGCGCGCGTACTGCACGCTCCAGGGCCGATCGAGACCGTAGAGGCGTTCGAGATTGGCCCGCACCGGGGCGCTGAGCTGCTGCTCCTGATCGAAGGGCCCGCCGGGCGCCAGGCGGATGACGGCGAACGAGACCGTGACGATGACCAACAGAGTGGGAATGATGCCGGCGATGCGGCGCAGCGCGAGCTTCAGCATGCGCGCGACTCTAACGGGGTCCCCGCGAAATTGCGCGTCTTGTTGAGCGGGGTGCGCTTGCCGGTCGCGATAAGCGCAATTTTGCGGGGTGTCTTAGCGGGGTCCCCGGGAAATTGCGCGTCTTGTTGGGCGAGGCGTGCTCATCTGTCGCAGCAAGCGCTGCTTCGCGGCGTGCCTCAGGGAGCCGCTGCGCAATTCGTCAACGCCGCGGCACGTCCCGTCAACACGGCCCGAGCCCCCTGCCGCTATACTGCGCCTCCCGCCCCTCGCGGGCGACTGTCACGAGCCAAGCGGCATGAAGCGCATTCTGGTCGGCATCAAGCGCGTCGTGGACTACAACGTGCGCATCCGGGTCAAGCCCGACGGCAGCGGCGTCATCACCGACGGGGTGAAGATGAGCCTCAATCCCTTCGATGAGATCGCGCTGGAGGAGGCGCTGCGCATCAAGGAGCGCGGCGGTGCCGAAGAAGTCGTGGTGGCCACTGTGGGGCCGGCCGACTGCCAGCAGCAGCTGCGCACGGCCCTCGCCATGGGAGCCGACCGGGCGCTGCTGGTGCAGGCCGAGGGGATCATCGAGCCGCTGGTGGTGGCACGCGCCCTGCTGAAGCTGATCGAGCGCGAGCAGCCGCTGCTGGTGATCCTCGGCAAGCAGGCGATCGATGACGATAACGGTCAGACCGGGCAGATGCTCGCGGCGCTGTGGAGCCGGCCGCAGGCCACCTACGCCTCCAAGGTCGAGCTGAGCGGCGCGAGCGCCCGCGTGACGCGCGAGGTGGATGCGGGGCTCGAGACGCTCGAGGTCGATCTGCCGGCGGTGGTCACCACCGACCTGCGCCTGAACGAGCCGCGCTACGTGAAGCTGCCGGACATCATGAAGGCCAAGAAGAAACCGCTCGACACCCTCACCCTCAGCGCCCTCGGCGTCGAGCAGCGCCAGCAGCTCAAGCTGGTTCGCTGCGAGCCGCCCCCGCAGCGGCACAAGGGCATCAAGGTCAAGGATGCCGCCGAGCTGGTCGGCGAGCTGAAGAAGAAAGGGCTCCTGTGACTGCTAAGATCCTGATCGTCGCCGAGCACGACGGCGCCAAGCTCAATCTCAGCACCGCGAAGTGCGTCACCTGCGCGCGCGGGCTGGCCGGCGCGGAGATTACCGTGGTGGTGTGCGCCGCGGTGGCAGACGCGGTCGCGGCGCAGGCGGCGCAGCTCGCCGGTGTGAGCCGCGTGCTCGCGGTGGCGAATCCGGCCAACGCGCACGCGCTCGCCGCAGTGCTGGCGCCGCAAGTGGTGGCGCTCGCCGGACCGTTCACTCACCTGCTCGGCCCCTCGACGACCTTCGGCAAGGACCTCATGGCCCGGATCGCGGGGCTGCTCGATGCGCCGCAGGTGAGCGACATCATGGCCATCGAGAGCCCGACGCGGTTTCGCCGCCCGATTTACGCGGGCAACGCCATTCTGACCGTCGAGACGAGCGCAGCGGACAAGGTGGTCGGCACGGTGCGCACCGCCTCCTTCGAGGCGGCCGCCGGCGGCGGCTCGGCGCCGGTCGAGAAAGCCGCGGTCGATGTGCCGCTTCCGACCCACACGCGGTTCATCTCGGTCTCGGCGGCGAGAACCGATCGTCCGGACTTGCAGACCGCCGCGCGCGTCGTCTCCGGCGGCCGCGCGCTCGGCAGCGCCGACGGCTTCAAGATCCTTTACAGCCTCGCCGACAAGCTCGGTGCCGCCGTCGGAGCTTCACGGGCGGCGGTCGACGCCGGCTATGCGCCCAACGAGATGCAGGTGGGACAGACCGGCAAGATCATCGCGCCGGAGCTGTACCTGGCGATCGGAATCTCCGGGGCCATCCAGCATCTGACCGGCATCAAGGATGCGCGCACCATCGTCGCCATCAACAAGGACAGCGAGGCACCGATCTTCGAGGTGGCCGATATTGGCCTCGTCGGCGACCTGTTTCAGATCGTGCCGGAGATCGAGCGGCTCATCTCATGAAATTGGCCGAAACGGCCTGCGGCCGTTCCGGCAGGCCAACCCCCTGGCTCCGCTCGCACACGCCGGCAAAGAGCGTGGTTCTTGCCGGCGAAAAGATCGCTTAGGCGGGCCGCTTATAGCCTGCTTACAGCTGCCCGAGCACGTACTCGGCCGCGGATACCTTGAACTGTCCGGGCGCCTCGACGTCGACATGCGTGGCGACCGCGTCGCGCACGATCAGCGCGAAGCGCTGCCCGCGCGTGCCCATGCCGAACTTGCTGGCATCGAGCTCGAGGCCGAGCGCCCGGGCGTAGTCGCCGTTGCCGTCGGCGAGCATCAGGATCTTGTCGCCGACGCCGGAGGCCTTGCCCCAGGCGTTCATGACGAACACGTCGTTCACGGCCATGCAGGCGATGGTGTCGACGCCCCGGGCGTGGAGCTGATCGGCGAGCTGCACGAAGCCCGGCAGGTGCTTGGCATCGCAGGTCGGGGTGAACGCCCCGGGCACCGAGAACAGCACCACCAGCTTGCCCTTGAAGAGCTCGTCCGTGCTGAGGTCCTTCGGACCTTCCCTGGTCATGCGCTTGAACGTGCCCGCGGGCATGCGCTCGCCTGCCTTGATGGCCATCCTGCCTCCTTATCTCAGCTCAGGCACCGTGTGCGCGTGCTGCCTTCTGAGCTTGACTGACCTTCGTCCCCTTTTTGGGCTTCTCGGACTGAGTCACGGCCGCGCCACTCGGCTGCCCTGCGTGCAGCGTCCAGAGGCTCGCAAGACGCTCGAGATTGGCATCGCCCTTGACGGCCTTGAACGCCTTCACCGCCTCGTCCTTGTGACCCGCCTTCAGCTGCGCGATGCCGAGCAGCAGCTGCGCCTGCGCCTCGTCCTTCACGCCGCCCTTGGCCAGTCCCTTGGACAGGAGATCGACCGCCTTGTCATATTGCCCGTACCCGAGGTAGGCCAGCCCTACTCCGACGTCCTTCTGTCCGGTGGGAGCGGCTTCCGCCTCGTGCTCGACCTTCGCGAGCGACGCCTGATCGGTCGCCGCGGCCTTCTTGGCGCTCTCGAGCAGGCGCTGGTTGCGCTCCTTCTGACGCTGCTCGGTGAAGACGTTCTTGGCGAAGCCCTTCTCGAGAATCCGCTGCGCCTCGCCCGGCGATCCCGCCTCGAGGGCAAGCTGCGCCATCTCGCTGTAGTCGTCGGCGGTCTTCAGGACGTCGACCTCCGACATCAGCCGGTAGGTCTGCAACGTGTCGGCATCGTTCCCGGAGGTCTGCTGCCGCAGGCTGTACAGCAGCTGGTACCAGTAGTCGGGCTGCGGATAGTAGGTGACCATGCGCTCGAGCGCCTTGGTCTCGCAGGCCGAATCGTTCATCTTGACGCAGGCGCTCAGGATCAGCTCGAGCGTCTGCTTCTTCGGCGTTTCGCCCGCTTTGACCTGACTCTCGACCGCCGCCTCCTCGAACTTCAGCGTCCCCTTCCAGTCGCCCTTGAGGTAATAGGACTGCCCCACGATGGTGCGGATCTGCTCGTCGGCGAAGCCGCCCTTGATCGCGCGGTTGCCGAACTCGATCGCCTTGTCGTAGTTCTTGATCTGATAGTTGATTTCGGTCAGCTCCTTGACCTTCTGCGGCATGTCGGCCTGCGGCGTGAATCCGTCGTCGAGCTCGCCCTCGATCGCCTTGGCCGCATCGGCGTAGTTGTTGGTCTTGATGTACGCGAAGGCGAGGAAGTCGTTGATGATGTGCTGGTCGTAGGGCGTCTTGCCTTCCATGCCCTCGGCCGCCTTGAGCTTGCTGATCGCCTCGGCGTACTTCTTCGCCTTCAGGTCCTCCTGGGCGTCGTGCAGGGGCTTCTGCAGCTTGGCGCTCGGCTGCTTGTTTTCCGACTTCTCCGCCGCCAGCAGCGCGACTCCCGGCAGCAGCGCGGCGCCGATCACAATGACGGCGCCGACGGTGAGCGCCCGCAGGTATCTGACCTTCATGATGTGATTTCGCATGACGTTGAGGTTTAGTCCTTGAACTCAGCCACGTTGACGAAGCCGATCTTCTTCATGTGATTGCGCTGCGCCCCCGCCAGAACCCTGGCGACGATGTCATATTTCGCCCGCCGGTCGGGACGCAGGTGAATCTCCGGTTGCGGCACCTTGTCGGTCTCGGCATGGAAATAGCCCTCGAGCGTGTCCATGTCCTTCACCGGCGTACCATTCCATACCACCGTGCCGTCGTAATCGATCTCCAGGTCGATGACCTCGGGGGGTGTCGGCGGCGGCGGCGGCGGGTTGCTCACGTTGGGCATGTCGAGCTTGACCGCGTGGGTCATGATGGGCAGCGTCACGATCAGCGTGACCAGCAGCACCAGCATGACGTCGATCAGTGGCGTCGTGTTGATGTCGCAGAAGGTCGCCCCTGAAGCGCCACCGACCGGTATTGACATGGCAGTTGCTCCTGAATGAGGGCTTCAGCGGTAGCCGCGCACGCCGCGGTTGGGCTCGATCAGGAAGCCGACCTTGACGATGCCGCCGCGCTGAATGGCGTACATCACGCGCCCGATCGCCTCGTAGCGCGTCTCCCGGTCGCCGCGGATGTGAATCTCCGGCTGCGGCTTGCGTACGGCGGCCGCCTCGATGAGCCCGAGCAGCTCGCTGCGGTCCGCCACGCGCTTGTCGTTCCAGAATACGGTGCCGTTCTTGTCGACCGAGATGCTGATGTTCTCCGGCTTGGTCTGCGTCGGAATATTGACCGCCTTCGGCAGATCGACCTTCACGGTCTTGGTGATGACCGGGATGGTGATCAGAAAGATGATCAGCAGCACCAGCATGACGTCCACCAGCGGCGTCGTGTTGATACTCGCGATCGCCCCGCCGGACTCCTCACCGACACTCATTGCCATGTTAGGTCCTCACTGCATTCCACAAGCGCACCGGATGGCCTGCACACCGGACGCCGCGTGCCACCCCGCGCGACCGGTCGACTCTGCGCTCGATCACTGCTTCGGCAGCGGTGCGGCCTTGGCGGCGGCCGGACGCGCGCCACCGACCTCCATGCGCGCCCCACCCACCAGATAGGCTTGCAGGTCGCTCGCGAAGTTGCGCAGCGCTTCCTGTAGCAGGCGGTTGCGGCCCAGGAGCCAGTTGTAGCCCATCACCGCCGGCACCGCCACGAACAGGCCGATAGCGGTCATGATGAGCGCCTCACCGACGGGACCTGCCACCTTATCGATGCTCGCCTGGCCGGCGATGCCGATGCTCACGAGCGCGTTCAGAATGCCCCACACCGTGCCGAACAGGCCCACGAACGGCGCGGTCGAGCCGACCGTGGCGAGCAGTCCCAGGCCCATGCTCAGCTTGCCGTTCACCTGGTCGGTGGAGCGCTGCAGCGTCATGGTGATCCACTCGTTCAGGTCGATGCGGTCGGTGAGCCGACCGTCGTGATGGGAGGCGGCCCGCAGGCCATCCTCGGCGATGCCGCGGAACTCATCACCCTTCTTCAGGCGGTCGACGCCGTCCTTGACCGAAGGTGCGGTCCAGAACTGCTTCTCGACGACGCGCGCCGACTGCTTGAGCTTGCGCTGATCCCACAGCTTGGTGAGCATCACGTACCAGGAGGCGAGCGACATGATGAGCAGCAGGACGAGCACGGAGCGCGCGATGATGTCGCCGCCCAACCAGAGGGCCTGGAGGCCGTAGGGGTTCGAGACGGTGGTGGTGGCTTGGTTTTCCATGGTTTTCCTCGAAACGAAAAGCCGCGCGCGGCCGCGCGGCGTCTGGATCAAATGATTACCTGGTCATCTGGAAACGGATCCGGAACGTGAAGCAGTCCGTGATCGGCTTGCCATCCTCGGTGGCCGGCTGGTAGCGCCCGGAGCCCGCCTTGGCGAGGTTGATCGCGCCCTCATCGAGGCGCGCGCTGCCGGAGCTCGTCTCGAGCTTCGGGTCTTCGGTGAGCTTGCCGTTCGGGCCGACGCACGCGCGCACCACGGCAGCGCCCTCCTCGCCCAAGCGCTTGGAAGCCGCCGGGTAGTAGTCCTCGGTGTTGGGAAAGCCCTTGCCCGGCTTGGGGCCGACCTTGACAGACGCCGCCTTTGGCGCTGGCGGCGGCGCTTCGACGTGCTTGGTGGTCACATTGGTGATCGCCGTGGTCTGCGCGGTTTCCACCGGCAGGTCGATGGTGACTTCCGGCGGCGGCACCTCGACCGGCGGCTTCTGGAACTCCGGCGGCGGCGGCGGCGGCGGCTCGTTTTTCTTCACCACTTCCTCGACGATGTCCGTCTGGATCGGCGGCGCAAGCACTTCGATCGCCTTGCGCGCGAGACCGGTGGCCAGTGCCCAGAAGATGAAAACGTGCAGTCCGATGATGATGAACAGCACCACCGTGCGCCGGGTGAAGAATTGCGAATCGTGTTCTAAGGCAATCATGAGTTGTTTATCGTGAGCATCTCGGAGCACACACCAGCCGGTGAACGGCAGCTCAGTGTCTTCGGACCCGGAGCCCCGCCTGCCGGGCTCCTCACATCACCATAAAACGCGCCAGGCATTCGGGCCGATGGGCGCATCAGTCTTCGTAAATCCCCCCCGAGGGCTCGCAGCTTGCGCGCAGCGCCGAATGCAGGCCGAACTCTACCCGCTGCCGGTGTGCACTGACAACTCCGGCGCGGCCTCAAGAAGTGCTCCGACGTGACTGTATCGCCTCAGTCACGGCTCCCTGCGAGGCGCTGCCCACGAGCCGCGCGTACTTGGCGAGCGCGCCGCTCAGCGCATACGGCCTCGCAGGCCGCCACGCGTGGCGGCGGCGGCGCAGCTCCGCGGCCGAAAGCTCGACCCGGATTTCCCGCTGCACGGCATCGATGCTGATGCGGTCCCCGGTGCGCAGCAGCCCGATCGGGCCGCCGACTGCGGCTTCCGGGCAGACATGGCCGACCACGAAACCGTGGCTGCCCCCGGAGAAGCGGCCGTCGGTGATCAGCGCGACCTTGTCGCCGAGACCGCGCCCGGAGATGGCGCTGGTGGGGCTGAGCATCTCGCGCATGCCGGGCCCGCCGCGCGGACCTTCTCCGCGGATCACGACCACATCCCCGGGACGCACGCGCCCGGCGAGGATCGCCTGCGTGGCGCGCTCTTCGCCCTCGAATACGCGCGCCCGGCCCGTGAACCGCTCGCCCTCCTTGCCGGTGATCTTGGCGATCGCGCCCTGCGGTGCGACGTTGCCGTAGAGCACCACCAGATGCGAGTCCTTCTTCAGTGGCGCGGCGAGCGGGTGAACAATATCCTGTCCACTCATATACATCGGAACGTTTTCGAGATTTTCCTGTAAGGTGCGGCCCGTGACCGTGAGGCAGTCCGGATGCAACAGCCCCCCAGCGAGCAGCATTCTCATGAGGGGCTGGATGCCGCCGATCGCGACCAGATCCGACATAAAGTAGCGGCCGCTCGGCCTTAGGTCGGCAAGCACCGGCACGCGCCGTCCGATGCGGGTGAAGTCATCGAGGGTGAGGCGCACGCGGGCATCGTGGGCGATCGCGAGCAGGTGCAGGACCGCGTTGGTCGAGCCCCCGAGGGCAATCACAACGGTAATGGCATTTTCGAACGCACGGCGTGTCAAGATGTCGCGCGGCTTCAAGCCCTCGCGTACCAGTCGCACGACCGCTTCGCCCGCGCGGCGGCAGTCCGAGCGCTTGTCCTCGCCAACGGCGTCCTGCGCGGAGCTCCCCGGCAAGGACAAGCCCAAGGCCTCGATCGCCGAGGCCATGGTGTTGGCGGTGTACATCCCGCCGCAGCTGCCTGGACCGGGTATGGCGGTGCGTTCGACCTCGAGCAGCCCTTCTTCCGAGAGCGTGCCGGCGGCATGGGCACCGACGGCCTCGAAAACCGAGATGATGTCGCGGCGTTTGGGTCCCGGACGAATGGTGCCCCCGTACACGAACACTGCCGGGCGGTTGAGCCGCGCCATCGCCATCGCGCAGCCGGGCATGTTCTTGTCGCAGCCGCCGATGGCGACGAAGCCGTCGAATCCCTCGGCGCCCACGACCGTCTCGATCGAGTCGGCGATGATCTCGCGCGAGACCAGCGAGTAGCGCATCCCCGGGGTTCCCATGGAGATGCCGTCCGACACGGTGATGGTATTGAAGAGCACGCTCTTGCCGCCCGCTGCGTCGACGCCGGCGCAGGCCTCGCGGGCGAGCTCGCCGATGTGCATGTTGCACGGGGTGAGGTTTCCCCAAGTGGAAGCCACCCCGATCTGCGGCTTGGCGAAGTCCTCGTCGCGAAACCCCACCGCTCGCAGCATGGCGCGCGAGGGCGCCTGCTTCATCCCGTCGACCACCACGCGCGAGTAGCGGCGCGGATCGACGCTCTTCTTGTTACGCCCCATGCTCCTTCCTCGCCAGCGCCACTTGCATACGACTGAAGCCGAGCGCGCCGGCAGCCGTCATGGCAAGCGGCAGCAGCAGCGCGAATTCCCCGGCCCCGCGGCGCCACCCTTCCAGGCCCATGTACACGAGCACGCCGACCGGCGGCGCCACGCCGCCGCGCAGGCCGGTGAGCGTGACGTGCACGCCCATGTAGTGCTGCGCGCGGCCGAGGGAGGCAAAATCGTTGTGACCGAGATTCCAGCCTAGATTAGCACCAGCCTGCGCGGCGCCGAGCAGGACGGCGCCCACCCACAGCAGCACGGGCGCTGCGCTGAATACCCCCGCGCTCATGGCGGCGCTCGCCAGCACGATCGCCCAGCCCTGGCGCGAGCGGTAGCGTACCACGTGAGTGCCGTCAAACAGCCGCGCCCACCACGGCAGGAAGATCGGCTGGGTGATGAGCGGCACGACCGCGAGCAGCCCGATCTGCATGGCGCTGCTGAGGTGCAGCTGCTCCGAGAACAGCAGCACGAGCTGCGCGGTCAGCATGAGCGTGCCGCCACCGAACACGCCCATCCACAGCATGTACTCGCGGTAGGCCGGATCCTCCCTGAGGATCTGCGTCAGCATGCGCGGGCTGAAGGGCTCGCTCTGAGCGGCGCTCGCGGCCTCCGCGGCCAACAGCCGGAATTGGCGCCGCACGCGCATCGCGCGGTACAGCCACGCCCCGCACAGCCCCGAGATCGCCCCCAATCCGTACAGCCAGCGCGCATCGATGGCGCGCGCCTCGAGTGCCCAGCCGACCAGACTCGCCGAGGTGGCCACCGCGATCGAGTTCACGATGACGATCCGCCCGGTGATGCGCGCCAGTACGTTGCGTGGGTAGTTCGCGCTCCAGACCGCCGCGCGCACGGTGAGCACGCCCGCCCATACGACCCGGGCGGCGATGATCGACAGCACGGTGAGCGCCAGTCCCCCGGCGGCGCGCGAGGCGAATGACACGCAGCCGACCAGCAGCGCGAACGCGGCCTGCAGCGCCACCATCAGCTGCACGCGTGCCCGCCCGTGCGCGATGTTGGCCCACACGAAGCTCAGCACATTGGAGAACGCCGGGGCGCCCGACACCAGCGCCACCGCCAGGTTGACCGCAAAGGCGGGAGCCACCGCGCCGAAGTGCTGCTTCACGAGTACCGCGGCGGTCGCCCCCTCCACCAGCCCGAGAGGGATGCCTACCAGGCCCCAGGGCAGGATCTCGCGGCGAAAAATGCCCTCCGCGAGGCTACTCGGTCTGACGGCTGGACTTTCCGGCACAATGGACAAGCTTAATCGCTGTGCCGCGCCTTGGGGACCTTGAATTCATTGACAATGTCGGCACCGGTATGCTCCTATCCACCATCAGGTTTTGCTCGCAGCCATGACGATCAGCACGATAACGGCCCTCCCAGGCGCGGCGCCCGCGGCGCGGCGCCCGCCGCTGCTGCTCGTCCTGCCCGTGCTGCTGCTCCCCAGCGGAGCGCGGTGCGGGGCACTCGCGAGCGCCTGATCAACCAGGCCCGAGCGCAAGCCAGATACCAAACCCCCGCACCGGCAAACGCCGCTGCGGGGTTTTTTGTGCGTGAGAACGGGGCGGGGGCGCGACGCCTCGAGGAGTGACCGATGAAGCTGTATTCGCAGAAAGACGTCGACCGGAAAGCCCTCAAAGGGGCCCGCATCGCCATCCTGGGTTACGGCAGCCAGGGACGGGCGCAGGCGCTCAACCTCAAGGACAGCGGTTGCGAGGTCGTCGTCGGGGTGCGCAAGGGCGGCGTCAGCTGGAAGAAGGCTCGCCGCGACGGCTTGCCGGTCGCCGAACCCGCCGCTGCGGTCGCGGGGGCGGATCTCATCGCCATGCTCGTGCCCGACATGGCGCAGAAGGAGCTCTATCACAGCATCCGCAAGGGCCTCAAGGCCGGTGCGACGCTGCTGTTCGCCCACGGCTTCAACGTGCACTTCCGCCAGATCAAGCCGCGCAAGGACCTCGACGTGGTACTCATCGCGCCGAAGGGTCCCGGCGACCTGGTGCGACGCCAGTACCAACAGGGACGCGGCGTGCCGTGCCTGCTCGCGGTTGCCCAGGACGCCACCGGCAAGGCCCATGCGCGCGCGCTGGCCTACGCCCACGGCATCGGCGGCACGCGCGGGGGCGTGCTCGAGACGACGTTCGCGGAGGAGACGGAGACCGATCTGTTCGGCGAGCAGGCCGTGCTGTGCGGGGGCGCCACCGAGCTCGTCGTCAAGGGCTTCGAGACGCTGGTCGAGGCCGGCTATCAGCCCGAGGTCGCCTACTACGAGTGCTTGCACGAGCTGAAGCTGATCGTCGACCTGCTGCACGAGGGCGGCATCGCCAAGATGCATCAGTTCATCAGCGAGACGGCCAAGTACGGCGATCTCACCCGCGGGCCGCGCATCGTCAACGAGCGGGTGAAGAACGAGATGCGCAAGGTGCTGAAAGAGGTGCAGAGCGGCCGGTTTGCGCGGCAGTGGATCCGTGAGAACGCGCAGGGCCGCGCCAACTACCAGCGGCTGCTCAGCGAGGATATGGACCGCCAGATCGAGAAAGTCGGTGCCAGCCTGCGCGCCCGTATGCCCTGGCTGAACGAGAAACGGGCCTGACATGCCTGCCTGCTGCAGGCCAGATTCCGAGGACCACCCATGATCGCCAATCCCGACCGAGTACTGATCTTCGATACCACGCTGCGCGACGGCGAGCAGTCCCCCGGCTGCAGCATGACGGCGCCCGAGAAGCTGCGCGTGGCGCGCGCGCTGGCCGAGCTCGGCGTGGACGTGATCGAGGCGGGCTTCCCGGCGGCCTCGCACGGGGACTTCGAGAGCGTGACGGCGGTGGCGCGCGAGGTGCACGGCCCGGTGGTGTGCGGCCTGGCGCGCTGCAATCCCGAGGACATCCAGCTGGCGGCCCGGGCGCTGGCCCCCGCAGCCCATCGCCGCATTCACGTGTTTCTCGCCACCAGTGCGATCCACCGCCAGTACAAGCTCAACATGGCACAAGAGGAGATCCTGCGGCTCGCCGCGGCCGGCGTGGCGCGCGCGCGCGAGCTGTGCGAGGACGTCGAGTTCTCGCCCGAGGACGCCTCGCGCACCGAGCTCGAATTTCTCGCCCAAGTGGTCGAGGTCGCGATCGGCGCCGGGGCGACCACGGTGAACATCCCCGACACGGTCGGCTACACCGTGCCGGACGAGTTCGCCGAGCTGTTTCGCTACCTGCGCAAGAACGTGCGCGGCATCGACGGCGTGCGACTCTCGGTGCACTGTCACGATGACCTGGGGATGGCGGTGGCCAACAGCCTCACGGCAGTGGTGGCCGGTGCGCGGCAGATCGAGTGCACCATCAACGGCATCGGCGAGCGTGCCGGCAACTGCTCGCTCGAGGAGGTGGTGATGGCGCTGAAGACGCGTGCCGCGTTCTTCAACGTCAGCACCGGCATTCACACCAACCGCCTCTACCCCACCTCGCGGCTCATCGCCAGCATCACCGGCATGCCGATCCCGCGTAACAAGGCGGTGGTGGGCGAGAACGCCTTCGCGCACGAGAGCGGCATCCACCAGCACGGCATGCTCAAGCATCACTCCACCTACGAAATCCTGCGCCCGGAGGACGTGGGCCTGGCGCGCAGCCACCTGGTGCTCGGCAAGCACAGCGGCCGCCACGCCTTCCGCGAGCGCGTCGCGGCGCTCGGCTTCGAGCTCGACGAGCTCGAGCTCAATCGCGTGTTCGAGGAATTCAAGGCGCTCGCCGACAAGAAGAAGGAGCTGTTCGACGGCGACATCGAGGCGCTGGTGCTGCGTGCCGAAGGTACGGCGGCCGGACCCTGGCAGCTCGCCGAGCTCACCACCGAGGCGAAGAGCGGCGGCACGGCACGCGCCTACGTACTGCTGCGACACAGCGACGGCCGCGTGGTCGAGCGCACCGCCACCGGCGACGGCCCGGTGGATGCGTCCTTCAAGGCGATCGAGGCGGCCACCGGCATCGCCGTGGTGCTGCGCAAATTCGAGGTGCACGCCGTTTCCGAGGGCGAGGATGCGCAGGGCGAGGCACGGGTGTACGTGGAGTACAATCACAAGAGTTACCGGGGCGCCAGCGTGAGCACCAATATCGTCGAGTCCGGTACGCGGGCGTTCCTCGAGGTGATCAATCGCATCGAGCTGGCGCAGGCCGGTGCGCGCACGCGCGAGCAGCGCGCGGCCGCTTCATCCGCTTAAGGAGACTGCATGCCGATTCCCGCCACGCAATTCATCTGGTTCAACGGCAAGCTGGTGCCCTGGGAGAAGGCCACCGTGCACGTGCTGACCCACGCCCTGCATTACGGCTCGTCGGTGTTCGAAGGCGTGCGGGCCTACGAGACTCCCGGCGGCGTCGCCGTCTTCCGCCTGCGCGATCACACGCAGCGCCTGTTCGACTCGGCGAAGATCTACCGCATTCACATGCCCTTCTCGCCGGAAGCCCTCAACGAGGCCTGCCGCCAGGTGATCTCCGCCAATGCGCTGCGCCGCGGCGCCTACATCCGCCCGGTGGTCTTCAAGGGCTACGGCGAGATCGGCGTCACGCCGAAGAACGAGCCGCCGACCGAGGTCGCGGTGGCGGCCTGGGAGTGGGGCAAGTACCTCGGCCACGAGGGTGAGGACGCCGGCGTCGACGTCTGCGTCTCCTCCTGGAGCCGCGTCGCCCCCAACACACTGCCCGCGCTCGCCAAGGCAGGCGGGAACTATCTCTCCAGCCAGCTGATCGGCTCCGAGGCGCGGCGGCTCGGATTCGCCGAGGGCATCGGGCTCTCGAGCGACGGCCTGCTGAGCGAAGGCTCGGGCGAGAACCTGTTCCTGGTGAAGGACGGCGTGCTGCTCACCCCCGCGCTCGCCCACTCGGTGCTGGGCGGGCTCACGCGCGACACCGTCATACGGCTCGCGCGCGAGCGCGGCATCGAGGTGCGCGAGTGCGCGCTGCCGCGGGAGCTCCTGTACCTCGCGGACGAGGCCTTCTTCACCGGCACCGCGGTCGAGATCACCGCGATCCGCTCCGCCGATCGCATCCCGGTCGGCACCGGCAGGCGCGGCCCGATCACCGAGACGCTGCAGAATGCCTTCTTCGGGCTGTTCTCCGGCAAGACCGCCGACAAGTGGGGCTGGCTCGACTACGTCGATATGTCGGCGCCGCGCGCGGCGGCCTCTGCTTGATGGCGCGCGCACCGCAAACCCTGTTCGACAAGGTCTGGCAGCGGCACGAGGTGAGCGCCGAGAGCGAGGCGACGCCCGCGGTGCTCTACATCGACCTGCACCTCATCCACGAAGTGACCTCGCCCCAGGCGTTCGCGGTGCTGCGCGAGCGGGGGCTACGCGTGCGCCGCCCGGAGCGGACCCTGGCCACCATGGACCACTCCGTCCCGACACTCACCGCTCAGGTCTTCGGCGGGGCGCCGATCGCCATCGAGTCGGCGGCGCGCCAGGTGCGTGAGCTCGAGGCCAACTGCGCGGAGTTCGCCCTCGAGCTGCTCGGCATGACCCACGCCGAGCGGGGCATCGTGCACGTCATCGGGCCCGAGCTCGGGCTGACCCAGCCGGGTATGACCATCGTGTGCGGCGACAGCCACACCAGTACGCACGGGGCCGTCGGGGCGCTCGCTTTCGGCATCGGCACCACCGAGGTCGGCCACGTGCTCGCGACGCAATGCCTGTTGCAGCGCAAGCCGCGCACGCTCGCCGTCAACGTCGACGGCGCACTCGGCGCCGGCGTCACCGCCAAGGACCTGATCCTGACGATCATCGGCCGCCTGGGTGTCGCAGGCGGAACCGGTCACGTCATCGAGTATCGCGGCGCAACCGTGCGCGCCCTCGACATGGAGGAGCGCATGACCGTCTGCAACATGTCGATCGAGGCCGGCGCGCGCGCCGGAATGATCGCACCCGACGAGACCACCTACGCCTACCTGTGCGGGCGGCCGCGTGCGCCCCGGGGCGAGGCCTGGGAGCGCGCGCTGGCGTTGTGGCGCGAGCTGCCGAGCGATGCCGGCGCGCGCTTCGACCGCGAGCTGAGCATCGACGCCGGCGCGGTCGAGCCGATGATCACTTATGGCACCAACCCCGGCATGGCGATTCCGATCGGCGGGGAGATCCCGCAGCGGCCCGGAGACGCGGTCTTCAGTCGCGCCCTCGCCTACATGGGCCTCAACCCCGGGGCGCCGATCAAGGACCAGCCGGTTGACGTCGTGTTTCTCGGCAGCTGCACCAATGCGCGCCTGTCGGACCTGCGCAGTGCCGCTGCTGTGCTGCGCGGGCGGCGCATCGCCCGGGGCCTGACCATGCTGGTCGTGCCTGGATCGCAACAGGTGAAGCGCCAGGCGGAAGCCGAAGGCCTCGACCGGGTGTTTCTCGAGGCGGGCGCGCAGTGGCGCGAGTCCGGCTGCTCCATGTGCCTCGGCATGAACGGCGACCTGGTCGGGCGCGGCCAGTATTCCGTCAGCACCAGCAACCGCAACTTCGAGGGCCGTCAGGGTGCGGGCGCACGCACGCTGCTCGCGAGCCCCATCACGGCCGCGGCGAGCGCGGTGCGCGGTCGCGTCACCGACCCGCGCGAGCTGCTGTAGCCGTCGGAAGCGCCGGACATGCAGCCTTTCACGAGCCTCGCCTCGCGCACCGTGGTGCTGCCGGGCGACAACATCGACACCGATCAGATCATTCCGGCGCGCTTCCTGACCACGACCACGCGCGCGGGGCTCGGCGAGCAGTTGTTCGCCGACTGGCGCTACGACGAGCGGCACGTGCCGCGGCCGGACTTCGCGCTCAACCGCCCGGAGAGCCTTGGTGCCCGCATCCTGGTCGCCGGCCGCAACTTCGGCTGCGGTTCCTCACGCGAGCATGCCGCGTGGGCGCTGCTCGACTACGGTTTTCGCGCCGTGATCAGCACCGAGATCGCCGACATCTTCAGGAACAACGCGCTCAAGAACGGGCTGCTGCCGGTGGTCGTCGATCAGGGTACGAGCGACTGGCTCATCGCCCATCCCGGCGCTGCGGTCACGCTCGACCTGGGCAGCTCAACGCTCACCCTTCCCGACGGTGCGACCGTGAGCTTCCCGCTCGAGGCGTTCGCCCGCCACTGCCTGCTCCAGGGAGTCGACGAGCTCGGGTTCCTGCTGGCGCGCGCCGGCGAGATCGAGGCTTACGAGCGCCGCACATGAGGGCGCGCGTCGTGGTGCTTCCCGGGGACGGGATCGGCCCAGAGGTGGTGGCCGAAGGGGTGCGCTGCCTCGAGGCGGTGGCGGACCTTTATGGGCATCAGTTCACGCTCACTCATCTGCCTTTCGGCGGGGCGGCCATCGACTCGCACGCCGACCCGCTCCCGGAGGCGACACTGCGCGCGTGCCTGGCGGCCGATGCGGTTCTGCTGGGCGCGATCGGCGGGCCGAAGTGGTCGGCTCCGGATGCGCCGCAGCGCCCCGAGGCCGGACTGCTGCGGCTGCGCAAGGCACTCGGGACGTTCGCGAACCTGAGGCCGGTCAAAGTGCATCCGGCACTCAGCGACGCCTCGACGCTTAAGTCCGCGGTCGTCGCCGGCGTCGACCTGGTGTTCGTGCGTGAGCTCACCGGCGGCATCTATTTCGGCGACAAGCGCCGCGATGCGGTGAGCGCCAGCGACCTGTGCATCTATACGATCGCGGAAATCGAGCGCATCGTGCGCGTGGCGGCGCGGCTGGCACAGGCGCGGCGCCGGCGGCTCACCTCCATCGACAAATCCAACGTGCTCGAGACCTCGCGGCTGTGGCGCGCGGTGACCCGGGAGCTCGTCGCGCGGGAGTTCCCCGACGTGAGCCTCGAGCACATGCTGGTGGACGCGGCGGCCATGCACCTGATCCGCAGCCCCCGCGATTTCGACGTGCTGGTTACCGAGAACATGTTCGGCGACATCCTCACCGACGAGGCCTCGATGCTCGCGGGCTCCCTCGGATTGCTGCCGTCCGCCTCGCTGGGTGAGGGGCGGCGCGGTATCTACGAGCCGATACACGGCTCCGCCCCCGACATCGCCGGGCGCGGCGTCGCCAATCCCTGCGGCACCATTCTCTCGGTGGCGCTGCTGCTGCGCCACTCGCTCGGCCTCAGCGCGGAAGCCGCCCGGCTCGAGCAGGCGGTCGCCGACGCGCTGGCGCGCGGGATCCGTACCCCCGACCTCGCCGCGCCTGCGGCACGCAGTTGCTCGACGCGCGAGCTGGGCGATGCGGTGCTCAGCGGGCTGCGGCAACCCGGCTGACGCTGCGCGAGCTCAGTACGCTCGCCGCCCGGGCGAGCGCGCGTGCCAGGTCCGCGCGCAGATCCTCGAGCGCCTCGATCCCGATCGACAGCCGGATCAGTCCATCGGTTAGGCCGGCGCGCTGGCGGGCCGGCCCATCCATGGCGGCGTGCGTCATGGTCGCGGGATGAGCGACCAGGCTCTCCACCCCGCCGAGGGATTCGGCGAGCGAGAAGCATTCGAGCCCGGAGACGAAGGCGCGGACCGCATCGTGTCCGCCCTCGAGCTCGAGGGTCACGATGGCGCCGAATCCGCGCTGTTGGCGCCTGGCGACCTCGTGCCCCGGGTGCGAGGCCAGGCCCGGGTACCACACGCGCGTGACGTTGCTCTGGCCGTCGAACCAGTGCGCCAGGGCTGCGGCGTTGCGGCCGTGATGCTCGAGCCGCGCGTGCAGGGTGCGCAGTCCGCGGAGCGTCAGGAAGCTGTCGAACGGTGCGCCGGTCAATCCCAGGCAGTTCGCCCACCACACCAGCTGCTCGGTGAGCTGCGGGTCGCGCGCGACGACCGCCCCGCCGACCACGTCGCTGTGACCGTTCAGATACTTGGTGGTCGAGTGCACCACCAGATCGGCGCCGAGCGTGAGCGGCTGCTGCCACGCCGGTGACAGGAAGGTGTTGTCGACCGCCACCAGTGCCCCGCACGCGTGTCCGAGTGAGGCGACGGCCGTGATGTCGGTGATGCGCAGCAGCGGGTTGCTCGGAGTCTCGATCCACACGAGGGCCGCCGGCTGCGACAGCGCCCGGCGCAGCGCCGCCTCGTCGCCGAAATCGATGAATTCCACCTGCCGCTCGCCGCGGCGCCGCCAGGCATCGAACAGCCGGTAGGTCCCGCCATAGCAATCGTGCGGCGCGACGATGCGCGCGCCGGGCGGCACGAGATACCCGACCAGCGTGACCGCCGCCATGCCGCTCGCCGTGACGACGGCGCCCGTGCCGTGCTCGAGCTCCGCCAGCGCCGTGGCCAGCAGGTCGCGCGTGGGGTTGCCCGAGCGCGTGTAGTCGTAGGTGCGCCTCTCGCCGAAGGCGCGATACGCGAACGTCGAGGACAGATGCAGCGGCGGCACGACGCAGCCGGTCGTCTCATCGCACTCGATGCCGGCGCGCACCGCCTGCGTGATCGGGCTCGCGCGGCTGTTGGCTGCCGCTTCCCAGGGCGCGTAAGGATCAGGGACTGTGTTCACTGGATGCTCCGCTAGCTCAAGGCCCGTTCTCACCGGCCTCCTGCGGAGCGCGGTCCGCCCGGGACGGGCGAACCCTGTCACGTCCATCCTGACCATTCCGTGCGGACTGGCCGGGCCACGCTGACCGCTCATCTGTCGACACCCGTGCCGGCGTGTCGCAGGAGTTGGCACCTTCCCAGGGTGGTTGAGCCTGGCGGTTGCCCCGGCGTCTAAGGGCCTATCCCTCAGCCGGTCTCGATGAGTAAAAGAGAGTCTAGGGGGCGGACGGGCCGCGCGCAAGCCGGTCGAGCACGGCGCCGTCAGCGGGGGGACAGGCCTGCGGCACGACGGTCGGCCTCGTAGGCGTCGCCGTTGCGGCCGCGCGCGCGCAGCGAGTCGGCGATGAGGCGCCAGGCGGAGGCCTGGGCCGAGGGGTCGCCGGTGGCGAGGCTGAGTGCCTTGCGACCCATGGCGTCGGCCTGCGCCGGGTTGTTCTCCCCCATGCGCACGCGGCCGAGCTCGATCCAAAGCAGCGGGTTGTCCGGCTCGATGCGCAGTGCGCGCTCGAGCGTCGCGGCCGCTTGCCCATAGTCGCCGCCGTCGCTCTGGCGGTGTGCCTGAGCGACGAGCGCGCTCGCGGCCGAGCCGAGGTGAAACTGCCGCGGGGGCGGCGCGGCCGGATGCTCGGCCGGCGGCGGCGCGGGCACGGCGGGAGCGGTTGCCGAGGGCTGCGCCGTACCCAACGGCGATCCTCCGCCTGGTCCCTGGACTGGTGGTGGGACGGCCGGACGCAGCAGTGCGCAGGCTGAAAGGCCGGTGGCCATCAGGACGGTGATCAGCGAGCGCATACCGGGATGATAGCGACGGCGCCCTGCCCGCACTGGCGGGGGCGCGCCGGGCAGCCCCCTCAGTGCACGATGGTGTGCAGCCACCGTTGCGCGCGCTCGAGCAAGCCCGGCGCGGCCTCATCCAGGAAGCCGCAGCCGGGTCTCGGCGGCAGCGGCGCGTCGGCCGGCACCGCCACGGCCACGATGTCCTGCGAGCATCCCGGCACGACGCGCAGCCCCGTCGGGTATTCGAGGTGAACCTCGGCGAGCGACTCCGGCATCGGCGCATTCCAGGAGCGGGTCCCGAGGCCCGCCATGATGTGGGCCCACACCGGCAGCGCTCCGGCGGAACCGGTGAGCCCGGTCGGCTCATCATCGTCGTAGCCCACCCACACGACCGCGAGATGCGCGCCCGAGAATCCGGCAAACCAGCTGTCGCGGTACTCGGAGGACGTACCCGACTTGCCGGCCACCACCAGATCCGCCGGCAGCAGGGTGCGCGCGGCGCGGCCGGTACCGTGGTCCATGACGAGCACCAGCAAGCGGTTGAGCTGATAGATCGCCTCGGGCGAGGCGACCTGCGTCACCTCCAGCGGGAAGGCTTTGAGCGGCTTGCCCTCGGCGCTCACCACGGCGCGCACGGCGCGCAGCGGGTTGTGAAAGCCTCCGTTTGCGAGGCCGTTGAAAAGCTGGGCGGCCTCGAGCGGGGTCAGGTCGATGGCACCGAGCAGCATCGCCGGCACCTGCGCGGGTGGCCGCGGCAGCCCGAACCGCTGCAGGGTCTGCGCCACCTTCGGGAGTCCCAGGCTGAGCCCCACGCCCACGGTGGCGAGGTTGAGCGACTCCGCCAGCGCCCGTACCACCGGCACAGGACCATAGACCTGGCGGGTGAAGTTCTCCGGCTTCCAGTGCGTGCCGTTCGCCAGCTTCATGTCGATCGGGGCATCCTGTACCACGGTGGCGGCGTTGTAGCGTCCACTCTCGAGCGCGGTCAGGTAGATGAAGGGCTTCACCAGCGAGCCCATGGAGCGGCGCGCATCGAGCGCCCGGTCGAAGCCGTCGTAGCCGACGTCGCGCCCGCCGACGATCGCGACCACGTCCCCGCTTTGCGGCGTGGTGACGACCACTGCGCCCTCGAGGGCGGAGCCGGGATCCTTGCGCAGCCGGTCAAGCCGCGCGAGCTCATGCTCGAGCGCGCGCTCGGCCTGATCCTGCGCACGCGGATCGAGGCTGGTGTAGATGCGCAGGCCCGCTTCCGTCAGGTCTTCTTCGTGATAGTCGCGCCGCAGTGTGCGGCGGACGAAATCGAGGTAGGCCGGGTAGTAGGCGCCGGCCGGGCGCGCGGTGACGCCGAGCGGGCGGTGCGTGGCGGCGTCCGCGTCGGCGCGGCTGATGACCGCCTGGTCCGCCATCTCCCTGAGCACCAGGTTGCGCCGCGCCAGGGCGCGCTCGGGATGGCGTCGCGGGTCGTAGAAGGAGGGTCCGCGCACGATGGCGACCAGCAGCGAGACCTCCGCGAGATCGAGCTCAGCGAGCGGCTTGCCGAAATAGAACTGGCTCGCCAGCCCGAAGCCGTGAATCGCGCGGTCGCCGTCCTGGCCGAGGAAGATCTCGTTGATATAGGCGTTCATGAGATCGGCCTTGGTGAAGTGCGCATCCAGCGCCATTGCCATCACCGCCTCGCGCAGCTTGCGCCACAGTGTCTGACGCGAATCGAGGAAGTAGCTGCGCACCAGCTGCTGCGTGAGCGTGCTGCCGCCCTGCTCGATCTGGCCGGCACGCACATTGACCCAGGCCGCGCGCAGCATCGCCAGCGGATCGATGCCGTGATGGGTGTTGAACTTGCGATCCTCGATCGCCTTGAGCGCCGGCGGCAGCAGCAGCGGAACCTCCTCGGGCGACACGACGATGCGGTCCTCGCCGTGGATGGGGAAGATGCTGCCGATCAGCAGCGGCTCGAGGCGCAGCACCGGCACCTCGCCGCCCGCACTGTCGCGCAGGCTCCCGATGCCGTTTGCGCCGCCGGTGATGGTCAGCAACTCGGCCGCGCGTGTTTCCTCCGCAAAACGCGCTGGCCGCAGCGCCACGTCGATGTGCTCACCCTGCAGACGGTAGGTGCCCGGGCGGTCGGGCCGGTCGGCGCGCCGGTAGTGCAGCCGCTGCAGCTCGTGCTCGAGCTCCGGCAGGGTGAGTGCGAGGCCTTCATAGAGCTCGAGGGGAGCCGCGTACACCTGCGCCGGCAGTGTCCAGCGGCGGCCTTCGAACTGCTTGACCACCAGCCGATCGAGGTACACCGCGTACCAGGCCGCCAGCAGCAGCGCGGCGCCCAGGACCGTGAGCAGCACCTTCTTCAGATGAACCGCTCCGCGGCGGGGTCGCGCAGGTTGTAATGCGAGCTCATGGCATGCCCGTAAGCGCCGGCGTTCGCGATCAGCAGCACGTCGCCTTCGCGCGTGGCCGGCAGCAGCCGGTCGTGCCCGAGCACGTCGGCGCTCTCGCAGATCGGACCGACGACGCTCACCAGCTCGCTCGCGCGCTCATCCGCACGGGTGAGGTTCGCTATCTCGTGCCAGGCGCCGTACAGCGCCGGACGGATCAGCGAGTTCATGCCGGTCGCGATGCCGACGAAGCGCAACTCGCCCTTGGCCTTGAGCTGCGTCACGCGCGCGAGCAGCACGCCCGCGGCCGCCACCAGGTAGCGCCCCGGCTCGATCCAGATCTCGAGGTGCGGATGCGCGGCGCGCACCGCCGCGAGCAGCGAGTCGAGCCGGGCGAGGTCGACGCCCGGCTGGTCCGGCCGCTCCGGCACGCCGAAGCCCCCACCAACGTCGATGATCGCGAGCCCCGGCAGATCGTGCGCGGCCGCCGCCAGCAGCCGCGCCGTATGCTCCCAGCTCGTCACGTCGAAAATGCCGCTGCCGACGTGCGCCTGCAAACCGATGAGACGTGCTCCGGCGTCGCGCGCCTGGCGTGCCAGCGCCGGAAGCTCCGCAATCGGCACGCCGAACTTCGAGCGGCTGCCGGCGGTGCGCACGTGTGTGTGGTGGCCGCGGCCGACGCCGGGGTCGAGGCGCACGAAGATCTCGTGTCCGCGGAACAGCTCCGGCCATGCCGCGAGCGCGTAAGCGCTATCCACCGTGACGCGTACGCCGCGCCCGAGCGCCCAGGCGTACTCGGCGCGCGGAGCGAAGTTCGGCGTGTACAGCAGCCGCTGCGGCTCGAGCTCGGGAAAGAGCTCGAGCACCCGTTCGACCTCCCCGCGCGAGACGCACTCGAACTCGATGCCTTGGGTGCGCAACGCGCGCAGCACCTGCGGGTGCGGGTTGGCCTTCACCGAGTAGTGCACGCGGGCGAGGGAGCCGAGCGAGCGCAGCGCGCGGGCCGCCGTGCGCACCACGTCGAGGTCGTAAACGAACGCGGCATCCTCCTCGCCCAGCGCGGCGAGCAGCTCGGCGCGCTTCACGCGCCACCAGGGGGCGTCGGCAGCCGCAGCGTCCGGGGGCTGCGAGAAGAGTTCCTGCCAGCTCGGGCCTAGTACCTTGTCGCCGGGTACCGGACGGATGAGCAGCTCGTGCAGCTGCCCGACGAGGCGATCGCCCTGATCCTCGTCGACGACGAAGGTGAAGTTCAAGTCGTTGGCGGCCTGGCTCACCAGGTAGATCTTCTGCTCCTCGAAGAACTCGAGTGCGCCGCCGAGCTGATGCAGGATCGCACGAATGTTGCGCCCGACGAGACTCACCGAGGCGCACGGGCCGATCACCTGCACGCGGCACAGGCGTGACAGGTCCGTCACCAGATTCGCGACCAGCGTGTTGTCGAGGGCGTTGGCGGCCGGATCGAGCGACACGGTGACATTGGTCTCCGAAGTCGACACCAAGTCGACCGACATGCCGTGCTGCTTGAACACCTGGAAGGCATCCGCCAGAAATCCGACCTGGTGCCACATGCCGGGGCTCTCCAGCGAGATGAGCGTGATGCCCTTGCGGCTGCACACCGCCTTCACCTGGGGCGCGCCGTCGGCGCCTGCGGCGGTGAGCACCGTGCCCTCCAGGTCCGGCGCCTGGGTGGCATGAACATGCAGCGGGATGCCGTACTGGCGCACCGGCAGGATGCAGCGCGGGTGCAGCACCTTCGCCCCGCTGGTGGCGATCTCCTGCGCCTCGTCGTAATGCAGCGTGCGCAGCAGCCGCGCACTCGGCGTCGCGCGCGGGTTGGCGCTGAACATGCCGGGCACATCCGTCCAGATCTCCAGGCGCTGCGCCTGCAGCTTCGCCGCCAGATACGCTGCCGAGGTGTCCGAGCCGCCGCGCCCGAGGAGCACGGTGTGGCCCTGCTCGTCGCTGGCGATGAAGCCCTGCGTGACCACGACGGCGGCGCCGGCGAGCTGCGCCTGCAGGGCCGCGTCCGGCGCAAAGGCGCACACGGCCGAGAGCACGCTCGCCTTGGCCGAGGCGCCGTGGGGCTCGGCGCGCAGCATGGTGCGCGCGTCGGCCCAGCGTACATCGAGCCCGCGGGCCGCTAGAAAGCGCGCGCCGATGCGAGTCGCCATCAGCTCACCGCTCGCCATGACCCGCGCGCGGCTGCGGTCGCTCACCTGCCCAAGCCGCGCGACTTCGCCGGCCTTCGTGCGCAGCTCGGCGAGTTCACCCTCGAGCTCCTCACCCGGGTCGACGCCGAGCTCGGCGGCGAGGCGCCGGTGACGCTCCTCGATGGCACGCAGCTCCGGCTCCGCCGTCTGGCCGAGGGCGGATTCGAGCAGCCGTTCCAGGCGGTCGGTCACACCCGAGATAGCCGAGTGGACGATAAGCACGCGCGCCCCGCTCGCACGGCGCGCCGCGGCCACCTGCGCGATGTTGTTCCAGTTCGTCAGGCTCGAGACGCTGGTGCCGCCGAACTTAAGCACGATCCACGGCGAGGGGGTGCTGATCACTCGGGAATCCTCCGGGAGCGCGGCCGGGCGCGAAGGCCCCGGAACGCCTGCGCCTGCGCTTGAGATTTTGGAGCGGCTCGAAGATGAGCGAGTTCTACAGCTCGTCGTCGAAGTCCTTCAGGTCCTTCTCCAGCTTCCTGTCCGCCAGCACTTCCTCGAGCCGGCTCCAGGCCGCCTTGCCCCGCTTGCCCTGATTACGGACGCGCTTATCCACCCGGTCGAGCAGCCGATCGTACTCGGTGCCGTCCTCGGCGGGACCGCTCAGGAATTCATCGTCGAGATCGAAGCTCTCGTTGTCTCGTTCCGGCATCTGGCGGTGCAAATCCTGAATTAATTCAAGAGCTAACGTGCCAAAGGCGGCACGAGCGAGGCTGCGAACTATAGCCGATTCCCGCTGGCGATCAACTTTTGGACGCCGCGCCAGCCTTTCAGATCCCGGAGGAGCGGACGCGAACCGCTTGGCAGGTTCTCGCAGGGCCGCGCTGGCCTTTCAGGGCCCCGGGAGCGGACGCGGCTCGCTTGGCAGGTTCTCGCAGGGCCGCGCTGACCTTTCAGCGCGCGCAAGAGCGGACGCGAACCGCTTGGCAGGTTCTCGCAGGTCCTGAGGCGGCGGAGCCCTCGCGCATGTCCGGGACCCTCAGGGCTGATCTGTCCGGTCGCGCACCACGACCGGGGCGCCACGGCTCAGGCCCAGACCCTCGGCGGCGCTCTCCTCGGCACGGGCGATCTCGACCACCCCGAACGAATTCACGAGCGCCAGGTACTCCCCGGGGGGCGTGTCGCCGTAGGTGCGCAGCAGCGGGAAGGAATGGTTGCCGGCATGCACCAGTGGCAGGCGGAAGCGCTCGATCAGAACGGCGTCGATATTGGTGATGAGATTGCCGAAGTGATCGATGGTGATGACCACGCCCGTGACGCTGCGGGCATCGACTGCCGGCTCCTCGACCCAGGAAGGCACCAGCGTGCTCACGGTCTCGCCGAGGTCCTCGAGCCGGCGGCGGCCGGCGGCGAGCTCGGCGGCCAGCGGGGCGAAGACATCGCGGCCGTGGAACGTGGCGCTCGGGTGCTGCACGCCGATACGCGCCAGCTCCACCGTCCCGACGCGCACGATGAGCGCCTCGCGCGCGCGGCTGACGAGCGGGGCCAGCAGGCCGTTGTCCGGGGCGAGGAAGTAGTGGCCGTCGGCCCGCACGGCGACGACGTTGCGCGCGGTGCCCACGCCCGGATCGACCACGGCGACGTGGACGCTCCCGGCGGGAAAGTAGCCGAACGCGCGTGCCAGCCAGAAGCCAGCCTCGGCCGGCCAGTGCACCACGATCTCGTGCGTGAGATCGACGATGCGCGCCTCGGGGAAGCGCGTCAGGATGCAGCCCTTCATCACGCCGACGAAGGGCCCCTGGTGGCCGAAGTCGGTCGTGATGGTGATGACCCCGGAAGGCGCAGCGGCAGTCATCGGCGCCGCGCGCACCCGCGCTCGCAGCGCCGCTCAGCCGCGCACATTGCGTCCGGCGCCGCGGCCTTCTGCACAGGAGCGGCAGCGGTCGGTGTACGGCACGGCGGCAAGCCGCTCAGGCTCGATGTCCTCGCCGCACGCCGCGCAGGTCGCGTAGCGCCCCGACTCGAGGCGGCGCAGCGCCGCCTCGATCTGCCGCAGCTCGGCCTGCGCCGACGTCGAGATGGCGCCGAGCACGTCGTCGCTCTCGCGCTGCGTCACCTGCTCGGCGAAGTCGGCCGACAACGGATCCGCCTCGTGACGCAGATCGGCGCTCGCGTCGCTGGCGCGCTGGCGCAGCTCCTCCCGGCGTTTGAGCAGTCGCTCCCGTACCGCTTTGGTATCCACGTGAGTCCCCCGGGGATGCAGTCACTCTAAGACGGCCGATGACCGCGGCGCTGATCCTCGAGCCATGTTTGTAGTTTATCGAAGGGCTCGATGAACTTCGCCACACCCTCGCGCTCGAGCTGCTGCGCAACGGATTCCAGGTCAACGTCGAGCCGCTCCAGCCCCTCGCGCGCGTCACAACCTTCGGCGATATGGCGCTCGAGCCGCAATTCCGGCCGGCCGAGGCGCCGGTAGGCGTTGAGTGTCTCGAGCGGCATCGTGTTGACCGTCCCGGGCACCACCAGCTCTTCGACGTACTTGATCGGGCTGTAGCCCGGGTCCTTGGTCGAGGTCGATGCCCACAGCAGCCGCTGCGGCTGCGCGCCGCGCTCCGCCAGCGCCTGCCACTGCGGTGTCGCGATGATTTCTTCGTAGACCTCGTAGGCCCGGCACGCACTGGCGATGGCCGCCTTGCCGCGCAGCGTGCGCGCCGCCGGCTGGCCGCGTGCCGCGAGGCTGTCGAGCAGCCGGTCGACGGCCGTGTCGATGCGGCTGAGGAAGAAGCTCGCCACCGAGGCCACCCGCCCGAGCGGCCGACCCGCGGCCGCGCGGGCACTGAGTCCGGCCATGTACGCCTGCGCCACGGCGTGATAGCGCTCGGTTGAGAACAGCAGCGTCACGTTCACATTGACTCCGGCGGCGATGAGATCGCGGATGACCGGCAGCCCGGCCTCGGTAGCGGGAATCTTGATGAGCGCATTGGGAAGCTGCAGGCGCTGCCACAGCCGCTGCGCCTCCCGCAGACTCCCGGCGCCGTCGTAGGCGAGGTGCGGCGAGACCTCCATGCTGACGTAGCCGTCGGCCGCGGCGGTCGCGTCGTACAGCGGGCGCAGCAGCCCCGCGGCGGTGCGCAGATCGTGCAGCGCGAGTTCCTCGTACAGCGCCGTGGCCGAGGACACCGCCGGCAGGAGCTGCGCGATCGGCTGCGCATACTTCGGATCGTGCATCATGGAGTTGGCGAAGATCGCCGGGTTGGAGGTGAGCCCGGCGACGCCGTCATCCCGGATCAGCCGCGCGAGGCTGCCCTCCTCGAGCATGCCGCGGCTGATGTCGTCCAGCCACACGCTCTCGCCGAGCTGGCGCAGCTCGAGCAACGGATTGGGATGGGGCGCAGTCATGCCGAGGGACTCCGCCGTCGAGAGTAGCGCAGCCGCCCGCGCGAGTCTCGCGGTTTCGGTGGAGATGTGCGTAAATCAGCGCTTGCAGTGACTGGTTTAAGGAGAGTCGCTATGAGCGGCCGATTCGACGGAGGCAAACTCGCCGAAGACCTGCGCGCACTGGTGAGTGATGCCGAGGCGCTGTTGCAGGCCACCACCAACGCGGCCAGCGGCACGGACTTGCCGGAGCGCGCCCAGGCGACGCTGCGCCAGATGCGGGACCGGCTGAACGAGCTGGAAGACAACGTGCGCGAGCGTGCGCGCGATGTCGACAGCTACGTGCGCGACAATCCCTGGCAGGCGGTGGCCATCGCCGGAGGCGTCGCGCTGCTGCTCGGACTGATCATGGGCCGCCGCTGATGCACGCCCATGGCCCGTCGCCGCACGAGGCCGGCGCGGACACCCCCCGGCAGGGGCTGCGCGGCCTGTGGAGCGCGAGCATCGACGTGCTGCATACCCGGCTCGATCTCGCCGCGGTGGAGCTCGAGATCGTTCTGCGGACGCTGGTGCGCGTGCTGGTGTGGGCGGTCGGCGCCATCGCCTGCGCGATGCTGGCGCTCGGCTTCGGCGTGACGGCGCTCGTCGTGGCGCTGTGGGACACGCATCGCATGCTGGCGCTGCTCGGGGGCGGCATGGTGTTTGTCGCCCTGGCGGTGACCTTCGCGGTACTCGCAGCGCGTACCCTGCATGCTCAGCCGGGAATGCTGCAGGGCTCGCTCGAGCAGCTGCAGGAGGATCGCGACCGCGCCGGAGGATCCCCCTGAAGCGCATGGCACAGCTCGAGGCGCGCCGTCAGGCGCTGCTCGCACGCAGCGAGGCGCAGCGACTGGACCTGGCCGAGCGCGTAGCGCAGCTCAAGCGCCCGCTCGGCTGGCTTCAGGCCGGCGTCGGCGCGGCGGCCGCCCGCGCCGAGGCAGCGCGTCCGGTACACCATCCGCTGGTATGGGTCGTGGCGGCCGTCGGGCTGATATTGCTCGGGCGGCCGCGCCAGGTGCTGGCGCTGCTGGCGTGGACGCGCTCGGCGCTGTCGGTGCTGTCGCGCGCCAGCCAGATCCTGAACCTGATCGCGGCGCTGCGCCGGACCCGCTGACAGACAGCGCGGGGAACAGCGCGGCGCGGCTAGCGCGCGGTGTGCGTCACCCGCACCGCAGCCTGCGCCTGCGGCGCCGGCTTGCCGGGGTCGGCGGCCAGCCCCACCAGGGTCGGGATGCCGGAGGCGGCCCGCAAGGTGGCGCGCGCCAGGTCCCAGTGAATGGCGGCGGTGTCGTTGCCGAGCACCTGCTGCAGCCGCTGTGACAGCTGCTGCAGGTTCGGCTCGACCGACTGGCCTTCCTCATCGACCGGTGGATGCGCCTCGAGGTACAGCTGCCCGTCCACCCAGGCGATCTTCAGCGGCTCGTTGACGAGGCGGACTTTGGTGCCGACGGGGATCAGGGCGAACAGCGCGGCCACATCCTCCGGATACATACGGATGCAGCCGTGGGTGACCGCCATGCCCACCGCGGTCGGATTGTTGGTGCCGTGGATCATGTACTCGCCGCGCCCCGCCCCCAGTCGCAGCGCGTAATCGCCCAGCGGGTTGTTGGGTCCGGGAGGCACGAGCTTCGGCAGCGGGTCGTCATTCGCCGCGTGCTCCTTGCGGATCGACTCGGGCGGATACCACGCCGGGTGCACGATCTTGGCGATGACGTGCGTCTCGCCGAGCGGGGTGTGCCAGTCCATCTTGCCGATGCTCACCGGGTAGGTTATGACAATCGGATGCTCGTGGCCCTGCGGCCTCGGGAAGTAGTACAGCCGGTGCTCGGGCAGGTTCACGACGATGCCTTCGCGTGGACCGGCCGGCAGAATGTGCCGTCCCGGCAGCGTCACCTGCTTGCCGGCGCCCGGTATCCACACATCGAGTCCCGGGTTGGCACGAATGATTTCGTAGTACCCGAGGCTGTAGCGATGCGCCAGGTCGGGCAGCGTGTCCTCGTACACCGTGGTGACGTTGGTATCGGCCCCGATCACCGACGAGCCGTCGGTCGGAAGGGGGTACAGGCTCGCCCGCGCCGCACTCGCCGCCAGCCCGAGGCAGGCGACGCCCCACAGCAGTGCACTCGGACCTCGCGCGCGTGGTCTGCGCATCCTCGCTGATGTCAAGCGGTATCCTTGATTTTGCAGAAAGTGGCGTCCTCGCCCGTTTCGAGGGGTGCATTGTAGAGGATTCGCCTTACTATCGCGCGCGCATGTTGCGCAACCGCAAGCCCCCCCGCGCCTTCTTCGAACGCAGCACCCTCGCCGTTGCCCGCGCGCTGATCGGCATGCACCTGGTGCACGACGACGGCCGCACCCGGCGCGCCGGGCGCATCGTAGAGACCGAGGCTTACCTCGGACCGCGAGATCTCGCGGCGCATTCCGCGCGCGGGCGCACGCCGCGCACGGCGGTGATGTTCGGGCCGCCCGGACATGCGTATGTGTACTTCATTTACGGCTTCTGGAACTGCCTCAACGTCGTCACCGGACGCCCCGGTGTCCCGCACGCCGTGCTCCTGCGCGCGCTCGAGCCGCTGGGCGGGCTCGGCGAACGGACCTCGGGCCCAGGGCTGCTGTGCCGTGCACTGTGCATCGACCGCCGCCTCAACGGCGCAGATCTGCGCGGCGATGTGCTGTGGCTCGAGGAACCGCCGCCCGGAACGCCGCGCGCGCGCATCGCGCGCGCGACGCGCATCGGCGTCGACTATGCGGGCCAGTGGGCGCAGCGGCCGTGGCGCTTCTTCGACCGCGACTCACCATATGTTTCCACCACTGCGGCGCGCCGGCGCCTTCCGCTGCAGACGTCGGGCGCCGCGGTCGGAAATAATGGGCGCGCCACAAGAGGCGAAGCCCCGTGAGAGCCACCCGTTATTGCATGCTGGCCGCAGTCCTCGGCGGCTGCGCTCGCGGCAGACGGAGCTTCGCGAGCGCTATTTACTTAAACTGCGACAACATGCCGCACGCTGAAGGAAAGGAAAGCTCCATGCCGAATTCGCTCCGCGCGGTGACGTTGACGCTCTGTGCGCTCATAGCGCTGCTCGCTATCGATCCCGCCCGTGCCGAGGCGCTCAAGGAAGGCACCGACTTCCGCGCGCTCACGCCGCCGCTGCCCACCAACGATCCGGGCAAGATCGAGGTCATCGAGTTCTTCTCGTATGCCTGCCCGCACTGTGCCAATTTCTACCCGCTGGTGGCGAGCTGGGAGGCGAGGCTGCCCAAGGACGTGGTGTTTCGCCGCGTACCGGTCGGCTTCCAGCGGCCGGCGTGGGTGAACCTGCAGCGGGTCTTCTACGCGCTGCAGGCCGACGGCGATCTGGCCCGGCTCGACGGCCTGCTGTTCAAGGCCATTCACGAGGAACAGCAGCCGCTGTTCGAGGAGCCGCGTATCGCCGACTGGATCGCCAAGAGCGGCGGCAACGCGGACAAGTTCGCCGCCGCCTACGCTTCCTTCGGTGTCAACAATGAGACCGTGCAGGCCGACAAGATGGCCGAGGACTATCGCATCGACAGCGTTCCGTCGATGGCCGTCGACGGCAAGTACGTCGCGATGTCCGACCCTGCCAACGGCGAGATGCCCTACCTCACCCAGCTGCTGGCCACGGTCGACAAGCTGATCGCCAAAGCACGCGCCGAGCGCGCCGCCGCCAAACCGGCGGCGAAGCACCCATAAGCCGCCGCGAGCCGACCGACTCAGGTCTGGTTCTTGCTCGTCCTGGCGCTACCGCTGTCGAGGACCAGCTTGCCGTCGCGAACGGGGATGCGCTCGCCCGGATCGTGATCCATCTTCACGGTCGCCTCGTGCTCGCCCAGCCGATAGCGCACTTGATAGCCAACCTGCTTCTCTGAGGTGTCGTAGACCGTCTCGCACTTCTGCTCGGTGGTGGTGACGGTATCTCGGTCCTGCATGTTCTTCTGAACGCGGTTGCCCGCGTAGCCACCGCCCGCGGCGCCGGCGATCGTGGCGAGATCGCGCCCCGTGCCGCCGCCGATCTGGTGGCCGATCACCCCGCCGATCACGGCGCCGGCGACCGTGCCGACGACCTGGTGCTCGTCCTTGACCGGGGCCTGGCGGGTGACCTGCTCGTCGTGGCATTCCTGACGCGGTGTGCGCGTCTTGTGGGTGAGCGGCGTGACCTTCAGCACCTGCGCGTATTCAGGACCCGTCGGGTGTTCAGGAGCTTTGTTGATCAGCTTGAGGCCGGCGGTGGCACCGGCCGCGACCGCCACGACCGCCCCGACCACCAGGCCGGTCACCAGTGACTTGTTCATCGTCTCCTCCATTGCGGCGTCTGATCCGCCGCGGCAAGAAATAATTGTAGCGAGGCCGGCCGGGGCCGCACGCGACGCGCGTCACTGCGCTGCGCACTGTTGGCGATTGGCGACAGCGCCGGGGCCAGCGCCGCGGGTAGTGCCAGCGCTAGTGCCTGTGCGCGACGCTAACGGTCAGCGCTGCGCGCCAGCTCGAGCAGCGCACTGCCCTCGGGCACGCGGGCGCCGCGCGCAAAGTGAATCGACTGCACGGTGCCGGCGTAGGGCGCGGTGATGGTGTGCTCCATTTTCATCGCCTCGATCACCACCAGCACCTCGCCAGCGGCGACCTGCTGCCCGACCGCGACCGGCACGGAAACAACCACGCCGGGAAGCGGGGTGGTGAGCCCGCCGCTCGCGGCGGTCGCGGAGAACTCGTGGGTGCGCGGGTCGTCGAGCGCGAAGTCAAACCGCTCGGAGTCCGCCCAGAGGTAGACGTGCGCGCCGCTCAGCAGGTAGCGGGCGTGCCAGCGCCGCTCCCCGAGCTGCGCCGCCACGCTGCCCGAATCCACCGCCACATCCGCCACCGGCAGCTGCGCGCGCCGATCCACGCTCGCCGAGACCGGGCGCCCGCGCGCGTACTCGAGCTCCACCGTATGCCGCTGTCCGTGCCGGCACAGGGTGTAGGCAATCGGTGCTGCGAGGTTTGGAGTAAAGCCATCGCTGAGCTCCCAGGGGCTCACGGCGTGCCGCGGCCGCGCGGCCGCTTCGGTCATCGGTCCCGGGTGTGCCGCAGGGAACGACTGCACAGCCGCCGGTGTCTCATGGAGCGCTAGCGCAGCCAGGATCAGCGCCTCGGGCGCCATGCCCGGCGCGGCGGCGAATTCGGCGCCGCCCTGATCGAGCAGCGCGATGTTGTGCCGGACCGCGAGGAAGCGTTCCGAACGCAGCACGCGTACCAGCCAGCGCTCGTTGGTACGCACGCCGGCACAGTAGGTGTGGTCGAGCGCGCGTGCGAGCCGCGCGGCCGCCTGCATGCGATCCGGTGCCCAGGCGATCACCTTGCCGAGCAGCGAGTCGTAGGTGTCCGGGACGGTGTCGCCGGTCGCAAAGCCCGCATCGACGCGCACCGACTCGAGCTGCGGCCACTCGAGCAGCTCGAGCCGCCCGGCGCTCGGCAGGAAGCCGCGCTCGGGGTCCTCGGCGCACACGCGCGCCTCGATGGCGTGGCCGGCGAGCTGCACCTCATCCTGTGACAGCGGGAGGGGCTCGCCGGCCGCTACCCGCAGCTGCCATTCGACCAGGTCGAGTCCGGTCACCGCTTCGGTCACCGTGTGCTCCACCTGCAGCCGCGTGTTCATCTCCATGAAGTAGAACTCGCGCCCGTCGTAGAGAAACTCGACCGTGCCGGCGCTCACGTAGCCGATCTCGCGCGCCACCACCAGCGCCGCCGCGCGCAGCCGCGCGCGCACCTGGTCCGGCACCGCCGGCGCGGGCGCCTCCTCGATGAGCTTCTGATGACGCCGCTGAGTCGAGCAATCGCGATCGCCGAGATGCACAGTGTTGCCGTGCGTATCGGCGAACACCTGCACCTCGAGATGTCGCGGTGCCGGCAGGTAACGCTCGAGCAGCAGCGCGCCGTCGCCGAAGGCGCTCTCGGCCAGCCGCCGCGCCGCGGCCAGCGCGCTGGTGAGCTCCGCCGGCGCGCGCACGATCTGCATTCCCTTGCCGCCGCCGCCGGCGGCGGGCTTGATGATGAGCGGCAGCCCGGCCGCGCGCGCGGCGCGCTCGAGGTGCTCGAGGTCCTGCTGCGCGCCCGCGTAGCCCGCCAGCACCGGCACCCCGGCCGCCTGCATGCGCGTCTTGGCGAGGATCTTCGAGCCCATGGCTTTGATGGCGGCGGCCGGCGGACCGACGAAGACGAGCCCGGCGTCGGCGCACGCCTGCGCGAACTGCGCGTTCTCGGCGAGAAAGCCGTAGCCGGGGTGAACGGCGTCGGCGCCGCTCGCGCGCGCTGCCGCGAGGATGCGGGCGATGTCGAGATAACTCTCGCGCGCCGGCGCCGGCCCGATACGCAGCGCTTCATCCGCCGCGCGCGTGTGCCGCGCGCCGGCGTCCGCATCGGAGTAGACCGCGACGGTGCGCAGGCCCATCCGCCGCGCGGTGCGGAAGATGCGGCAGGCGATCTCGCCGCGATTGGCGACCAGGAGTGTCTTGATCACGCGCTGCCTCCCGGGCGGTTACATGCGGAACACGCCGTACGGCTGCGCCGGCTCCTGCGGGCTGGTGCGCACCGCCGCCAGCGCCAGCGCCAGCACACGCCGCGTGTCGCGCGGGTCGATGACGCCGTCGTCCCACAGCCGCGCGGAGGAATAGTAGGGATGGCCCTGGCGCTCGTACTGCTCGCGGATCGGCTGCTTGAACGCCGCCTCCTCCTCCGCCGGCCATGCGCGCCCGCTCCGCTGCAGCTGGTCGCGCTTGACGGTCGCGAGCACGCTCGCGGCCTGCTCGCCGCCCATGACCGAGATGCGCGCATTCGGCCACTGGAACAGCAGCCGCGGCGAATAGGCGCGGCCGCACATGGCATAGTTGCCCGCGCCGTAGCTGCCGCCGATGATGACGGTAAGCTTGGGAACCGTGGCACAGGCGACCGCGGTCACGAGCTTGGCGCCGTCCTTGGCGATGCCGCCGGCTTCCGCGCGCCGTCCGACCATGAAGCCGGTGATGTTCTGCAGGAACAGCAGCGGGATCTGCTCGCGCGCGCACAGCTCGATGAAATGCGTGCCCTTGAGCGCGCTCTCGGAGAACAGCACCCCGTTGTTGGCGAGGATGCCGACCGGATAGCCGCCGAGGTGCGCGAAGCCGCACACCAGCGTCGTGCCGTAGAGCTGCTTGAACTCATCGAGCTCGGAGTCATCGACCAGGCGGGCGATCACTTCGCGCACGTCGTAGGGTTTGCGCAGGTTGGCGGGCAGCAGGCCGCACAGCTCCTCGGCCTCGTACCGCGGCTCCCGCGGCGACTGCGGCGGCGCCGTGCCGGGGCCGGCGCGCAGCCGCGCCACGATGCGGCGCGCGATCGCGAGCGCATGCGTGTCGTTCTCGGCGTAGTGATCGCACACGCCCGACTCGCGGCAGTGCACGTCAGCGCCGCCGAGGGATTCGGCGTCGATGTCCTCGCCGGTCGCGGCCTTCACCAGCGGCGGGCCGCCGAGGAACACCCTTCCGGCGTTCCTGACGATGACGTTCTCGTCCGACATGGCCGGCACGTACGCGCCGCCGGCGGTGCACGAGCCGTGCACCACCGAGATCTGCGGCACGCCGAGCGCCGAGAGCGTCGCCTGGTTGTAGAAGATGCGCCCGAAATTATCGCGATCGGGGAACACCTCGTCCTGCGCCGGCAGGAACGCCCCGCCGCTTTCGACCAGGTACACGCAGGGAAGACGGTTGTCGCGCGCGATCTCCTGGGCGCGCAGGTGCTTCTTCACCGTGATGGGATAGTAGGTGCCGCCCTTGACCGTCGGATCGTTGGCCACCACCACGCACTCGCGGCCTGCCACGCGCCCGATGCCGGTCACGATGCCGGCACAGGCGATGTCCCCGCCGTACATGCCGTGGGCGGCGAGCTGCGAGAGCTCGAGAAACGGACTCCCGGTATCGAGCAGCACGCGGATGCGCTCGCGCGCCGGGAGCTTGCCGGCGGCCTTGTGCTTGTCCACGGCCGCCCGGGAGCCGCCGCGCGCGGCACGGGCCACCTCGCGGCGCAGGTCCTCGATGAGGGCGCGCATGGCGCGGTCGTTATCGCGGTACTCCTCCGACTGGCGGTCGACGCGGGTGCTCAAGCGGGGCATGGGGGCTTGCCATCGTTGCCGGTTTGTCCGACAATCATACGATCACAATAGACTGGATGGCAAGCCCATGAACGTGCTCGACTGCACCGACAGCGACTTTGGCCTCGGACCCGACCTCGAGGAGATCCGCCGGCAGGTGCGCCGCTTCGCCGCCGAGCAGATCGCCCCGCGCGCCACCGACATCGACCGCAGCAACGAGTTCCCGCGCGACCTATGGCCCGCGCTCGGGGCGCAGGGACTGCTCGGCATCACCGTGTCCGAGCGCTTCGGCGGCGCCGGCCTCGGCTACCTGGCGCACGTCGTCGTCATGGAGGAGATCTCGCGCGCCTCGGGCGCCGTGGGGCTCTCGTACGGGGCGCATTCCAACCTGTGCGTGAATCAGCTGCGCCTCAACGCGACTGAGGCCCAGGCGGCCCACTACCTGCCGCGGCTCGTGAGCGGCGAGCACGTCGGGGCGCTCGCCATGTCCGAGCCCGGGGCGGGCTCGGACGTGGTCGGGATGCAGCTGCGCGCCGACCGGCGCGGCGCCGGCTATCTCCTCAACGGGCGCAAGATGTGGATCACCAACGGACCCGACGCGGACGTGTTCGTGGTGTACGCCAAGACCGACCCCGGCGCCGGTCCCCGCGGCATCAGCGCCTTCATCGTCGAGCGCGGCACCGCCGGCTTCACTACCGCGCAGAAGCTCGACAAGCTCGGCATGCGCGGTTCGGGCACCTGCGAACTGGTGTTCGAGGACTGCCTGGTCCCGGCGGAGAATCTGCTCGGCAGCGAGAACGGCGGGGTACGCGTGCTCATGAGCGGGCTCGACTACGAGCGCGTGGTGCTCGCCGGCGGCTCGCTCGGGCTCATGGCGGCGGCGCTCGATGTG
>DASPPI010000055.1:0-13733 GCA_035625615.1 Steroidobacteraceae bacterium | reverse complement strand
GCCGCGCGCATGAGCCCGAGCGAGTTGCCGCTGTTTCCGCTCGGCACGGTGTTGTTTCCGGGCGGGCCCCTGAGCCTGCGCATCTTCGAGCCGCGCTATCTCGACATGGTGCGGCGCTGTCTCAGGGAGCAGCGCGCGTTCGGCGTGGTGCTGATTCTCGAGGGTGCGGAGGTCGGCGGCGCGGTGGCGGCCCTGGCCGGCACCGGTACCAGCGCGCGCCTGGTGGACTTCGACACGCTCACCGACGGGCTGCTCGGCGTCGTCTGCGTCGGCGAGCGGCGCTTCCGGGTGCTCAGGCACTGGCAGCAAAGCGATGGGCTGCACCTCGCCGAGGTCGACTACCTGCCCGAAGAGGCCCGCCAGGCGCTGCCCGGCGAATTCGCGCACCTCGGCGAGCTGCTGCGCGAGGTGCTGCCGCGGCTCGGTGGCGCCTACACACACGTCGAGGCGCATTACGAGGACGCGGGCTGGGTCGGCAATCGTTGGGCGGAGATCCTGCCGCTCACGCCGGCCGAGCGGCTGGTACTCCTCGAGCTCGCCGACCCGCTGGCGCGCCTTGCGCAGGTCGCCGCATGGTCGACCCGCCAGGGCACGGGCACGCGCACACCGACCCGCAAATGAGCGCGGTGCTGTTCTATGACCCGGTCTGTCAGCAGCCTTACGACACGCGCACTCTGCGCACGCAGGCACTCGGAGGCGCCGAGGCGACGCTGGTGCGCGTGGCCGATGCGCTCGGCGCCTGGGTCGTGCAGCACAACCGCACCGAGGACTGGGAACGCTACCGCAGCCCGCAGCGCCTGAGCGGCATCACCGCCGTCGTCGTCAATCGCGATTCGCATGCGCTGGCGCTGGTGCAGCAGCACTACCCGCGGGCACGCGTATATCTGTGGCTGCACGACCGCATGCATCCGCATGGACGACGCGCACGCTGGCTGGCGGCCACCGCGCCGCTGCTGCGCCACATGGCCGTGAGCGCAATCTGTGTGTCGGACTGGCAGCGCGCCGGCGTCGAGGCGACGCTGCGCAGCATCGGGGTGGGCGGGCAGGTGCGTGCGCTCACCATCTACAATGCCGTCGACGATGCGCTGGTTCCCGACGGCACGCCGGTGGACGAGCGCAAGCTGGTGTTCTTCTCCTCGCCGAACAAGGGGCTCGACTTCACTCTCGATGCTTTCCGCGCACTCAGGCGCGCCATGCCGGACCTGCGGCTCATCGTCGGCAATCCCGGCTACCGGGCCGATCGCGCGGTGGCGCTGGCCGGCGTCGAGCAGCTCGGGGCGCAACCGCAGACGCGCATCCACGCCGAGGTGCGCAGCGCGCTGTGCACCTTCTGCCCCAACTTCGTGATCCCCGAGACCTTCGGTCTGGTGTTCGCCGAATCGCACGCGCTCGGGACGCCGGTCCTCACCCTCGACTGCGGTGCGGCGCGGGAAGTGCTCGCAGATCCGCGGCAGGTCCTGCCGCTCAGGGGCGCGTACCGCCTTTACCAGGCGGCCGTGGGCGGCTTGCCCGCGAGCTGGCGGCGGACCCCGGCACGCCTGGCGGCGGCGGCCGGCCTGTTCGATGCGTTCATCGAGCGCATCCGCGCGTGGCGCGCGGGCGCGCGGCCGCTCACCGGCCCCGACCCGCGGTTTCGCCTGAGCACGGTTACGGCGCAGTGGCGCGCGCTGCTGTCGGCCTGAGCGCGCGTGGCGCGCCGTCCGCCGCGGCGCCGCCTCCGGCTGCAACGGGTGCGGGCCGCCCCGGCAGCCCGCACCAGGCGGCGAACACGCTCTCCATCGGAACCTGGTCGAGTCGGCGCGACTGCGGCGGTCCGCCCACCCCCACGACGGCGGAGCCTCCGGCACTGCGCGGCAGCCACTCGGCAGGGGAGTTCGCGCCAAACATCACCACCAGCGGCAGGGACAGCGCGGCGGCGGCGTGCGCGGGCCCGGTGTCGACCGAGATCATGCTGTGGGCGCGCGCACACAGCGCGAGCAGCCGTCCGAGCGGAAGCTCCGCGGCCGCGACGGCCGGCAGCCGTGCGGCGTCCATGATCCACTTGAGCAACAGCGACTCGCGCGGCGCGCCGCACAGCACGATCACCGCCTCCGGCATGTGCGCGTGGAGCCGGTGCAGGAGCGCTGCCCAGCGGTCGATGGGCCAGGCCTTGTCGTCCTCCGCCGCGAGGCGCAGCCGCCTGCCGCGCATGGTGCGGCGGTTGCCCGGCTGCACCAGCACCAGCGGGCGAGCGCTCCAGCCCTGGGCCTCGATCCACTGTGCGCAGTCGGCCTGTGCTGCGGCCGACACCTCGAGGTACGGTGCGCAGCGCGGCGGTGGCGACGGCCACGGATAGTCGGCGGCACCGAACGCTGCCGGCGTGAGCCGCCCGAAGCTGATCAGGCGGTCGACCCAATGCGCAGGAGCTTGTACGAGCGTTGGGGGTGGGGCTTCCGCCAAGCGCGCGGGCGCGTCGCCCCAGTGCGCAGGAGCGACTAGTTGCGCTTGGGGTGGTGCATCACCCAGGACCCGCGACGTGTCGCCCCGGTGCGCTGGAGCGAAGCTCATCTCGCGAGTAATGAACAAACAGCGCGCCGGGCTGGTGCCACTCAGTGTCAGCAGCCGCTGCACGCGGGCCAGCTTGCGCGCATCGTACTCGCAGACGTACACCGGATCGGCGCGGCTGGCGCGCAGCGCCGCGAGCGTGCGCCACCAGGCGACATCGAACAGAAAGGCGGTATAGCGGTGCAGGCAGGACACGCGCGCCACCGCCTCGTGGGTGGCGTACAGCTGCGCCACCCAGGAGCCGGCGCCGATCAGGTGGCAGCCTCTGCCGTAACGGCGGTGCAGGATGTCGAGCAGCGCCGACAGCAGGATCATGTCGCCGACCCGGCCGAACCAGATGACGATCGGTTGCACGGGGGGTGCCGACATTACTCCTCACCAGCTCGGGACCGCATAAGCTATGCGGGGCGGGCGCCCTAAGGCAAGCAAGTCGCTATCGATGCGCGCTTTCAGCTGGTTCCTCGCACTCATGGTCCTATCCCTGGCGGCGATCGCGCTGTTGGCGTGGCCGGCGTGGCTGCTGCTGCATCCGTATTTCGACTTCCCGTTTCATCGCATCGGCGAGCGCATCGGCATGCTGGCGCTGCTGCTCGGGTTCCTCGCCGTGGCACGGCACCTCGGGCTCGCCGACCGCGGGAGTCTCGGTTACGGGTTGCCGCGTCGCGAGTTCCTGCGCGAGCTGGCCCTCGCGCTCGCGCTCGGTGTGGCGAGCATGCTCGCAGTGGTCGGCGTCATGAGTATGCTGGGGCTGCTCGAATGGCGCTCCGGCGCACCGCTGAGCGCGGCGGCGCTGGCAGCGCTCGTGACGCGCAGCGCGGTCAGTGCACTGGCGGTAGCCTTCATCGAGGAGACCTTCCTGCGCGGTGCGATGCACACTGCGATCGAGCGCGAATCGGGTACGCGCGCCGCCATCATCCTCACCGCGCTGCTGTACGCGGCCACGCATTTCTTCGCGAGCTACCACATCGCACCCGCGGCGGTGACCGCGCGCAGCGGCCTCGACCTGTTGGCCGGGACGCTGCACGCCTTTGCGCAGCCGACGGGCATCGCCGATGCCTTCCTCGCACTGCTGGCGGTGGGAGGAGTGCTGGGGTTGGTGCGTGCCGCTACCGGCAACATCGCCGCCTGCATCGGACTGCACGCCGGCTGGGTGTGGGTGATGCTGGTGACACACGGCCTGACTCAGCCGGCGGGCGGTGCGCCGCTCGCATTCCTGCTCAGCCGCTTCGACGGCTTCGTCGGCTGGCTGGTGCTCATCTGGACCGTGCTGCTGGCGCTGCCGCTGCGGCGCTTCTACGCAGCGCGCGCCCGGGCAGTGCGTGCTTTGACATAAGCCGCCGGGCTCGCCGCCGGCCACACGCGGACGTTCGTTATCGTTAAACGGCCATGTCACAATGGCATGACTAACATACGCCGGCGCGGGCGGCCGACGACCGCACAACCACAACACTGTCGGTCGCGGCCTCGGCGCAACGACGAGCGAGGGGGATCAATGAAGCCGTGCCACTACTTTGCCGTCGCGGCCCTGCTTGCCGGCGCCTGCGGCCCGGCCAGCGCCTTGAACGCCACCTATACGTATACGTTCATCGACATGCCGAACTCGAACCCGGGTTGTCTGTGGACGCCGGGTTTCAACGATTACGGTCAGATCATCATCGGCGACTGCCCGATCGGGAACGGCAGCGTCAACCTCTCGTACCTGTGGACGCCCGGTGCCGACGGACAACCCGGCACGCTGACACCGATCCAGTACCCGGGCGCGGGCGCCGCCGGAACGCTTGCCGAAGGTATCAGCAACGCGGGCGAGATCGTGGGCACCTACTGGGACATAAACGGCGCCGAGCACGGATTCACGTACCTGAACGGTGTCTGGACCAGCTTCGACCATCCGCTGGTCTCGGGCGCGGGCCCCGTGGCCACCGAGTTCTCCGGCATTGCGCCGCGTGCCGGCGAGGCAGTGGGTATTCCCGGTGACTTTGCGTCTCCGGCTACCGGGCTGGTCGCGACCATCTACAAGGCGGGTCGCTCGGTGATCGACCCCAACCCCTCCGACCTGTGGCAGGACCTCAATGGAGATACCGACCCAGTCAACGGAGCACTGAACTCGATCCTCGGGTACCCGGCAACTCCGGCGCCGAACTATTCGCGCGGCATCAACGACCTCGGCGTCTTCGTCGGCCGGCGCGGGGCACCGTTCTGGGATGGATGGGTCTATCAGGGTGGCGCGATACCGACCTGCCCGCTGCTGACGCTGGCGAACCCAACGCCGCCGCCCGGCTGCACACCGCGCTACTACACGTTCACCGTTCCAGGTACGACACCCGGAGTCGGGATCACGGCTGCACGTGGTATCTCTCCGGCCGGCGATGTGGTCGGCTGGTTCGCTCCCGACACGTCTGTGACAACGAGCGACGGATACGTTCGCTGGCACGACAGCACGTACCAGATCCTGGACGTAGTCGACCCGGCCACCGGTTTCTCGTACGCGGGTCTGACCGCTGCATACAGCATCAACTCGCTCGGTTCCATTGCCGGCACCGTCTTCTCGCCGGCGCAGTGGAACGGCTCGGCGGTGGGCGGCCGCATTTTCATCGCGGTACCGCAGTCAGCCTCGACGCCGGCCCCGGCGGCGACCTGCGCGGCCGCGAGCGGGGGCTGTGACCTCTCCAACGGTGCGATTCCGCATGCCATCGTCGGCGGCCCCTCGCCGCTGCCCGGTACGGTGTCCGAGAGTACGTGCACGGTCATACCGGATCCGCGCCTCGCGCAGTACGGTACCTGCACCGGCCACCCGCTCCCCGTCGCCTCGGTGTGCCCGGGCTTCGGGACCACGGTCATTCCGGACTCCCTGTGCGGCGGTGGCGGACCGGCCAACAATGGCTTCATGCTCGTCCGTACGGTCGCTGAGGGGGTCGATGCGCTCGCAGGAATCCTGGTCGACTCCGAGGCGTTCGCCGACACGGCGCTCGGCGGCACGGCTCCGGCCTGCCCGCAGACAGTGACCGCGTGGGCGCCGCGCTCGGACTCCGCGGTCGAGGGCACCGTGCCCGAGGGCACGAATTTCGTCGAGCTCACGGGTGGGTGCGGAAGCTCCAAGGGCGTGAGCCGCGGCCTCTCGATCTACGGCATCGGCCTCACGCTCAACACTGCGGCGTTACCCGGTGGCTCGCTGCCGGAGAAGCTGAAGATCTTCACTGCCGAGAAGTACACCAATCTCTACAAGACGATCGCCGAAGGGAACATGACGCTCGCGGAGCGGATCAAGCTGAACGCCTGCGTCGCGATCAGCGAGGGCTTCTTCATCTTCAACAAGGCGGCCTGCGCCGCGCGCACGATCGTGCAGTGCGACGCGCAGGTCGGGGCGAATGTGGGGAACTTCGGCAGCTCGCCGAGCGATCCGAACGTCTACGGGGATGCCCGCGGACGGCTGGCGAACCTGTACCTGACGATCAACACGCGCATCCTCGGCAATCCGCCGAACACCACCTGGCCGGTGTCGCTATCGAGCGCGCCGGCGTGCCAGGAGTGAGGGAGTCGTCGCGGCGACGACAGCGCTGCCGCCGTGTCTGTCGCGCTCACTGCGCCGGCGCGGTCAGTTCAGCTGCACCGGCGTGAAGCCGTCCTTGCGCAGCAGCTCGAGCAGCCCGCCGTCGCCCACCAGGTGCAGCGCGCCTACCACCACCAGACAGTTTTCCTGGCCGGTCGCCAGCTGCTCGATCTGCGCGAGCCAGCGCTGATTGCGCGCCGTTACCAGCGGCCGATACAGGGCCGGGAATGAGCGGTATTCGCGCGCCAGCAGCGCGGCGAGCCTGGCGGCGTTGCCGTGCCGCCAGGCCGCGAGCACCTGGTGCAACTGCTCGGGCCCCTCCTGCAGCTCGCTCAGGGTCTGGTCGAGCAGGCGCAGCTGGTCTTCGCGCGACAGGGCCTCGAGGCCGCCGAGCTCCTCGTCGAGGGTTTCGAGTCCCGCGGTCGGCTTGCCGTCGGCCTGTGCGCGGTGCACGAGCTGCTCCTCGACACCCTGCTGCGGGTCCATCCCCAGCTGCACGTAGTCGAGGTCGGCGAGCTCGAGTGCGATCACCCACGGCGCCTGGCCGGCGAGCACTTCCGCGGGCAGTCCGAGCTGCGCCGCGGACGCGCTCACGCGCGCGTAGCGCTGCTCACCGAGGATGTCCCGCAGGCTGGAGCCGGGTGGCAACGCGCCGTGCTCGAGCATCCAGCTGGCCGCCGCGAGCGGATCGAGCTTGGCGAGGTCGAGCTCCATGACGAGCCGAGCGGAGTTGGTGTAAGCGCGCTCGAAACCCGGCGGCAGCGCAGCGTCCTGCGCGGGTAGCAGATGCACCGAGCCAGCAAGGTACAGCGTGCTGTGTGCGCCGCGGATCACCCATACGGGGCTGGCGGCGGGTGCGGCCGCTGCGCTCAGGCCGCCGAGCAGACCGAGCGCGAGGAGCCCCCAAAACGCTGATCGACCCACACGACCTCCGTCAGCAGCGAGCCGTCGGCGCGCAACTCGAACGTGCGGTACGCCGGCGGCCGTGGATCCACGGCGAAGTCATCGGAGTTCGGCAGGAACTGCGCACAGGTCGAGGGCGTCGCCAGCAGCCGCACTCCCTTGCGCAGGCCGTCGTAGTTCTGGTGCACATGACCCCACACTATGGCACGGACGTTGCGGTGTGCGTCGATGGTGTGCAGGAATTCGGCCGCATTCGTCAGGCCGACCCGATCGAGCCAGCGGCTGGACATCGGCACGGGGTGGTGGTGCAGGCACACCATGCAATGGCGGGTGCCGGCGGTGGCGAGCGCCTGGTCGAGCCCGGCGAGCACGTCCGCGCTGAGCGCGCCGCTGGCGGCGCCGGGAATGCAGCTGTCGAGCAGCACGATCCGCCAGCGCCCCAGGTCCACGAAGCCGCCGAGCACGAACGGCTTGCCGGCGAGCTCGCGGCGCATGGCCTGCGGCTCGTCGTGGTTGCCGGGCAGGCACAGCACCGGCACTCCCAGCTCAGCGAACAGGCGGCGGAAATGCGGGTAGCCAGCCGGATCGTCCTGTACCAGATCGCCGGTGACCAGCAGAGCATCCGGCGGCCAGTCGCGCGAGCGCGCCTGGGCCAGGGCGGCGCTGAGCGCAGGCAGCGTTGCGACTCCGCGCAGCGACTCGTGCTCATCGCCGTACAGGTGCGGATCGGTGAATTGAGTGATACGGATTCCGCTCATCGAATAAGCCTAACAAAGCTTCTGCAACGACTGCAGTGAACCAGGTCCCCGCACACAGCGTCACCGGGAAGCGACATCGAGGCCGTGTGCGTTCCGTCGCGCGCAGAATGTGAAGCACGCCCGCGCTCAAGTCCGCATGCGCACAGAACTTAAGTCGCCTGCCGCAGTACCGGCGCCCGCTACGGCATGAGACCGTCGGCGCCGCCGCGGGTGCCCCGGGGCGAGCGGCGATTGAGCATCAGCCGCTGGTGGTGGAAAATGCGCGCCCTGCAAGCGCGCCCTGCGAGCCGCCGCCGTCAAACCGCCGTTGACCGCCATGACTACCCGCCGCGAACTCGCCAACGCCATCCGCGCACTGTCCATGGACGCCGTGCAGCGCGCCAACTCCGGGCACCCCGGCATGCCGATGGGCATGGCGGACATCGCCCAGGTGCTGTGGAGCGACTTCCTGCGTTACAACCCCGCAAATCCGCGCTGGCCCGATCGCGACCGCTTCGTGCTCTCGAACGGCCACGGCTCGATGCTGCTGTACTCGGTGCTTTATCTGACGGGCTATCCGCTCACGATCGCCGATATCGAGCGCTTCCGTCAGCTCGGCAGCAAGACCCCGGGGCATCCCGAGCACGACCCGGCGCTCGGCATCGAGACGACCACCGGGCCGCTCGGGCAGGGGCTCGCCAACGCCGTCGGCATGGCGCTGGCCGAGAAGCTGCTCGCCGCAGAGTTCAACCGCCCGGGCTTCGACATCGTCGCGCACTACACCTATGCGTTCTGCGGCGACGGCTGCCTGATGGAAGGGGTCTCGCACGAGGCGTGCTCGCTCGCCGGCACGCTGTCGCTCGGCAAGCTCATCGTCTTCTACGACGACAACGGCATCTCGATCGACGGCAAGGTGGCGGGCTGGTTCACCGACGACACCCCCAGGCGCTTCGCGGGTTATGGCTGGCACGTGCTGCCCAACGTCGACGGCCTCGATGCCCAGGCGGTAGTCGGCGCGATCACTGCGGCGCGTGCCGAGACCGACCGCCCCTCGCTCATCTGCTGCAAGACCATCATCGGCTACGGCGCACCGCACAGGCAGGGCACCAAGGAGGCTCATGGCGAGGCGCTCGGTGCGGACGAGGTGGCTGCGGCGCGCCGGTCACTCGGCTGGTCGTACCCGCCGTTCGTGGTGCCGGAGGAGATCCGCGCCGCCTGGGATCACCGCGAGCAGGGTGCGGCGCTGGAGTCGGCCTGGCAGGCGCGGCTGGCGCTTTATCGCCAAGCGTTTCCCGACTTGGCGCGTGAATTCGAGCGCCGCCTGCGCGGCGAGCTGCCGGCCGACTGGCCACTGACCGCCGGACGGCTGCTCGAGGAGCTGCTCAAGCAGAGCGCGCCGCAGGCTACCCGCCAGTCCTCGCAGATGGCGCTCAATGTGCTCGGCGGCGCGCTGCCGGAGATCTTCGGCGGCTCCGCCGACCTCACCGGCTCGAACAACACGCTGTTCAAGGGCGCGCGCACCCTCACGCCGGGCGACGGCGCGGGCGACTACCTGCATTACGGCGTGCGCGAATTCGGCATGACGGCGATCATGAACGGCATGGCGCTGCATGGCGGCTACCTGCCGTACGGCGGCACGTTCCTGGTGTTCTCCGACTATGCGCGCAATGCGGTACGCCTAGCGTGCCTCATGAACACGCGGGTCATACTGGTGTACACGCACGATTCTATCGGCCTCGGTGAGGATGGGCCCACCCACCAGCCGATCGAGCAGCTCGCCAGCCTGCGCGCCCTGCCCAACCTGAGTCTGTGGCGGCCGTGCGATGCCGCCGAAACCGCAGTCGCCTGGACGCTCGCCATCGAGCGTCCGGGACCCACGGCGCTGGTGCTCACCCGCCAGCCGCTGCCGCAGCAACCGCGCAGCGCCGAGCAGCTCGCCCACATCCGCCGTGGCGGCTACGTGCTGCTCGACTGTCGCGGTACGCCCGAGGCGCTGGTGATCGCGACCGGATCCGAGATCGGAATCGCCGCCCAGGCCGTGAGCGCCCTGAACGCCGCCGGGCGGCGCGTGCGTCTGGTTTCCATGCCCTCGACTGATGCCTTCGACGCGCAGGAAGCCGCCTACCGCGAGTCCGTCCTGCCGCGCACCGTGACGCGTCGGCTCGCGGTCGAGGCAGGGGCGCGGCAGGGCTGGTGGCGATATGTCGGCAGCGCCGGCCGCGTGCTCGGCATCGACTGCTTCGGCGCGTCGGGCAAGGCGGCCGAGTTGTTTCCCTATTTTGGTTTTAGCGCCGATAATATCGGCCGACAGCTGCGGGAACTGCTGGAGGAATGAGCGCGATGGCAATCCGGGTCGGTATCAATGGTTATGGGCGTATCGGCCGCACCGTGCTGCGCGCCCTATACGAGGGCAAGCGCACCGGAGAAGTGCGCATCGTGGCGCTCAACGATCTGTGCGACTCCAAGACCAATGCGCACCTGACGCGTTACGACACCGTGCACGGCAGGTTCGCCGGCGCGGTCAAGGTCGACGGCGACCACATGCTGGTCAACGACGATCGTATTCGCGTGTTCGCGGAGCGCGATCCGGCGAAGCTGCCGTGGGGCAGCGTCGGCGCCGACTTCGTGCTCGAGTGCACCGGCCTGTTTACGACCAAGGCGAAGGCCGGCGCACACCTCAAGGGCGGCGCGAAGAAGGTGGTGATTTCCGCGCCCGGCGGCGAGGACGTCGACGCCACGATCGTCTACGGCGTTAACCACAACGTGCTCAAGAGCGGCTACACCGTAATCTCCAACGCCTCCTGCACCACCAATTGTCTCGCCCCGGTCGCCAAGGTACTGCACGACAAGGTCGGCATCGCTACCGGGCTCATGACCACGATCCATTCCTACACCAACGACCAGGTGCTGACGGACGTCTATCACCCCGACCTGCGCCGTGCCCGCTCCGCGACCATGTCGCAGATCCCCACCAAGACGGGCGCCGCGGCGGCCGTCGGTCTGGTGCTGCCGGAGCTCAAGGGCAAGCTCGACGGCTTCGCAGTGCGCGTGCCGACCATCAATGTCTCGCTGGTGGATCTCACCTTCGCCGCCAAGCGCGCGACTTCGGTCGAGGAAGTCAACAAGTCCCTGCAGGCAGCCGCGGCGGGCGCGCTCAAGGGGATCCTGGCGTACAACGACGCGCCGCTGGTGTCGGTCGACTTCAACCACGATGCGCATTCCGCCGTGTTCGACGCCACGCTGACCAAGGTGATCGACGGCACCCTCGTCAAGGTGTGCGCCTGGTATGACAATGAGTGGGGCTTCTCCAACCGGATGATCGACACCACGCTGGCGTGGTCGCAAGCGTCATGAAAGTGCTGCGGATGACGGATACGGACCTGCGCAACCGGCGGGTCCTGATCAGAGAGGACCTCAACGTGCCGGTGCAGGCCGGCGTGGTGACCAGCGATGCCCGCATCCGTGCGGCGCTCGCGACCATCCGCTACGCACTGGACCAGCATGCCCGGGTGTTCATCCTGTCGCATCTCGGCCGTCCCAAGGAAGGCCAGGACGACCCCGCGCTCACGCTCGCGCCGGTGGCCGCCCGGCTATCGGAGCTGCTCGGCAAGCCGGTGCCGCTGCGCAAGGACTGGATCGCGGGTGTCGACTGCGCCGCCGGTAGCGCGGTGCTGTGCGAGAACGTGCGCTTCCTCAAGGGTGAGAAGCAGGACGACGAGCAGCTCGCGCGCCGCATGGCGGCGCTGTGCGAGGTGTTCGTCATGGACGCCTTCGGTACGGCGCACCGCGCCGAGGCCAGCACCCACGGGGTGGCGCGCTACGCAGCGGTTGCCTGCGCCGGTCCCCTGCTGGTCGGCGAGCTCGAGGCGCTCGAGCGCGCGCTCAAGAACCCGGCCCGGCCGCTGATCGCGATAGTGGGCGGCTCCAAGGTCTCGACCAAGCTGATGGTGCTCGAGTCACTGCTCGACAAGGTCGACAAGCTGATCGTCGGCGGCGGCATTGCCAACACCTTTCTTGCGGCTACCGGCAACGACGTCGGCAAGTCGCTGTGCGAGTCGGAGATGCTCGACGTGGCGCGCCGCCTGATGGCCAAGGCGCAGGCCCGCGACGCGGAGATCCCGCTGCCCACGGACGTGGTCGTCGGCCGCGAGTTCTCCGCCACGGCGCATGCCGACGTGCGCCCGGTGAGCGAGGTGCGCCGCGACGAGATGATTCTCGACATCGGCCCCGACACCGCCGACCGCTACAGCGCGCTGCTGCAGACGGCCGGCACCATCGTCTGGAACGGACCGGTCGGGGTGTTCGAGTTCGAGCAGTTCGGCGAAGGCACGCGCGCCATCGCCCAGGGCATCGCGCGCAGCAAGGCGTTCTCGCTCGCCGGCGGCGGCGATACCCTCGCCGCCATCGAGAAATACGGCGTCGAGGACGGAATCTCCTACATCTCGACGGGCGGCGGGGCCTTCCTCGAGTTCGTGGAAGGCAAGACGCTGCCTGCGGTTGCCGTACTCGAGCAGCGCGCCGATGGCTGATGGTCCGGCGCAGGGGCTGCGCCGCCGCGCCAAGATCGTCGGCACCCTGGGGCCGGCGACCGATGACCCCGAAGTGCTCACGCAGATGATGCACGCCGGGCTGGACGTCGTGCGCCTGAATGCCTCGCACGGCACCGTGGCCGATCGCCGGCGGCGCCTGAGCCGGGTGCGCGAAGCCGCCCAACGCGCCGACAAGTGCGTGGGCGTGCTGCTCGATCTCTCGGGACCGAAGATTCGCATCGAGGGCTTTCGCGACGGGCCCGTGCAGCTCGCCGAAGGCGCTCCGTTCACCCTGGATACGCAGCTTGGTCCCAAGTCAGGCACGGCGCTCGCCGTGGGCGTCGCCTATACGGATCTGCCGAAGGACGTGGTCGCGGGCGACACCCTGCTGCTGGCGGACGGTCAGATCGTGCTCGATGTGGTGGCGGTGGGCGCAACCACCATCGACACGCGCGTGCGCGTGGGCGGGGAGCTGTCGGACCGCAAGGGCCTCAACCGTCAGGGCGGCGGTATCTCCGCGCCGGCGCTGTCGGAGCGCGATCGCGAGGATATCCGCTTCGCGGCGGAGGAGGGCATCGACTACGTCGCCGTGTCCTTTGCCCGCGAGGCCGCCGACATCAACCAGGCGCGCACCCTGGTGCGCGCCGCGGGCGGTGACGCGCGCATCGTCGCCAAGATCGAGCGCCACGAGGCCGTCGACAACCTTCACGGCATCATCGATGCGGCCGACGTCATCATGGTCGCGCGCGGCGACCTCGGGGTGGAGATGGGCTACGCCGAGCTCACCGGCCTGCAGAAGACCATCATTCACCAGACACGCATCCGCAACAAGGTGGTGATCACCGCGACGCAGATGATGGAATCGATGGTGCAGAATCCCGTCCCGACGCGCGCCGAAGTGAGCGATGTCGCGAACGCCGTGATGGACGGGACCGACGCCGTGATGCTCTCGGCCGAGACCGCGACTGGACGCCACCCGGTGCGCGCGGTCGAGGCGATGGCCCAGGTGATCGAAGGGGCGGAAAAGTATCAGCTGACCCATCCCCGCGCGCGTCAGCGCTCCGTCGAGGGCGAATTCAAGGGCACCGAGGAAGCGATCGCGATGGCGGTCATGTACACGGCCAACCACATGAAGGTGCGCGCCATCGTCGCGCTGACCGAGTCGGGCGGGACGCCGCTGTGGATGTCGCGCATCCGCGCCGACATTCCCGTGTACGCCTTCACACCCCACGAGGCGACCCGCCGGCGCGTGACGCTGTACCGCGGCGTCTACCCGGTGATCTTCGACGTCACCGGCGCCGGCAGCTCCACCGACAGCCTGTACCGCGCGCTGTTCACGCGGCTGCTCGAGCTGCAGCTGGTCGAGCGGCGCGACCTGGTGATTCTCACCAAGGGCGAGGCGTCCGGCGTTCAGGGCGGCACCAATTCGATGCAGATCCTGACGGTCACGCTGGACTGAGCACAGCGCCGCAG
>DASPPI010000054.1:0-4295 GCA_035625615.1 Steroidobacteraceae bacterium | reverse complement strand
GCACCTTCTTCATCATCGGCTGCTCGCCGGGCGCGAGCGGCAGCCGCTCGTCGTCCACCATGATCAGCGTGCCGTCGCGCTCCACCACCGGGCGCACGGCGGCAAAGTACAGCGGCACGATCGGGATCTGCTCGAGCCAGACGTACTGCCACACGTCGAGCTCGGTCCAGTTTGAGAGCGGGAACACCCGCAGGCTCTCTCCGGGGCGCTTGCGCGCGTTGTAGAGCGCCCACAGCTCGGGGCGCTGCTGTTTGGGATCCCAGCGATGCTGGGCGCTGCGGAACGAGAACACCCGCTCCTTGGCGCGGCTCTTCTCCTCATCGCGCCGCGCCCCGCCGAAGGCGGCGTCGAAGCCGTACCGGTCGAGCGCCTGGCGCAGCGCCTGGGTCTTCATCACGTCGGTATGCAGCTGCGAGCCGTGCGTGATGGGACTGATGCCGCGGGCCAGGCCTTCCTGATTCACGTACACCAGCAGCTGCATCCCGAGCTTCTTCGCCATGGCATCACGGAATTCGTACATGGCACGGAATTTCCACGTCGTGTCCACGTGCAGCAGCGGGAAAGGCGGCACCGTCGGATAGAACGCCTTCATCGCCAGGTGCAGCATCACGGCGCTGTCCTTGCCGATCGAGTAGAGCATCACCGGGTGCTCGCACTCCGCGATCACCTCGCGCATGATGTGGATGCTCTCGGCCTCGAGCCGCTGCAGATGCGTGAGCGCTGCCGGCGGCGCCACGCCCGCAGGCTGCTCGACCAGCGGCGGCTGTTGGGCCGGCGGGTCGCCGACGGATACGGCTCGAGTCATACATCAGGCTCCGGGCGCAGTCACCAATCACATGGTAAGTTACCATCAATGGCGCGACCGGTTACAGCGCTGCGGCCCGGTGATTCCACGTGCACCGAGCCTGCCGCGCGAACACCGCCGGTGCGCCCGTCGAGGGGTGGCAGCATGAGCGATGCAGCCGGTGCGGCCGGCGCGCCGGCGCCGAGCGGTGCGTCACTGCCGTACCCAGGCCTGCGCCGACAGGGCATCGGCGAGTTGGTTGCGCGCAGTGCCGCGCGCTGCCCGGAGAAGACCGCACTCGTCTACGGCCCGCAGCGCTACTCCTACCGCGAGCTCGATGCGACCATCAATGGCGCCGCCGGCGCCCTCGCGGCGCACGGCCTCGCGCGTGGAGACCGCGTGGCGCTGCTCTCCCACAACAACGATGCCTGGGTGGTGCTGTTCTTCGCGCTCGCGCGGCTCGGCGTCATCTCGGTGCCGATCAACTTCATGCTGAACGCTGCCGAAGTCGCGTACATCCTCGAGCACTGCACGGCGCGCGGCCTGATCGTGGAGGACCGCCTGCGCGGCATCGCCGAGGCCGCCCTCGGCCGCGCGCGCACGCAGATCACACTGCGGGCCGTCATCCGCCAGGACCGGGCGCCGGTGCCGCCGGGCTGGGACGATGTCGCGCAGTGGCTGCGCGCGGCTTCGGCGCCGGGCGCGCCGGTCACGGTGGCGGAGGAAGAGCCGATTCAGATTATGTACACCAGCGGCACCGAGTCGCGCCCCAAGGGCGCGACCCTCAGCAGCCGCAACTACCTCGCCCAGTACCTCAGCTGCATCGTCGACCTCGAGGCCGGCGCCGACGACGTCGACCTGCACCCGATGCCGCTGTATCACTGCGCGCAGCTGCACGCGTTTCTGTCCCCGGGGCTCTTTCTCGGTTCCACCAACGTGCTGCTGCCCGCGGCCGACCCGGCGCAGATCCTTGCGGCCATCGAGCGCGAGCGTGTCACGCGGCTCTTCTGCCCGCCGACCGTGTGGATCGGCCTGCTGCAGCATGCGGATTTCGGCGCACGCGACCTCACCTCCCTCACCAAGGGGTACTTCGGTGCCTCGGCCATGCCCACCGAGGTCATCCGCGAGCTTGCGCGGCGGCTGCCGGCGCTCGAGCTGTTCAACTGCTACGGCCAGACCGAAATGGCCCCCCTCACCACCGTCCTGAAGCCGCGCGATCAGCTGCGCAAGCTCGGCTCGGTCGGGCGGCCGGTGGTGAACGTCGAGACGCGCATCGTCGATGATGAGGATCGGCCGGTGCCAGCGGGCACGGTGGGCGAGATCGTGCACCGCGGCCCGCAGGTCATGCTCGGGTACTGGAAAGACGCGGACCAGAGTGCCGCGGCCTTCCGCAACGGCTGGTTTCACAGCGGCGATCTCGGCGTGTTCGACCAGGAGGGCTTCCTGCGGGTCGTCGACCGCAAGAAGGACATGATCAAGTGCGGCGGTGAGAACGTCGCGAGCCGCGAGGTCGAGGAGGTGCTCTACCAGCACCCGGACGTCGCCGAGGCGGCTGTGGTCGGCGTGCCGGATCCGCGGTGGATCGAGGCGGTGGCCGCCGCCGTGGTCCTGCGGCCGCGCGCCGGCGTGACGCCCGGCGGGCTGATCGGTTTCTGCCGCGAGCGGCTCGCCGGCTACAAGACCCCCAAGCGCATCGTGCTGCTCGAGCGCCTGCCCAAAAATGCCAGCGGCAAGATCCTCAAGCGGGAGCTGCGCGCGCAGCTGGCTGCCGCCCCGGACGCGCAAGGTTAATTATTGTAAGATTGAGTCCGTGAGGCGCGGCCCGCCGGCCCGGGCCGCCGAACGGCGCGGGCGGGGACGGGCGGGTGCCAAACTGCGACGAAGCGGCTGGAGCGCAACGCGCGCGCGTGCTTTACTGTGTCCGTGGCTCGACACGCCCAAGTCTGGGTATCCAGCTGGCTGCTGGGGCTGCTGTCGGTGCCTGTTTGCGCCGAGGTGGTCCAGACGCCGGATGCCTCCGCCAAGCCCCTGCCCTCTCCGGCCGAGCAGCTCGAAGAAGTCATCGTCCAGACCACCGAGCCGCGGTTCGTCGCGCCGACGCGGCGTGACCGTATCGGCCGGATCTGGGCGCCCGTCCTGATCGACGGCAAGGGACCCTACCGGCTGGTGCTCGACACCGGCGCCACGCGCTCGGCCATCACCACGCGCGCGGCGCAAAGTCTCGGCAACCCGTCGGTCGCCAGCATCGTGGTCACCGGATTCACCGGCACTGCCGTCGTGCCCACCGTTCACGTCGGCCACATGGAAGTCGGGGAGCTTTATATCGGGCCCTCGGACCTGCCGGTGCTCACGGACGTCTTCGGCGGCGCCCAGGGCGTGCTGGGTATCGAGGGGCTGCAGAACAAGCGCATCTATGCCGACTTCACCCGTGATCGCCTGGAAATCACGGTGTCACACGGCGAGCGCGCGCGGCGTGACTTCACGGTCGTGCCGTTGAGAGAGGTCAACGGGCTGCTGATGGCGAACGTGCGCGTCGGCACCGTGCGCACCATGGCCATCGTGGACACCGGCGCACAGGGAACCGTCGGCAACGTGGCGCTGCGTGAGGCACTCATGCGCCGTCTCCCGCGCGATGCCGCGCACGAGGAAATCATCGGCGTCACGCTCGATGTGCAGAGCGGCGACAACATTCCCGCGCCCACCATCGACTTCAGCGACAACCTGAAGGTCAAGGGCGTGCACGTCACCTTCGGCGACATGTACCTCTTCCAGCGCTGGAAGCTGACCGATCAGCCGGCGATGACGCTCGGCATGGACCTGCTTGGCTCCTTCGACGTGCTGATCATCGACTACAACCGGCACGAGCTGCAGATCCGCCCGCGCGACATCGACCTATCGCCGATTGGCTACGCCTATTAGCCGCTGTTAGCCGCTCGATCACATCGAGGTGGTGCGCTCGGGCGCCACCTCCGTTGGGTCAGGATGCGCCGCGCCCGCGTTGTCCCATGCGCAGAAACCGCCGCCGCTCGTTCCACTGATGCCGGGCATGCAAGCGCTCGGTTTGATCGGTGGCTTCCGGGGGCAGCGCCTGCAGGGCACGCAACGCCGCCGCATGCGCCATGGCGACCGCCGGATCGCTCTGCAGCAGGGCTCGGTAGTGATCGAGGAACGCCTGCTCGGTCGGTGCACCGCCGCCGCTCAGCAGCTCGCGTGCGTGGGCGCCGATCGCCGCGCTTTCGCTCGCCGGCAGGTCACGTGCGTACGCCAGGGCGTGGTCGAGATCCGCGATCAGCCGATACAGCGGCTGCAGCCAGGCCCATTCAGGGCTCGTGGTGATCTGCTGCAGCCGCTCGAGCGGTGAGGCGGGCGGTGCGAACTGCCGTTCCGCTTCCAGCAGTGCACCGAGCACGCCCTGCAGCGCCACACTGCTCGCGCGCAGCTGCTCCAGCCACGGACGGTCTGAAGACATGTCCTGCTCCGCCTCCGTCCAGTTTCCTGCGGCGCTCCGACC